>MHIZ01000022.1:18919-32219 GCA_001817765.1 Candidatus Colwellbacteria bacterium RIFCSPLOWO2_02_FULL_44_20b | reverse complement strand
GGGGCGACAACCGACTTCACGCAGAAAATAAGCTCGATGCAGTTCGATCATAAAGAGATTGAAACAGCGAAAAAAGGACAGGAGGTAGGTATTAAAGCAAAAGATCGAGTGCGTGAAGGGGACGAAATATTCGAAGTAGAGTGAAATTCTATCGTGATGTTATTTTACCAAGCGGCCTTTTAAGCGGCACGATTATCGGTGCTGGCGTTTTCGCTCTGCCCTTTATTTTTAAGAACTCCGGTTTCATAACCGGTTTTTTGTATCTCGTAATATTCGCGGGTATTTTCTCGATCATCTACTTGATGCATGCGGATACGATTATAAAAACCCCGGGCCTTCATAACTACGTCGGTTACGCGAGATTATATTTAGGCAAAGAGGGCTTCTATCTCGCGCTCCTTTCGGCGGTTATTGCGATGTTACTCTCACTTGTTGTGTATCTCGTTCTTTCGATAAGTTTTCTGAATCTGATTTTTGGAGGTGGAGGTGTAGTATATAAAATACTCGTATTTTGGATAATCGGGTCACTCTGCGTCTTTCTAAAAGTAAAAGCAGTCGCGCTCTCGGAAACGCTCATCACGGGCGCAATGGTTTTAATTATTGGTCTAGTATTTATTCTTGGTTTAGGGGGAATAAGTGAAAATACATTTGTGAATGTAAATGTCATAAGTCCGGCGTTTATTTTCCTCCCGTTCGGTCCGGTGCTTTTCTCGCTTGCCGGAAGAAGCGCAATTCCATCGTTGGTTGAATATTTCAAAAAAACAGGGCAGAAATTTGAAAAAATAAAAACTCCAATTATTATCGGCACACTGCTCCCCACGCTTGTCTATACACTCTTTGTTGTCGGAGTATTCGGTCTCTCAAATCAGGTTTCGAGCGACGCCGTAACGGGAATGAAAGAAATAGTTAGCCCGCCACTGATGGCAATAATTGGAATACTCGGTCTTCTTGCGATTATAAGTTCATATATTATGATCGGCCAAAATGTCCGTGATATTTTCGAAGAGGACTTAAAAGTAAAAACGTGGTGGGCGAATGGAATAGTAATATTACTACCACTCGTACTATATATAATCGGCTTTCAAAACTTCCTTCAAATTATCGCGCTGACGGGCGGTATCTTTCTTGCCCTCGACAGCATTCTTGTCGTTCTTATCTGGTGGCGCTCGCGCCGGCGGTATGGTTCGGCACTTCTCAAAAAACTGAGTCCAACGCTTGGATACGTTTTGATAATCGCTTTTCTTATCGGAGCCATTTCTGAGGTAATATATTAGAAAGTGGCACTGTTTGCATACCTTATTTTTGCGGCGATTCCCTTCGGGTATCGCACGATACTCTATACATTTGGGGAAAGTTTTAATGAGTATGCGACAATATCTCTCTATGCACGGGATGCGTTACTCGTGCTTCTTATAATCTTTGGGATGAAGCGGCTATGGAGCGCGCGAAAGTTAAAATGGAACGAAGGCCGTCATGTCTGGCTCTCGCTTATACTAGGCACGTGTGCGCTCGTTTCCGTATTCTTTGCGAATGAGAAAGCTCTCGCGCTCTATAATAGCCTAAGGCTCCTGATGCTTATCGGTAGCGCGCTTGTAATAGCCGGACTCCTGCGGGAAAAAGTCATAAAACTAGAAAAGATATGCGCGGTGTTTGCGGGAGGCGCTGTAATACAAGCATGCATCGGATTGTATCAATTTCTTTTCCAAAAAAGTTTAGGCGTGTGGTTTCTAGGGGAGTCATTTCTCAGTTCAGGAATAGACGACATTGCGAAGGTTACTGTGTACGGAGGTAAATTAATTCGCGCATATGGTACATTTCCGCATCCGAATATTCTAAGCGCGTTTCTTGTCATTGGACTGGTGAGTTTTATATATCTTTGGTTCGTAACTCCACGAAAGAGTCTCACCAAGGAAATCGCGATAAGCGGAGGATTGTTTATCACGACCCTCGGTATCGTACTAACATTCTCTCGGGCCGCTTGGGTCGTTGCCACGGCGGCGCTCTTTTTCATTACAATCATAATGCTAAGTGAGTCGCGTCGTCGTGAAAAAGCAATAAATCTCCTCGCGATTATGATTACAGTCGCTTTTGTATTCGGGTTTTTCTTCTCGCCGCTCATTTTTGAAAGGTCCTCATTAAGTTTTTTTGAGTCCTCAGTAAACCAGCGCCTGCTCTATAACGAAATCGGTCTTGAAATCATTGAGAAAAATATATGGGGCGTGGGTATTGGTAATCAAGTTTTATATTCAATAAATGAAAGAACATACGAAAATTTAGGAATGCCGGAAAAAATGTGGCAACCAGTCCACAATATCTATCTGCTAATCGGTGCAGAACTTGGTATTCTAGGACTCATTATCTTTCTCCGTCTTATTGTTGATATTATCTGGCGATCAAAAGGAAAAGGATCGTTGCTTTTTATTCCTACAACAATGATGCTTGCGCTTCTCTTTTTTGGTATCGCCGATCATTTTCTCTGGACGCTCGAACCAGGACGCTTGATGTTTTGGCTTGTTACGGGAATAATAATGGGTGCTCCGCTCGAAGAAAAGCTGGTTTTAGAAGAAAAAGCGGCTTAAGCCCTCATCGTTCAATGGATAGGACGCAAGATTCCGGATCTTGTAATAGGGGTTCGAATCCTCTTGAGGGCACTACTACTAAGTAACTATAATCAAGCCCCTAAGAGGATTCGAAAGGCGCGAGTATATTCGAGCGCCCCGGACCCCGATCCGCTAGTTAGCGGAGCGGGGGAATCCTCTTGAGGACACAAGAGTAAGTATAAAAAAGGCTTCCCGCAGAGGGTCAGTTAAGATCGAAAAGTGTTATAATCATCGTATAATATAAGCAAAACAGAAAGAAACAATTGTAATGAAAAACTTCTGCTACAAGGCGTTTTACAACCAAAAATCGAAACTGTTTCTCGTTATAAACAACTTTCTCTCTATAGTAATTATTTTTTCTGTTCTCGCGATAATTCTCGAATCGATCCCCTCACTGCATAAATACGTAACAAGTTTTCTCTATATTGAATATATTTGTGTTGCGATATTCTCAGTTGAATATATTGGAAGAGTCATAGGCGCGCCCAAAAAACACGAATATATATTCAGCTTTTTTGGCCTTATCGACATTGTCTCAATTATCCCGACACTCTTAGGAGCTGGTTACCTCGCGCCGTTAAAACTTACGAGAGAATTGAGAATTCTGAGGTTTTTGAGAATCCTGCGGTTGATCAAAGTTATCCGCGTTGAGAATCATCAAAGCCGCAAGGGGACATCGGAGGTTTATAAACTTGATTTCGGGATATACATCGCCGCCTTTATCTCGGTTGTGGTGATTCTGGCGAGCCTGCTCCACGCGCTAGAACATAACAATCCCGGTTTCGAAAGTATCCCGATAACAATTCTTTGGATAGTCGGCGTTGTGCTGGAAAATCCTGCTGTAAGCATCTTTCCTCAAACATACGCAGGTGTTGTCATTACATTATTGGCTCGTCTGACAGGCCTTGTTCTCTTCGGTGTTATTATTCACTTCGTGGGAATATTCATCAGGCGGCTCTTGCTGGGAAACAAAAAAATTTCTCGGGAACGGATCGATGATAGTGAATCATTATAGTTATGGAAACGTACTATCAAGAAAGCTCTGAGGAGTTAAAACCAGGAGAAATAAAACAGGCGGTAAAAAAGGTGCTTGAAAGTCCCGAGGAGGTAAAAGCGATAGTAGAAAAAGTAAAAGATATTTTTAAAGAAGAAAAGGAAGAGTTAGAAGACGAGGACGTTAAACTGGCAATAGAGGATCGACCCGAAGATCCTGATTTTCCATTCGCGATACTGATTGTTGCCGTATTAAAAGATATTATCGACTTCGGGCTTGAGTTAACATTGGTCGGAATTATTTTCACAAAAATACTTTCATTTATTTTTCTGATTATTCTATTTCTCTGGTGTCATAATAAAATAAGTGGTAAGTGGTGGAAAAAAAGAATGATAGGGTGGATTTGGAAAAGGTATATAGCTGTCGTCATCCTAGAACTCATGCCGTTTTTCGTAATAATACCCGCAAATGTGATCCTCATATTGATGGCGCATCATAAAGAGAAAAAGGTAGTCAAACTCTTTGATCTGCTCCTAGAAGAATTAAATAAAGCTGGCGTTACAAAAGGAATGTAAAGTTTCGTAGTAATTAAAAACAATATAAGGTAAGCTAAAAAAGTACTAATATTCAGTTAAAAAAACGGTAATAGTCGCACGCCGTAGAAAGTAAAAATGAAAACACAAATTCAAATGCAAGAAAATCAACAACCTTCTACGGAACCACAGCAAATGCCTGTGGAACCACAAATGCAACCTGAGGAAAACACTCCAGTAATGCCGGCAGAGGAGAAACCTCAACAAATGCCTACGGAAATGCCACCGCAAGAACCTCAAGATCCCAAAGAAGATCAAGAGGCATAGCCAAGCTGTTAAGTTAGTTAAAGCAAAACTACTCCTGGGTACGTGGAGTAGTTTTGCTTTATATAAAGGATTAGAACTAAAAGTGCTGAAATCAGAACTTCACGATATAATAATATAAAGGATGCCAATCATTACGGAAATTACACTTATCGTTGCCCTCGCGGCATTTTTAAGTATTATTGCGCATTGGCTAAAACAGCCAACGATAATTGGATATATCGCGGCCGGGCTCTTAATCGGACCACTCGGATTTATTGAGCTCAACAATCTTGAGGTAGTAAATTCGCTTGCGAAAATTGGTATCGCGCTCCTGCTTTTCCTTGTAGGACTCGAAATAAATATTAAAGAAATCCGCTCCGTCGGAAAAGCGGCGGTGTATACAGGTCTTGGCCAAGTTATTTTTACATTTTTAATTGGTTTCGGACTAGCAAAAATTCTCGGATTTTCATTAGTTGTCGCGGCATATATTGCCATTGCGCTTACGTTTTCCTCAACGATTATTATCATTAAACTCCTCTCCGACAAAAGAGAACTCGATACACTTTATGCAAGAATTGTTGTCGGATTGCTTCTAATACAAGACCTCATCGCGATTCTCGCGCTTATTATCCTACCGGGAATCGTCGGCGACTCGCAGGGTAATGAAGGTGGAGTAAATTGGATAAATCTCGGAATGATACTTATAAAAGGAGGAGCGCTTTTCGGGGCAACGCTTTTTATTGGGAAAAAAGTATTGCCGAAACTTTTCGATTTCATAAGCAATTCTCAAGAAACACTCTTTGTCGCAAGTCTTGCCTGGGGCCTAGGGGTTGCCGCCATCGTTGCAAGTCCGCTCATCGGTTTTTCAATCGAAATCGGCGGTTTTCTTGCCGGCCTTGCGCTTGCAAGCTCAGGGTATCACTACCAAATCAGCGCGCGAATCAAACCGCTTCGTGATTTCTTTATAATTCTCTTTTTCGTAATCTTAGGAAGCCAAATGACAATTGGTGGCACAACAGAACTCATAAAACCGGCAATTATTCTTTCACTCTTTGTCTTAATCGGAAATCCGCTCATTATGCTCTTTATAATGGGGGCCCTTGGATATCGGGCCCACACCTCGTTTAAAGCAAGTATCACAGTCGCTCAAATCTCAGAGTTTAGTTTAATCCTTGCGTTTCTCGGTCTAGAGTTGGGACACCTTGAGGAGAGCCACGTAGCACTAATTACAATCGTAGGTCTTATTACAATCGTTGTTTCTTCATACCTCATCACTCATGGTGATGCTCTCTATAAAATACTAAGAAAAGGCCTTAAAATTTTTGAAATACGCGGAAAACTTATTGAAAAAACAGGAATAGTCAGAGGATTGAAAAATCATATTGTCATAATCGGCGCCGATCGAATGGGGTCTATGATTGTTGAAACGCTCAAAGAAAAAAAGGCGAACTTCGTAGTCATTGATTTTAACCCGAGTGTATGGGAACGCCTGAAAAGTGAACGGGTTCCAAGTATCTATGGAGACGCGAACGATGAAGAAATTCAGGAACAAGCAAAGCTCGAAAACGCCCGTGTTATTATATCAACCGTACCAACGCTCGAGGACAACCTCGCGATTCTTGAATATATGAAGAAAAATAATCCGCAATCAAAAGTAATAATGACTGCGGAAAATAGTATGCGTGCTAAAGAGTTGTATGAAGAGGGCGCTGACTATGTGGTTATTCCTCAACAAATGAGCGGTAAGTATCTTGCCGAACTCGTGAATGATAATGGAAATATCACAAATCTGATGAAGTTAAGAAATCACGAAAAATGAAAATCATAGCTGATCTTCACATCCACTCTCCCTACGCCCGCGCCGTCTCAAAAGAAATGACGCTCGAGAATCTCGACGCCTGGGCAGGCGACAAAGGTATTACAATTATGGGTACTGGAGATTTCACGCATCCTAAATGGCTGAAGGAAATTAAAGAGAAACTCGAACCAGCCGAACCCGGCCTCTTTAAAGTAAAAGCGGCTCATAAGGTGAAAAATATGAAAGGTAAATTTTCCGATACGCGCTTTATGCTCACAACCGAGATTTCAAGTATCTATAAGCGCGGCGGCAAGGTGCGAAAAGTTCACAATCTTCTATTTGTCCCTGATGTTGAAACAATCGAAAAAATCTACCGATCGCTTTTAATGCGCGGGGCAAACTTGCACTCAGATGGTCGCCCAATTATTGGTATCGATTCCGAAGATCTTCTAAAGACAACGCTTGAGGCGAATCCCGAGGCCCTCTTCATACCCGCGCACGCCTGGACACCATGGTTCTCAGTCTTTGGTTCGATGTCGGGCTTTGATTCACTCGAAGAATGTTTCGGCGACAACACAAAATATGTCTATGCGATCGAAACAGGTCTCTCAAGTGACCCGCCGATGAATTGGCGCATCTCAAAACTAGACAAAATTGCGCTGATTTCAAACTCAGATTCACATTCCCTCCAACGCATTGGTAGAGAAGCGAATGAATTCGATATTAAACCTTCCTTTAATGCGCTCGCAAAAGCACTCAAAGAAAAGAATCCTAAAAATTTTCTACGCACCCTCGAATTCTTTCCCGAAGAAGGCAAATATCACTATGACGGTCATCGTGTCTGTAAAAAATGCCTCGCTCCAAGCGAAACAAAGAAGCTCGAGGGAAAGTGTCCCGTCTGTGGTAAACCAGTCACTGTTGGTGTTATGAATCGGGTTGACGCGCTCGCCGATCGTCCCGAAGGATTTAAAGACGAAAAGAAGGTAGGGTACAAAAATATGATTCCGCTTGATGAAATCATCGGCGAAGCCTTTGATGTAGGCCCAACAAGTAAACGCGTCAAAGAGGAATATAAAAAAATGATTATCGCGCTTGATACAGAGCTGAAAATTCTTTTCGAGGCAAGCGACAAAGAACTAAAAGAAGCTGGTACTAAAACTGAAGTGATTGAAGGCATTCTCCGTGTTCGCGAAGGCGAGGTTCGTATTGATCCCGGCTATGACGGCGAATACGGAAAAATAAAAATCTTTGAAGAAAAAGAGCGCGCTTCTTTAAAAACACAAAACCCTCTGTTTTATTAAAATTAATTGCCTATTTACCAATCTTCAGAACTAGACAGCGAAAAAAATGGTTGACAGTGTAAAGTGAATGTAAAAAGGAACACGATTATGACATACCCTCGAAAACACAAAATATGGAACGCGCTGTACAAGGGAACAATTGCGTTCCATACACTCATCACAGTATACGTAATTGTGGTTTTTCTCCTGGCTACTACAAATCTCTGGACAAAAATACCAGGATTAAGATCAGTGAGCATTGTGATTATTACAGGCATCTTTATAAGCCAAGTCATTAACAAATTCGACTGTTTACTAACGGAATTCCAGAATCATCTCGCGAACAGACTGGGTGAAGAAAAGATCGAAAGATTTAGCGGATACCTATTGAAAAGTCTAGGAATTAACATACGACAGCGAATAATAGACATCTTCCATGTGATTACTATGGCCGGAATATTTTTCGCCTACATCGTCTACTAACATAACGAACAATGACTTACGAAGAAGGATTAACACTACTCCATAAACACGTAAAAAACGAAAGCCTCATAAAACACTGTATTGCCGCAGGTATCATAATGCGTGCGCTCGCAAAGAAATTTAATGAAGATGAAGAAAACTGGGAGTTAACAGGACTCCTCCATGACCTTGATTGGGAAGAAACTCAAAGCACGCCCGAAAAGCACTCTCTCGTCGCCGTTGAATATCTAAAACAAACAGATTGTCCGCCGGAAATAATTGAAGCGATCCGAATTCACAATCACAACCACGGGCTTGAACCGAAAACACTCCTCGAAAAAGCCATTTATTGTGCCGAAGAATTAACAGGCCTTATTGTCGCCTCAGCCCTCGTCCAACCCGACAAAAAACTAGCCTCTGTCAAAGCTGAATCCGTACTAAAAAAGTTTAAAGTTCCCTCATTCGCAAAAGGAGTAAATAGGGAAATTATCTTGAAATGTAAAGAATTCTTGGGAATTGAACTCGAGGAACTTATAAAAATTGAGCTCGTAGCAATGCAGGCTCGACCTGCGGAAGTCGGTCTCTAAGGCGCCCTCTGGTATAATGGGAAGTATGAACTTCGCTATTGGATATTGCCTATACCGGGCAGGGTATGAATGTGTAGTCTTTGTAAAGCGATGGTATGGAGAGGGATTGAGGACCATAGTCCAAAAATGTATCGCAATACTCGAAAGACTTGATCAAACACTCGCTTTAAAAATAACGGCAAAAAATCTTATTGAGCCACTCTACAAAGACAAAACATTCCTAGGTTATCTACTCGGCTTTGTACTGCGAGCAGGAAGAATTATCGTTAGTGTCATCATCTATAGCGGCGTAGCGGCCGTAGGGAGTATTGTGTGCTTCCTATGGCTCGCGCTCCCGCTTTTTATTGTGTATCAAATAGTCATAAACTATGAACTCACCGGAAACCTATTATAAAGACCCCCGATTTGAAATGACTATTATTGGCCGTACAGTTGTACGGGTGTTTTCAAGTATCGTCTACATTATCCTGACAGCGATTGCGCTTATCTTCATACTCTCAGGAATTGAATGGCTAAGCTGGAGCGCCGCGTTAATCGCTCTTTTTCTATTCGAAAAATTAACTCGCCATAACCATTCCGACCGTCAAATAGGGGACGGGAAGGAAGTAGAAAGAATAAATCTTGCACAATACATAACGCCACGCGCAAACCGTCTTATATATGCCGTGTATGATAAATCATTGCTCGTTGGAGGAAATTTTTTCCTGCAGTGTTTTAAGAACATAATAGACGAACCAGAGGTAAGAGAGCTCTTTGAACGGCTCAATATTCCAATAAAAGAAGTTGAACAGAAATGCGAGACGTATCTTAAAGAAACCGCTTCCGAGAAAAACGAAAAAGAAGATCTGAACGCAAAAGTAAAACGCCTTGTCCAGGCGGCGTTTGAAAGCGCGCGACAAGATAAAAGCCCCACGATTGATATAAGTGAATTACTATCAGGTTTGTCGGTGCTTGAAGAAAGTAAAATTCAAAGGCTTCTAAGCATATTTAATATCGAAAAAGAAGATATAGGGAAAGTAATTATCTTTACGCGTTTTCGCCGGAAGTTTCAGAAGATAACAGTACCTCATCTGCTAAGCGGTTTCCGGCACCACGAACACAAAATTCGGCATCGGATTATGAATAGAGCATGGACGGCACGGCCAACTCCTACACTCGACGCGGTAGGAAGAGATATAACAGACGAGGCGCACGCCGGTCGTGCGGGTTTTCTCATTGGTCACGAAAAAGAATATCGCCGCCTTATTGATATTCTTGCAAATATCGAAAAACCCCGCGCAATACTTGTAGGAGAGCCTACAATTGGTAAAGAAACGATTGTTGAACACTGTGCTCTTGAAATAGTTGCGGACAAAATCCCACAAGAGCTTTTTGATAAGAGAATTGTCGCCCTTGATATACGCCGTCTTGTAACGGGGGCAAATCAGGACGAAATCAGAAAACGCGTTAGTGTGGTATGTGAAGAAATAGTAAGAGCGGGAAATATTGTGCTCTACATACCCGATATGCATAATCTTGTAAAAATCAATGTTGACACCGCGCTAAGCCTTGCGGATCTTCTCTTGCCGCTTATAGAAGAATCACGGATTCAAACAATCAGCACAACAACAAAAGAGGGGTATAAAGAATTCTTAGAACAAAGAACAAGCATCCCAAGCTCCTTTGAAATGATAGAAGTTGAGGAAATAAGCGAAGCAGATGCGATAAAAATATTAATTTATCAAAGCCTGGTTATCGAGAAGCAATATAAATGTTTTATTACCTATAAGGCGATAAAAAATGCTGTAGCACTTGCAAGGCGGTATGAGAACGACAGACCGCTCCCGCAATCAGCGATTGGTCTGCTCCTTGAAACCGTTACGGACCTAAGAAATAAGGACGAGTATAGAGTAACAGCTGAAGCGGTTGCTGAAACCGTGGAGCGGCGCACAGGAATTCCTGTAAGTGGAACAAAAGAAGGGGAAGCAAGAAAACTACTGAATCTCGAAGAGCAAATTCATAAATCGGTAATTGGTCAGGACGAAGCTGTGAAAGCTGTTGCGAACGCTCTTCGAGAATATCGAAGCGGTCTTAAGGGAAAAGATCGCCCGATTGCAAGCTTTCTCTTTGTCGGTCCGACAGGAGTAGGAAAGACCGAACTCGCGAAAGCTCTTGCGAAAAACCAGTTTGGCTCAGAAGAGGCTATGTTACGTTTCGATATGACAGAATACCAGGAACAAAAAAGTATTGAACGATTGATCGGCTCGCCGGATGGCAAAACAACAGGATTGTTGACTGATGCGGTACGGGAAAGACCGTATAGTCTTATTCTTCTTGATGAATTCGAAAAAGCTAACCCTGAACTTGTAAACGTGTTTCTCCAAGTGTTCGACGATGGTCGCCTAACAGATAGCCATGGAAGAACAATTGGTTTTGAGAACGCAATCATCATCGCGACCTCAAATGCCCACTCGGAACTTATTAAAACGGAAATTGAACGCGACATTCCAATGAAAGATATCACAGAAAAAGTAAAAGAACGCCTCACGGATTACTTCAGACCGGAGCTTCTCAATAGGTTAAGTGGGATTATTGTTTTTAAAACTCTTTCAAGGGACGAAGTAAAACAAATCGCAAAGTTGGCAATTGTTGAAATACAAGAAATTCTTGCGCTCACACAGCATGCCACGCTTGAAGTTAATGACGTGGTAATTGAAAAGATTGCTGGATGGGGTTTTGATCCGGTCTACGGTGCCCGGCCGCTACGTCGCGTAGTTGAGGAAAAAATAAAAAACCCCCTCTCGGAAATAATCCTAAAAGGACAACTGCGAAACGGCGCTAAAATAAACGCGGAGTTAAGGGAAGAAGATATACAGTTAAAAATCGAAAATCAAGACTAATGGAAAAAGAAATTTCAGCAGGCTTCGTTGTTGTAAGAGAAACCCTAGAAGGACCAAAATTTTTATTACTCTATCACGGCGGGGGGTATTGGAATTTTCCAAAGGGCAAAATTCAGGCCGAGGAAGGAAGTATTCAAGCCGCGTTTCGAGAAACACTTGAGGAAACTGGTTTAAAAAGCCGAAATCTTCATATTGAACGGGGGTTCAAAGCATATGAAAAGTTCACATTCTTCAAGAAGGAAAGAAAGAAAGTTTTTAAAATTGTTATCTTCTACCTTGCAAAAACAAGCGAACAGCAAATCTCCATCTCTCCACGAGAGCACGAAGGGTATGGGTGGTTTTTGTATAAAGACGCGAAAAAAATAGTCGCAAGACATAAAGACACGGGAGAACTTCTCGAGAAGGCGTACAAGTTCTTAAAACAGAGGCAAGAACCTAGTAATACAATTAAAAGTGAAGAAACAAAAACTGACAAAATTCACGCTCAAGGTCTACCAGATAGTAAAAAAGATACCAAGGGGCGAGACACGAACATATAAAGAAATAGCGAAAAACGTTGGAAGTCCAGGCGCCTATCGAGCCGTTGGGAACGCCCTAAATAAAAATCCCGATCCGAAAAGAATTCCGTGCCACCGGGTTATAAGAAGCGATGGGCGGATTGGGGGATATAAATGGGGAACGAAAACGAAAGAAGCGTTGCTTAAGAAAGAGATTTAAGGAGCGCCTTAAAAGTTGCGGGTTCGTGTTCTGCGAGATCCGCGAGAATCTTCCGATCAAGTTGAATATCTTTATCCTTGAGGGCTTTAATAAACGTGCTGTATTTCATCCCCTCGAGCCTGACAGCCGCGTTAATCTTAGTAGTCCAAAGCCGGCGATAATCGCGCTTTTTTTGTTTGCGTCCTTGAAACGCGTGCGTCCACGCGTGAATAAGAGCTTCATGTGCCGCTCGTACTTTTGATTTGCGGCCCCAGCGGTAACCCTTTGTATACTTTAAAATTTTTCGGCGCTTTTTAACTGAAAGCGTACCTCGTTTAACGCGTGTCATAGTGATCCAAGATAAACCTTAAAAAGCTTTGTGTTAATACTATTAACCGCGACAGCCGAACGTTTTTGACGTATCTGTTTTCCGGTCTTTTTAGCGCGAAAATGATCTTGGGCCATGCTCCGGCGCATAAGCTTGCCTCGTTTCGTAATCCGTATTCTTTTTACAGCGCTCTTTTTTGCCATAGTAAAAAATTGAGCCCATGAGAGCGACTGTCTCACAAGCTAACAAATATGCAAGAAGGATTCTACGATACTGTGGCTAATTTTGCAAATCGTGGCCTAAAATCGCTCTAGGTACTGATATGAACAACAAGACCTCGTCCACCCGGCTTAACCGTCTGGACAATCTTATGAGGCACGGTAATCATACCTAAAAACTCTCGAAGTTTTTGTTCAGCCCAAGGCCTATTTGCCTTTTCTCGTCCACGAAGCGTAAGTGTTATCTGAACACGATGTCCTTTTGCTAAAAACCCTTCAAGTTTCTTGATTTTAGTGATCATATCGTTCTTCGCCGCCCGACCGCTCACCTGGACCTCCTTCATATTAAGTACCTTAACCCGTTGTTTCTTAAACTCCTTTTCTTTTTGATAACGATATTTATCAAAACTCATAATCCGGCACACAGGCGGCTGTGCGCCAGGAACAATCTCAATAAGATCAAGATTTAAGGCGTACGCCTTCGAAAGGGCTTCTTGAAGCGACAAAAGGCCAAGATTTTGGCCTTCTTCATCGAGGACGCGAACTTCAGGTGCCTTTATGTGGTTGTTGATCCGTAAATTCTGAATAGCTGTAGAAATAATAGGAAACTAAAACTAAA
>MHIZ01000022.1:0-18885 GCA_001817765.1 Candidatus Colwellbacteria bacterium RIFCSPLOWO2_02_FULL_44_20b | reverse complement strand
AAGGAAGGTGGTGCTTGCACCGCGAAGCCCTGTAAGGAAGGTGGTGCTTGCACCGCGAAGCCCTGTAAGGAAGGTGGTGCTTGCACCGCGAAGCTCACGAAGTGAGCGAAGTGGTGGAGGTGGGGAGAATCGCACTCCCGTCCGAAATAAAAACAAAGAAACATCTACAAGCGTAGTCTGATTAAATGAAAGGGTAGAAGCTCAAATCAGACAAAAAACTTCTAACCTTATGACGTGCATGGTCCTCTGTCGCTACGTCAAGGCGAAAGAGTAAGCCTCAATATAACACCGGTATTCGCAAAGAGGCATACGCGAGCCGATGGCCAGTTAAGCGTAAGCTAAAGCTGGCTGTCGATACTGTGATGTAGCACGTATCAGTTTCGGAGCTTTTAAAGAGTTCTCCGAGCTCTGCTTGCAATCTCTTTGTAAAGTACTTCGTCGAAGCTCATCACCCCCATTACAGAACCCGTCGAATCTCTCGGTCAACCTCGTGCTTCTTAATCGTCGCTCGTTTGTCGGTATTCTTTTTCCGTTTCGCGAGTCCGAGTTCAATCTTGATTTTGCGGTGTTTACTATAGACTTTTAGAGGCGCTAAAGTCAAACCACTCTTATCGAGCTTTCCGGTTAAATATTTTATTTCTTCACGGGTTAAAAGTAACCGTCGTGTTCGTTTCGAATCATATCCTTCGGGAGTGTTATTCGGTTGATACGGCGGTATGTCGGTGTTTAAAAGATATGCCTCCCCGCCGCGGATAAGCGCGACCGATCCCGCGAGATTAACCCGCCCGTTCCGTATTGCCTTAGTCTCAAATCCTAATAATTCCAACCCTGCCTCAAAAGTCTCAAGGATTTCGTAATCAAACCGCACCTGCCGATTGTCTTGATAAACGCCCATACAAGATCTAGTATACGGCAGTCAGAGGGAAAGGAAAAAGTCTAAAGCCGATGAACGCAAATAAAGAAAAGGGGTTGAGAGGAGAGGCAAAGTTCCGAACAACGCTCGACTACCACAAAATCCCATATCTAAGAATCGACCAGGAAAAAAACACACCTCAAGAGAGTGTCGCATAAGGACCGTTGTGTGACCCCCTTTATTATTGAGCTATTTCTTGCTGTCCATTAACCTCTGGAGCTGACTCGACGTTGGCCTCAATCGCTTGTTTCTCCTTTTCTTTTTGTTCTTTCCAAACCTTGAGCTGAGGAATTATTTCCTCGATATTCTCAATACTTTGAAAATCGTAATAAACATTTTCATCAATCAAAAGCGCGGGAAGTGTATTCTCGATCTTGTTAATAGAAACAAGCGTCGCAATCGCGGCCACGTCAAGGTTATAGTCAAATGAGTAAACGCGTAGCTCGGGGTAATCCTCGCGGAGCTTTGTAAGCACAAGTCCTTGCCGTCGGCATTCATCGCAGTCCTTGCCGTAAAAATAAACAATAAAAACATTTTGAGTACCACACTTCTCGCGGACTCTGTTCATGAGTAAGTAGTCTTTAATCTCAAGAAGTGAGTATGTCTTTTTAAGCGTCAAAACCTCAGGATCATCGGCATTACGGCTCTCCTCAGCAAATGAGAGTTTCTCGCCAAGTGCGCCAAGCTCTCTCGAAAGGGCGGTGCCGCTCACATCTTTACAAGAAAACTGCTCAAGAAGCGCCGTCTGTACCTCTGAGGAAAGAATATCGAGTGAAATCTGCTCTTGAACGGAACGAATTTCCTCAACTCGTTTATTACTAAGATAGGTACTAAAAGAAATAGCCGTAAAAAAGATAGCCGCTGTGATAAAAAGAACAAAAATATACTTTTTCCAATCAATTGTCTGCATAGTCATTTATCGCCAGGTGGTCTTTCGTGAAAAAACAGTATTAAAAAGAGCGTGTGATATCCAAAACGGAACAATAAGTCCGTAAAGAAAGAGAAAGTAGAAAAGGTCAAGAGAAAAATGAAAGCGACCCTCTGTCATTCGTCGCGCGAGAACGAGAATAGATACGATAAGCCCGACGCTAAAAACGGTTAAAAAAAGAGAGGGACTTGTGTGAACAAAAAACCAGTCAAAAGAAAAACCGAGATCTGGCCCAACAGTTATAAACTTTATAAGACCGTCATAAGCTCGCGCGATATTCGTCGAAGTTAGTATGAGAAGGAGTAAGATGGAAGAAAAAATTGAAATTATCGCCATCGGAAGAACATAAAATCCGATGTTGCCATAACGCTTATTAAAAATCAAAAACTTGTAATCCAGAGAATTATTAAGAAATCCGTACGTCCACCGGAGACGTTGTTTATAAAGACTTCTGAGAGTTTTCGGAACAACGGTATGTACGTACGCGTTATGGGCGTTGACTATCTTCAAACGATTCGTCTGCATACGAAGAGCGAGCTCAAGATCTTCGGTAAGATGAGCGTGTCGATAATCTCCAATCTTACGAAAAACCTCGGTTCGATAAATAGTAAAAGGTCCCGGCGTCACGAAAATAGCGCCAAGAAAATGAAGCATCTTTCGGTAAAAAATACCCCAAGTGTATTCAACCTTTTGAATAAGCTCGATAACCGTTCGTGGCTTATAAACTCGAACAGCAGGCGTAACAGCCATTGTTTCAGAGTCATTAAAGTACTTCAGTATCGTTTTCAAAGTGCCCGGCTCAACAAATGAGTCCGCGTCAAGACAACCGACTAATTCGCTCTCTACATACTGAAGGCCGTAGTTAAGAGCGGTATGCTTGCCCCCGTTTGGTTTCGAGTAAACTCGTACACGAGAATTGTTCTTAAACCGGTGAAGAGCACGAAGCGTCCCATCGACACTGCCGTCGTCAACAATGATGATATCAAGCTTATCTTTCGGATAATCAAGACGAAGTAAAGAAAAAATCGTCTTAGGAATAGTCGTTTCTTCATTAAAACAAGGAACAATAACAGTAACAGTCGGAAATCGGGCAAGATCCTGTTGAATGCTTTCCTGTCGTAAAAGCGGTCGTTTTTCAAAATACGTGATAAGCAAAAAAACCTCGAAGTAAAGAGAAAAGAAAAGAGAAATATAAATGATTGTTTGTGAAATGTCGTTAAACACGCGCAGTCATCTTATCCTATATATCCGCACTTTTTCAACCCAAAAGCTTCTAGCCCAGTATTAAAGAAACTAGATACGCATTAAAGATATTAATTGGTATACTATCAAATTATATGAAAATCCTTGTTACCGGCGCAGCCGGATTTATTGGCTCTCATCTTGCCGAGCGGTTAAAAGATAATGGACACGATGTTCTTGGAATTGATTGCTTCACACCCTACTATGCAAAATCTCTAAAAGAACTGAATGCTAGAGACGTTGAAGAAAAGGGCATAAAGATCTTAAATCTCAATCTCGCAAAAGATGATCTCTCGGAGGCAATTAAAAATGTTGAGATTGTTTACCACCTAGCCGCCCAGCCAGGCATCTCGGCAAGAACGCCCTTTGAAACGTATCTCGAAAATAACATCATCGCGACGTATAAATTGTTAGAATCGTTACAGAACTCTCCATCACTGAAACTTTTCGTAAATGTAGCAACCTCTTCCATTTATGGCGCTCACGCGATGGACAATGAAGAAACCGCGCCAAAGCCAACCTCGCAGTATGGCGTAACAAAACTCGCCGCCGAGCAAATGGTTTTATCGTACGGAAGGGATAAAGAATTTCCGGCTTGTTCGTTTCGTCTCTTCTCTGTCTACGGCGAACGTGAACGGCCAGAAAAGCTCTATCCGAAACTCATTGACGCGATTTTAAACGACAAAGAATTTCCGCTCTTTGAAGAAAGCGAAAAACATCTAAGAAGCTACAGTTATATAAAGGATATTATTGATGGATTTATGGCAGTTCTTGATAACGTCGAAAAGTGCAAAGGAGAAATCTTTAATATTGGTTGCGACACCGCGATAACCACAGGGGAAGGAATTAAGATTGTGGAGGATGCTATCGGAAAGAAAGCAAAAATCATCGTGAAACCAAAACGACCCGGTGATCAGCTTGAGACGCACGCGAATATCGAGAAAGCGAGAAAAATTCTTGGATATAATCCAAAAACAAAACCAGAAGAAGGTCTGAAAAGGGAAGTAGAATGGTTCAAAGAAAAGATCTGGAAGAAAATAGAACTGTATCCACCTCAATAAAATATCTAATTAGGAAACAATAAAAAACCTCAAAAAGGTGCCACGTAGGAAAGCTTATGCGACAAAAACCGTGTCAATAATAACCGATATCAGATAAGCAAGAAGAGCGATTTAATCTATCTAATAGAAAGGTGTTGAAAATAAGTACGAGCCGGTAATTTACAAAAATGGATTCTATAAACTCGATCGTAATATTTTATAAGAAATTCTATAAAGTACTTTTTTCTTAAGTCATGTTTTTTAAAAACACTAAAACAACTTAGTCAGTTACGAGTACTTCGGATGATGAGCGAATTATGATGCATCTTATTTTGGACAACGTGGATTATCGTATTTCGCTACCTCATTGTCAATCTGATTCTTCGTACGGCTGTGGAAGTTTCAAAAAACTTCCATGGATTATGTCAATAAGCCCGGAGTCTGTAAAAAAGATCTCCCGTAGTAACCAAAAATTGTGGAGCAGTAAGGGCTCTGCCAACGTATTAGAAACTTACACAAAATGTCGCAAAAAGGATAGTGTGTGACCAGTTAAGAGAAGTCTTATTGTATAATTATTAGGTAATGTTCGGCAGTCTAAGCTACCGCCAGTTATTCATCTTACTCTTGACCCTCATCTATATTTCCTTTTTGGGGTTATTTTTATTTCTTTATATCAGTGGGCAAAGAGACACGACTCTCAACTTAACAAGCAATTCTTACGGCATTATGTCCTTACTCGGCGGGCTTTACGGCGTTTTTGTGGTAGCTCGCCACTGGGGTGGTTTTAAAAGCGATGTAGGCAAAGCCGTAACCTTCTTTTCCATTGGTCTCATTGTTTGGTCGGTCGGCTTCTCCATCTATCTTTATTACAATCTTGTACTGCAGGTTGAAGTTCCTTATCCTTCCTGGGCTGACGCTGGCTTTTTCCCTGCCTACGCCTTGTGGGCTATCGGTATGGTGATGCTCTCCAAGGCTACTGGCGCTAAATTCGGTCTCCGTAAGCTTGGCGGCAAAGCTCTGTTGCTTTTAGTCCCCGTCTCAATTGCCGCCGCCTCCTACTACCTGCTTATTATTGTGGCGCGCGGGGGAGTGGTCGATTTTGAACAGGATCTCATAAAGATATTTCTCGACATAGGCTATCCCTTATGGGATGTCATCATTCTGACCATAGCCATACTTATTTACGGACTTTCTTATAGATATTTCGGAGGCAAGTATCGTCTACCTATTTATATAATTCTAGGAAGCTTCGTTATTAATTACTTCGGTGATTTCTCTTTTTCTTACACCACAACCATTGGAAGTTACTACAACGGAAGTTTTGCCGATGTTATGTTTGCGACTACGATGTATCTTATCTCGGTTGGGATTGCCCTCCTCGACCCGCGCTCGGTTTCTATATACCTGAGCGATGCAGTTAAAGGTAATCAGTATCAATTAGCTTCAAGGATAATAAAGGAACAAGTTGCCATAATCGGCCCGGTAGCCTGGGGAGAAGCTCAAGAAGTCGATGGTTTAAGCATCGATGTGAGCCGCGGAGAAGTATATATAACCGGCAATAGAAAAGAAGTTTTAGACAGACTTATTTCGAGATACGAACGACTGTTTGGAAGGGCCTCACTCGAAGTTTGTCGTGAAGCTATTCGCCCGGTTGTTTCTCAAATTCCTGCGGAGGAAATCCCGGAGAGGTTGAGGTAGCTTGCATAACCCTGTCGCCTTAGGGAGGTTGTGCGACTGAATGTGTTTAATGAAGTCGCCACAAAAAACTGCCCATCAAAAGTCTAATGAGAATAAAGCAACTTTCCAGTCAGAATTTTTCGTAGAGACTAGTTCCTATGAAGTTTCAGATAATGAATCAGTAGACTACCAGCGGGTTCTCTATTCCTGTTACAAAGCGCGATCTTACCCGATATTCTTTGTGTATAATGCCCCGACAAATCCGTTAAACCCTTGCTCGCACCCCGTAATTGAACTGATTCACAGCTCGTGAGAACTTCTGCCGGCTCTTCGAGACCGACGGCGGAATTATGAAAAGGGGTATGTCGTAGTTCAACAAAAATATCAAAAAAGGAATCAACTGGACAGGGAGCCATCGCTCTTCGTGCCGGTCGCAAACAACGAGCAGGTTGTTCGGCGGTCCGTGTGTTCTTCTTATCCTGAAGCCCATTTTTTAGTTTTAGACTGATCTCACCAAAAATTGGATCGGAGCCCACAAGATTCATACTTACAATTTCCGTCTCGATATCAGGTAAACCGTCTCCATCCACATCTGCGATGTCATTATTCTTTCCATCAAGGTTCCCGACTATCCTCTTAACTATTTCGGTACGAGGTCTGGCTTTTAAGTTAAGCTGAATTATTGCTTCTGCCTGATAGGAAACCTCAGGCAAAGGGGAAGCCGCGAGTGTTGAGGAAACAGAGAGGAATAAAAGGGAAGATATAGTTAGGATAATTTTTAAGAATTTCATAGAATTTCTCGATTTCTCTACAAAGAAGAATCTTCACCCGATCATACGCCCTTAGATCTTCCTGTCAAATCTTCACGTAGACGCGCACCAAATCGCGTTAGGTTGACGCTGTAAGTAGGTTTAAAAAAGAGTTATAAAGACAGAGGTATAATATACTAACTCTATGAAACTTCTCTTCTCCTATCTTAAAAAGTATAAAAAGATGCTCTTAGGCGCCTTGGCGCTTGCCGCAGTGAATCAATTCTTCTCGCTCCTCGATCCCCAAATCTTCCGCATACTCGTAGACGATTATGCGACTAAATTCTCAGAGCTTTCAAAAACAGAATTCTTACAAGGAGTTGGACTCTTAATGGGCGCGTTTATGGGCGTGGCGCTTGTCTCGCGGATCGCGAAGAATTTCCAGGACTATTTCGTCAATGTCATCACCCAACGGGTAGGAGCGAGGCTCTACGGAGATGGAATCGCGCATGCTCTCTCGCTTCCCTACGCGGTGTTTGAGGATCAACGATCAGGAGAACTTTTGCAGAAACTTCAAAAAGCGCGCACAGACGCACAAAATACGATTGCAAGCGCGGTTAATGTCGTCTTCCTTTCGATGATAGGGCTTCTTTTTGTGGTCATATACGCGTTTACCGTAAACTGGATGATCGGACTTGCGTATCTCCTTATCATTCCTTCTCTCGGTGGAACAATGTTTGCTATCAGCCGCCGCATCAAAGAAGCGCAGAAACGGATAGTAAAAGAAACAGCAGAGCTTGCCGGATCCACCACCGAAACACTCCGTAATGTTGAGTTGGTTAAAAGTTTGGGACTTGAAGAACAAGAGACGAGGCGTCTGAACGAAGTGAATGAGCGCATCCTTGATCTGGAGTTGAAAAAAATCAAACTTGTACGTGCGCTTTCCTTCGTGCAGGGAACGCTGGTTAATGCGATGCGTGCCGCTATTATGTTCCTCATGCTCTGGCTTATTTTTTCGCAGGCAATCAGCATGGGAGAATTCTTCAGCCTGCTCTTCTATTCGTTTTTTATCTTCAATCCATTGGCAGAGTTCAGCCAGGTAGCGACACAATTTCAAGAAGCGAAAGCAAGTATGGAAACCCTCTCGCAAGTGCTCTCCGAGAAACCAGAACCACAACCAACACATCCAAAACAAATTCAAAAGATTACGACCATTGCATTTCAAGACGTTGATTTTACCTATCAATCCGCATCTGAAACATCACTAAATGATGTGAGTTTGGAAATACAACAGGGACAGACCGTGGCCTTTGTCGGGCCTTCAGGATCAGGGAAATCAACAATGGTCAAACTAATAGTAGGCCTCTATCGTCCTACGTCGGGATCCGTGTTGTTCAACAACGTTGATACGCGTTCGCTTGATATGAATGACGTGCGGAAACGCATGGGTTACGTATCGCAAGAAACTCAGCTCTTTGCCGGGACTATTCGTGAAAATTTACTCTTCGTCCATCCGGAGGCGACGGACGAAGAGTGTCTTGAGGCAATTCGTGCAGCCGCGGCAACCGCGATCATCGAGCGGGGAGGAAAAGGGTTGGATACTAAAATTGGTGAAGGCGGCATCAAGATCTCGGGCGGAGAACGTCAAAGGCTCGCAATTGCTCGTGCATTGCTGAGGAAACCAGATTTAATTATTTTTGATGAAGCAACATCAAGTCTCGATTCCATTACCGAAAAAGAAATCACCGTAACAATTAAAGACATCGCTCAGTCACAAAAGGACAAAATTTTAATACAGGTGGCACATCGACTTTCGACGATAGTACACGCCGACAAGATCTATGTATTAGAAAAAGGGCGCATCGTTGAACACGGGACACATAAAGAGCTTCTCGAGCTCGGCAGTCTCTACGCCGCCCTCTGGCGTGAACAAGCCGCCGAAGGAAGTCTTTTTCAAAAATAACAAGAAGATAGATATACAAGCTAAAATAAAAATCCTCGATGAACAACTTTGTTGTGTATCATTCATCGAGGATTATAATTTCAGCAAGCGCATCATCCTTCGCGACAATCCCTTCTGGGCAAAGCCAGACAGCTCTCGCGAATTTCTCCTGAAGAATTACGAAATAGTGATGTGATTCTATGGCGTGTCCATAGATAACACCGAGGCGGGTACCGTAGGAGTAAATGTGTTCTCCTATAAGATGTTCCTCAGGAACAAAAGTGCCGTCAAAAAGAGCGGTTATTTTTTTAACCGGTACCTCGTGGTACCAATACTTCAGAGGTCAGTGTTACTCCCTTAACGAGTTTGATTTTCCAACGAAAAGGAAAGGTACCAATCTTTCCATCGAAGTATAGGGTGGGCTTTTGGCTTGCGAGGTGGCATAACCACCTTTCTAATTCTTTAAAGGACATTTTGACCTCCTTTTGGTTTGTTTGCCCAATTGCAGCTTAACGCTTAAACCAGAGTATAGAAATAGAAAAGAGAACACAAGAAATATTTGCTATAATAACGTGCACAAATATCTTACTCAGAAAAAGTCATGCAACAAGAAAAATCTATTCTCAAACAACAAATCATCCCTATATCTCTCGCCGCCGTTGTCTGCGCGGCACTTGTTGGGGTTCTCTTTTTAGAAATCGTGCTTTTAAATCGTTTCACGGAGGCCGATATTGCTACGAATATCCGCTGGTTTGATGTTTTAATTGGTCTCACGATCTATCTTAAAACTTCAATTGATTTCGCAATCTACATCGGCCACCTTATGGACAAAAATCCAGGTTGGAAAGGCCGTGTCGCAATCGAAATAGGCACGGCTGTCGGAAACGCGGCCGGCACGCTCGCTGTGCTTATCATTTGGGCCTTTTTCAAAGAAGTGGAGTGGCTTTTAGCTATAATGATCTTCCTCGCCGCTCTTGTTCTCTTTAAGCTGGCAGAGGATAGTCTAGAACACGCGAAAACTGAAGACCGAGTATACCCAAAGTGGTTCCAACACCTTGTGACTAGATTAGAATGGGGGTTAAAACGCGCGAACGCCGTAATTGCTCCACTCCTTCGTTATGTTATTCCGAACCTCTCCTTTAGTAACGGAAAAAACCTACCCTTCTGGTCGCTCGCTGCTTTCTCCTTTACTATTCCTTTTATTCTCGGCCTCGATGACTTTGCCGGCTACGTACCGCTCTTCAATATCGTCAACGTCTTCGGATTCGCGATCGGTGTTTTTGTTGGCCATATGATACTTAATATGTTTCTCTATCTCTCTCCAATGCTCACAATCAAAGCAGTCAAAAATCCCATCCTTTCATTACTCGGGAGCGTTGCCTTTATTGGTCTTGGCGTGTGGGGTTTGGTAGAAGTAGTGCGCTTAATAAGCCATTAAACCAATCTTGTTACTTGCACGGCGCGCCCCAAGGAAAATGAACAACTAATTCGGGTAAGCTAGGTTGCAAATCAAAAAAGCATTCAAATTTGAAAATCACCCCGTATCTGTCCTAGTATAAAGCTACTATGCTTCGCGGACTAAAATCGTTTGTTCCCAAGGACCTTGAAGAAAAGGTCTTAAAGTTTTGGAGAGAAAGCAAAATCTTCGAAAAATCGCTGAAACAGCGAGAAAAAGGCAAACTCTACAAATTCTACGAAGGCCCGCCATATGCGAATGGCAAACCCGCTCTACACCACCTTGAAGCCCGTGTTTTCAAGGATATTATACTCCGCTACAAATCAATGACCGGGCACTATGTGCCGCGCCGTGCCGGTTGGGACACCCACGGGCTCCCGATTGAGCTTGCTGTTGAGAAAGAGCTGGGTATCAAACATAAGAGCGAAATCGAAAAAATCGGCATCAGCACCTTTAACAAAAAAGCCCGAGAAATCATTTTTAATCGCAAGAACGAATGGGAACAATTTACCGAACGCATCGGCTACTGGCTTGATCTCAAAAACGCCTACATCACCTACGAAAACAAATACATTGAGTCCCTCTGGTGGATCGTAAAAGAAATAAATCGTCGCGGATATCTCAAAAAATCATTTAAGGTCATCCCGTACTGCGCTCGGTGCCAAACCCCGCTCTCAAGCCACGAAATGGGCCAACCCGGCGTATATCAAAACGTAAAAGATCCGTCAGTTTATGTGAAACTTCCATTAGAAGGAGAAAAAAACACCTCGCTCCTCATTTGGACGACAACGCCGTGGACGCTTCCTTCAAATACTGCCGTCGCGGTAAATCCGACGTTAACGTACAAAAAATTCCAAGTAGGGAACGAATATGTAATAAGTTATAACACTCCTCCGGATTCAGGAGCTGGAGAAAAACAAAAAGCTGTTGAAAAAATTCCCGCCCGTCGCCTTATCGGTATGTCATATAAACCGCTCTATCCGAACAAAAAGGGATATTACAAAGTTGTTGCTGGTGATTTTGTGACAACCGAAGAGGGAACCGGCCTCGTCCATATGGCTCCCGCCTTTGGTGAAGACGATTTCAATGTAATGAAAGAAATCGTCAAAGAATTTCCGGTTACAATTGACGATCAGGGAAATGTAATCGGCAAACTTCCCGGCTCGGGCAAATTCATTAAAGAAGCCGACGTTGATATCTCAGCTGATCTGGAAAAACGAAAGTTGCTCTACTGGAAGGGAAGTGTTGAACACGAATATCCATTCTGTTGGCGCTGTCAGTCGCCTCTTGTTTATTTTGCAAGAAGCGGATGGTTTTTCGAGGTAAGTCGCCTACGGAAACAGCTTGTCGCTGAAAATAATACGATTCATTGGATTCCTGATCACATTAAAGAAGGGCGATTTGGCGAATGGCTAAAAGAAGCAAAAGATTGGTCGCTCTCCCGCGAGCGGTACTGGGGCACACCACTTCCGATCTGGGAATGTAAAAAATGCGAAACAACAAAAATAATAGGATCTATCGAAGAGCTTGATACGTTAAACGCGAATAAGAACAAGTTCTTAATTCTTCGCCACGCGCAGGCTTCGGCAAATGTAAAAGATGTTGTTGCCGCTGGTCCGGAAAAAGGATCACACATCTCGAAACTAACCGACGCCGGAAAAAAACAAGCCGAGAAAATCGCGAAAGATCTAAAAAAGAAAAAGATTTCGGTTATCTATACTTCCCCGTATCACCGCACCCGTGAAACAGCAGAAATTGTGGGAAAGATACTCGGCATAAAAGTAATAACTGATAAACGCTTAAGTGAGCTTGATTCAGGTATCTTTAATTGGAAGCCCGTCGCGGAGCATCACGCATTTTTCAAAGATCCAATCGAGGAATTCACAAAAACCCCGCCAAAAGGAGAAAACTTAAACGACGCGAAAAAGCGAATGTTCGAATTTATCCGCGAGGCAAACGCGAGACACGAAAACGAAACAATCCTCATTGTAAGCCACGGCGACCCGCTCTGGGTGTTTGAAGCCGCCTGTAAAGGGCTTTCAGACGAAGAAACGATGAAACTCTCCTATATTCGGACCGGAGAGTGGCGCGAACTTCCGTTCAAAAACTACCCCTACAACGAAAATGGAGAAATAGACGTGCACCGCCCCTACATTGATTCAATTACCTTGAAATGCGAAAAGTGCGGAGAAAAGATGAAACGTGTCCCGGATGTCGCCGATGTCTGGTTTGACTCCGGCTCAATGCCCCTCGCGAGCGTTCACTATCCTTTCGAGAATAAAGAATACGTTGAGAGCGGAAAGGGTTATCCAGCCGATTATATCGCCGAAGCACTCGACCAAACCCGTGGCTGGTTCTACACGCTTCTCGCGACCTCAGTTCTCCTTGGAAAGAAAGCTCCGTATAAGAATGTAATCTGTTTAGGATTGCTTCTTGATAAATACGGTCAGAAAATGTCGAAATCAAAAGGCAACGTCGTCGACCCATGGGCGCTGTTCGAGAAATATGGTGTCGATACAGTCCGCTGGTACTTTTACACAATCAATAACCCTGCTGATCCGAAAAACTTTGATGAAGCAGATCTCGGAAGAATGCTTCGCAGTTTCTTTATGACGCTCTACAACTCGTTTGTGTTTTTTGAAACCTATGGAAGCAGAAAAGTAAAAACCCCAAGTATAACAGCGAAAACAAACGTTCTTGATCGCTGGATTGTGGCGCGCCTCCACGAAACAATCGATGAGGTAACAAAGAATCTCGAAAACTATGAAATCGGTATCTCAGGACGTCTGATTGAAACACTTGTTGACGATCTCTCGCGCTGGTACATCCGCCGCTCCCGCGACAGATTCCGCAAAGAAGGGGATAAAGTGGGATACGAACGTGCCTCAGGAGTTCTCGCCTATGTCCTTCTTGAAACAAGCAAACTCGTTGCCCCGTTTGCTCCATTCTTTGCTGACGGACTCTACAAGAGTCTACCGGGCGCAGAAAAAGAAAGCATTCACCTTGACGCCTGGCCAAAGGCAAACAAAAAACTGATTGATAAAAAACTTCTTGATGGAATGAAAGTTATCCGTGACCTTGCGACAAAAGCGCTCGCCTTGCGGAGCGAGGCCGGTATCAAAGTTCGGCAACCGCTCCAAGCACTCCATGTCTCAGAAACGCTTGGCAAAACAAGTCGTGAACTCCTTAATGTCTTAAAAGGCGAAGTAAACGTAAAAGAAGTTATTGTTGATCCGAAAGTAAAAGAGCTGAAGCTCGACACAAAAATCACAGCAGAACTAAAAGCAGAAGGCTTGGTTCGTGAAATGACGCGCTTGATTCAAGATCTTCGCCAGAAAGCCGGCTTAAAACCAAAAGACAAAATAAGCGTTGCGTGCGAACTACCAAAAACACTCGAAACAATTCTCACTTCCCACGCAGATTCTCTTAAAAAAGCAGTAAACGCAAAAACTCTCGAATTCAAACGCGTCACGAAGTTCGACAGCGAAATCGCGACAAAACTAGACGCTCAAAAAATCTGGATAGCAGTAAGAAAAATATAAAAACAGGTGGCACAAGCCACCTGTTAGAACTTTCTCAAAAGAAAGTTAACCAACCTCTCTCACAACACATCTTTTAATCAGTTCGTCAATAAGTTCTGGGAGTTTTTCTCTTGGAAAGTTTCGCCAGCTCGACTCACTTCTTCGAAGGGATCCCACGATCGCTTTAATGAGCCATCGCTGGGAAGCATTCTCAAACTCTTGAGTGGATATAGCTGTTTCCGTGGAAGGCAGTTTTTCGCGTGCTCTCTTCAAGCTTTCGCGAAGGCTATTTTCGAATACCTCCACCGCCTGACATGCAGGATCGGAAGAGGAAAAAACTTCCGGACCAAACCTAAGAATCTTGCGAAAATGCTCAAGTTGAAAACGAATTTCGTGTTTTTCGGAAGAATCTCTGGATTCCGCAATTTTTTCAGTTATAATCCCAACATCCTTTAGGGTCATCCCAACTTGACTCAATAACATCTCCAATTGTTTCAACTCCTCTTCGCTGAAAAGCCCACGCCCATCCTTAATTCTAGTATCTAACTCCCGAGCTTTGAGGAGATAAAGTTTTTTGGCCCACTCAAAAAGTTCTTCCTCAGAACTACCAAGTTCTCGTAAATTCGTTCTTGTGGTCTTGGTATATTCCGAAATTCTATTCAAATCGCTTAGAAGCCTCTTTGTTACTGAGTACAAAAAATCGTCAGACGTATCTTTTCGAAGCACCATTCGTATAAGATACACATAGGCACGTGCTGTCTTGAGATTCTTAATCGGCTTAGGTTCATGAGAGAGTTGTGATGCTAAGAGAAGCATTTCAAACTCTTCCTCACTTGAACCGACGTCTTGAAAAGTTAACTCTCCTTTCTTGAGAACGTCTCTCACACCCTTAATACGTTTTTCCATTTCTTCAGCAAACCCATAATACGAACCCGAACCAATACGCCCATGGTAATTTAGAGCAGAGGGTCTGATATTGCATTCAAGTTGAAATCGAGCCTCCCCTCTGCAGGCTTCTTTGAATAACGCCCTAACCTTTTCCTCAGTTATTCCTATTATTCCAAGAGACAACCCACTCTCTCTGAGAAGTTCTCGCATCTCTTCGATGTACTTAACACCGTGTCCGTTCTTATTCCAAAGGGCTCCCTGCCAGTAGGAACTAAGAGCGGCACGGCACGCAAGGTTACGAAGGGTGTCAGCGAAGTCAGAATCAATAACAAAGTTATTTTTCTCAACTTCTTCTACGGACTTTCGAAGTGAAAGTTGATGTGTACTATACATATAGTAAAGAGCTAAAACCTAGTCAAAAACTAGGCTATCTAAATTAAATAGTCTATCGACATAGACCGACTCAAGTAATATCAGGAAGTAAGAAAAAGGTCAAATCAACCCCACCCTCTTCTTCGCCTCCGCAAGCACCCTTTCCGCGATCGGACGAGCTTTCTTTTCTCCTTCTTCTAAGACGCTCATAACATACTTCTTATTCTTCATAAATTCTTTTTGTTTCTTCTGAAATGGTTCAAGCGCCGAAACAACTACTTCCGCTAAATCACTCTTAAACTCAACATATCTTTTTCCTTTGTAACGGCTAACGATTTTCTCAATCAGCTCTCCTGAAAAACTTGAATAAATCGTAAGTAAATTCGCAATCGCCGGACGTTTCTCAGGGTCGTAACCAACCTCTGAAAAAGAGTCAGTAACCGCCGCTTTCACTTTCTTTCGAATTACTTCTGGGGAATCGGTAAGATACAGGCATCCGTTCGGCAACGACTTCGACATCTTCTTCTCCGGTTTATCCAAACTCATAATCCGAACCGCTTTTGTGTAAATCCCTTGTGGTTCTTTGAATGTTTTTCCGAATCTGCCGTTAAACGTTCGCACAATATCACGCGCCAGCTCAAGGTGTTGTCGTTGATCATCACCAATCGGCACATATTCTCCTTTGTAAATTAAAATATCCGCGGCCATTAAAACCGGATAATCAAAAAGTCCCACGTTCGGCACGTGCCCCTCAGAGAGCTTTTCTTTATATTCAACCATTCGTTCAAGCATGCCCATCGAGGTAATCGTGTTAAAAATCCACGCGAGATTGGCATGTTCTGGAATATGCGACTGAAGAAAGATCGTAGATTTCTTCGGATCTATTCCTGCTGCTAAGATATCAACCGCGATATCAAAAATCTCTTTCGCTTTTTCTTTCGGATCATACCGCTGGGTAAGCGCGTGATAATCCGCCACAAAATAAAAACACTCATACTTGTTTGATTCCTGGAGCGCGACAGCGTTCTTTAACATCCCAAGGTAATTCCCGATATGAAGGATTCCAGTCGGCTTAATGCCGCTTACAACAATTGGCTTTTTCATGTGAACCTATTTCAAAAATACAACCAAGTCGCGTTGCTGTCTAGTTTTTGTCTATCGGCGAGGCGCGACGAGAAGGTAGTAGTTTATAACTACAGCTTCGAGGAGCAACGAAGCCGGAGGCGAAACTAGACGCAATCCGTACGGAATATAGCCAATTTTTACCATCCCTTCCTTATTCGTCATCGATGTAGCGCAGGCTACAACCTTTTCCTCATTCCGTGGCCCGGTAGAAAATTGGCTCATATCGCGGCTTGGTGGTATTTCTGAAATAGGTTCGTTGTAGCAGGGCGCGAAAAACCCCTCAAATGAGGGGCTTCGAAAAAAAACGAAAAACAGTTCGCCCTACCGAGGGTTCTCCTTCATCACGAACCCGTAGAATTTCGTGCGAAGCGAGAAACGACAACGAAGGCGTATCAGCTTTAAGCGATACATCGAGGAGGAGTGACAAAGCCGGAGCCGAAATCCTACAGGTACGGGAATTAAATCTCAATCACAACCGGTAGTACCATCGGTCGGCGATTCGTCTTTTTATACAAGAATTGGCCGATCTGGTCACGGAGGAGTGATTTAAGATAATCCGCGTCAAGTTGTTGATGGCGGGGGATTCTCCCAATAATTCCGCGAATGCGCTTGCGGATCTCATCAAGCACATCCTGGTTTTCTTTAAGATAAATGAAACCGCGTGAAATAATATCAGGATTCTTAAGAAGTCGCCCGTCACGCCGATCAAGGGTTACGATAACAACAACCATACCTTCTTCCGCGAGGACGCGTCGATCACGAAGTACGACTTCACCGACGTCTCCAACGCCAAGTCCGTCAACCATAACGTAATACGAGGGCACCTCTTCTTTTGTGAGTTGAACAGAATCTTTCCTGATTTCAACAACGCATCCATTATCGGCAAGAATTGTATTTTCAGGTTTAAGTCCTGCCGCCTCTTGGGCAAGCTTCGCATTCCGCCATCGCATAAAATAATAACCATGAATCGGAATAAAATACTGCGGTTTTACAAGTCGCATAACAGTCTTCAGCTCTTCCTGGGGCGCATGTCCGCTCGAATGAATGTCGAGCATCTTATAGTGATACACAAGGGCTCCCTGTCGGGCGAGATTGTCTTTAAGGTTCTGAACGCTTCGCTCGTTTCCCGGCACAATTGAGGACGAAAGAATAATCGTATCGTTCTGTTTAATCTTGATATGTTTATGCTCGCCATTTGCGATACGCATCAAGCTTGCGTTCGGTTCGCCTTGCGCTCCCGTAGAAAGGATAAGAACCTTATCGTCCTTATGTTTGTTGATTTCTTCAAGAGGAATGATCGTTCCCTTTTGAAGTTTCAAATAACCAAGATGCTGGGCAATCTGAATATTCGTCTTCATCGAATAGCCGCTAATAGCGACTTTTCGCTTCAATTTCTCGGCGATTTTCACAACCTCACCAAGTCGATCGAGAAGCGAAGCAAAGGTACCGACAATAATCCGTCCTTCGGCGGCTTTGAAAAGCTTTTCAAGTTCAGCTTCAACAATACGTTCCGAAAGGGAATAACCAGGCACCTCGCTTCCGGTGCTATCAAGAAGAAGTGTATGAATCTTTTCTTTACCAACCTTCTCCCAAACGTCCAAGCCCTTTGGCTTACCCTCATGATCATAATCAAACTTGAATTCACCCGGATGGAGAATTTTTCCAACAGGTGTTTCAAGAATTGTGCCGATACCATCAGGAATATTGTGAACAACAGGGAAAAATGTCGCCTTAAAAAACTTGCCAAAGGTATGGGTGTCTCCCGGTTTGATGACAACGAAATTCGGTTTCGGCGAATTTGGAAAATCTTCCTGCCGCTTCATAACAATTTCGCGCGTCAACTGCGTTGCATAAATCGGCGGGTTGCCGAGCTTGTCTAAAAGATACGGCAAAGCGCCAATGTGGTCGTAGTGACCATGGGTGATGATAATACCGCGGATATTTTTTACTCGCTCCCGAAGGTATTGAATGTTCGGAATAATATAGTCGATGCCGGGGGTTTCCTCTTCAGGAAACTGTAAACCAACATCAATAATGAGAATTTCGTTCTTATACTCAAAGAACATCATATTTCGCCCGATCTCTTCGAGTCCGCCAAGCGCGACAAAACGCACAACGTCTTCCGATTGGCGCGAAGGTTCTGCTTTCTTAATCATAAAGTAAGTTAATAAATGTAATTAATTGTAATAGTAAAATTCAGAAAAAGTAGCTTGTAACGAGTGAAATCGAGTGGGCAAGGAGGGACTTGAACCCTCATGGGATTGCTCCCATACGCTCCTGAAGCGTAAGCGTATACCAGTTCCGCCACTTGCCCAAGAGGCAAAAAGCAAGAAAAAATTACAGGCGCGTAATCAATTCTGCGAACGTGAAAAAATGAAACGCGTAAGCGCAAAATGCAACAGTCAAGAGCGAATATTCCTGTGTCCCATATCGTATAAGCAACTTTCTACTTAAGATAGAGTATACGACAGAAGAGGAGAGCTGTCAACTGAGTCAAAATCTATTGGAATATATATGCGGTCTTAAGGTACCAATTAGAAATTCCCAAAAATCGATCCATAGGCGGCGTTGTAAGCTGCTGAGCTTCAAAACCGCGCAACGTGGGAGTTGCAACGTATAAATAATAAGGAGAAAAAAGAAATAGCGCGGGCGTATCATGGCGTATTAAACTATCAAGTTCTTCAAGTTCAATAAGTCGGGATGCTGGATCAAAGTCTTTCCGAACGGTTTCAATGAGGCCATCAACGCTTTTATTGTTATAAAGAGCCAGGTTAAGACCCGGATAAAAACGTTCCGAAGAGTGCCAAAAAGAAAAAAGATCGTAATTCTTACCAAGGATATTTCCAAAAAGAAGCGCGCCGTAATTTCGCGTTTTGATAACATCAGTTTGGATCTGGTTCTGAGGTAGAGCGACAACATTAACAATGGCGCCGTACGACTCCCACTTCTGTTGGAGCGCGTACGCGGTTCGTATAAGAAAATCAACCTCCGGTACAATAAGTTCGAACTGAAGACCGCTTAAAACATCTGAC
>MHIZ01000021.1:27959-28072 GCA_001817765.1 Candidatus Colwellbacteria bacterium RIFCSPLOWO2_02_FULL_44_20b | reverse complement strand
GGCGATATCCTAAGAACGCCGGTTTTGCCCCACGCTCTAGAATTGCTGTTCTCGCGAGTTCATCGAGAAATTTTAAGCTGACGCCAACTTTCGCGGCTTTTTTTAACTTTCGG
>MHIZ01000021.1:20977-27882 GCA_001817765.1 Candidatus Colwellbacteria bacterium RIFCSPLOWO2_02_FULL_44_20b | reverse complement strand
GAGTGGCAGAGTTTCTTCTTTGTACGCTTTAAGGCGAACCTTTATAACTTCCGGCTTATCGAGTGTGCGTTTTCGTAAGGGTCCTCCACAGAAGGGGCATACTTTTATTTTTACTATTCCGAGCACTTGACGTTTACATACTGAACAGACAAGGCGGGACGTGTTTCTTTTAAGGGATTCTTTTTCCGGAACATCCAAATGAAAAACCGTGATATTTTCTTTGCTGTATTCCGTGCTTAGCGTATCCATCACGCCATCAATCTTTTTCGGTTCTCCGAAGGCATCGTAGATCGTTCGAGGCGAGCCGCTGAAAACGAGTCCGATACGCGCTCGCGCTAGTTGTTTCACTCGTTTATTAACAACACGCATTACCCATTCGGGCGTACAGAGTTTTCCCGAATCGAAAAGTTTCTTCTCTTTTCCTATTCCTTTATCTTTGCCGTCCCAGTGACGAAAGATATCTTCAAGGTACGCACCCGTGTCAAAGTTGACCAAGAGAAAACGATCAGCAAGCAGGGCCGCCTGCGTCCCCTTGCCTGAGCCTGGAGGGCCAAAGACAATGAAAACTTTCTTCATAAGTAATTTTGAGTATACTCCTGATAAGACTTTTTCGTAAGAACTATTCGCGGATAGCGAGTTCGGCGTTTACTTGTTTTGTCGTTTCAAGGGCCACAGAAACAACGATGAGAAGGGCTGTTCCACCGATCGTGAGCGATTGGATGTTCGTCAAAATTTGCGTGACTGTCGGAAGCACCGCGATAAGACCAAGAAAGATTGCCCCGAAAAACGTAATCCTTTTTACGATACTTCCCAAGAATGCCGCGGTTGGTTCGCCCGGACGGACACCCGGAATGAAACCACCACTTCGCTGGAGATTTTTTGATATCTCTTTCGGATCGAACGTAATTGCTGTGTAGAAATAGGTAAAGACAAACACAAGAATGAAGTAAATAAGTCCGTAGAGCGCCTGGTTATTGAAAAATCCTTGAACAAAGTCATTGATTTTGGTTCCTATCGTATCTGAAACTGTAAGCGCCATTTGCCCTATAAATTGTGGGAACAGAAGGATTGAAATCGCGAAGATGATCGGGATAACACCGGCCTGGTTAATACGAAGCGGTAAGTAACTTGAGACTCCACCGTACATCCTGTCTCCACGGATTCGTTTAGCGTATGAAACGGGAATTTTTCGTTCCCCTTCATTTATGAGAACAACACCAGCAATAACGATGATGCTTACGATTATAAACGCAACAATCGCGTCAATACCGAGCGTTCCACTCTGATATGACGCAATGCTTGTTTGTATAATATTCGGAAGACCGCTTACGATACCAGCGAAGATAATAAGCGAGATTCCGTTTCCTATTTTCTTTTCAGTTATGATTTCGCCGATCCACATAAGAATCATTGAGCCGGCGGTAATTACCAGTACATTTATAAGCGTTGTACCGAGCCCTGTTTCTATGATTACATTTTGACTCGCAAGCAGTTTCAAGAAGCCGTACGCCTGGAATATCGCAAGAGGAACCGTGAGCCATCGAGAATAGCGATTAAACTTTGCTCGTCCCGCGGCGCCTTCCTCGTAGTACATTTCCTTCAATCTCGGGAAGATCATTGTTAAAAGTTGAAAGATAATCGTTGCTGTGATGTATGGAGCGACGCCAAGCATCGCCACGGAAAGGTTTGAGAGGGCGCCTCCGGAGAAAATATTTAAAAGACCGAGGAGTTGATTGTTTTGAAAGAAGCTTTCCAGGCTTGAGAGATCAACACCCGGAATCGGAATCGCCGCAAAGACACGGAATACGAGAAGTAGAAATATAACAACGAGAATTCGATTGCGAAGTTCCGTGGCTTTTAAGATTCTTAGAATGCCCGACATTGTTGTAGTGCTTACGCGACGCTTCCTCCCGCGGCCTTAATCTTTTCAGCCGCTTGTTTTGAGACTTTTACGCCAATTACTTTTACCGCTTTTTTTAATTCCCCTTTCCCAAGAATTTTAACATTTCCAACGGTTTCTTTGGTAATTTCAGTTGTTTTCATCTTTTCAAGATCAGTAAGGTTTATGACTGGACGTTTTTCGCTTTTGGTCTTATTCGCAAAACCGCGAAGTTTGGGGATTCGGATTAAAAGATCGCGGGACGCCGGACGAATTTTGTGACCAGCACGAGATTTTTGTCCTTTTTGACCCCGTCCGGAACGCGTACCACGCTTGCCGCCGCGGGCAATTCGTTTCTTGCTTCTTTTCGGATTATTCGATTTTAATTCGTGGAGTTGCATTGTGACTTTATTTACTCGCCTTTATTTTTTCGAGAGCTTTTATAGTCGCAAGAGCGTTGGTCAGTTTATTCGAAGTCTTTCCAAGACACTTCGCGGTAATATCTTTTATGCCTGCCATAAGCAGCACGACACGCGGAGCTCCTCCAGCAATCAATCCATGACCTTGAATGGCTGGCTTCAAAATAACTTTCGCAGCACTGAATTTAGCATATACTTCGTGTGGGATGGTTCGGTTTTTCATCCGTATTGTGATCATATTCTTTTTTGCGTGATTCTTCGCTTTTTCAATAGCTCCCACAACATCGATACCTTTGCCCATACCCACGCCAACCCTACCTTTTCCGTCGCCTACAACAACTGTTGCTCGGAAACGAAAGCGTTTCCCTCCAGCAGTAACACGCGCCACACGGCGAAGGTCAACTACCTTCTCAAGCAATTCGTCTTTTTTAATTGTTCGTCTATGTTCTCTCATTTTTAAAATTTGAGCCCTGCTTTTTCAGCGCCTTCTTTTACCGCTTTTACTCTTCCGTGAAATTTATACCCGCCTCTATCAAATACGGCTTCGACGATTCCCGTTTTCTTTGCTTTCTCACCGAGCATTTTTCCTACCATTTCGGCTTCCGCGGTTTTTGGTTGTTTCTTTTCGGCGACAGTCAATAACTTTGAGGAGGCGCTTACAAGAGTTTTCATATTTGCATCATCAATTAATTGCGCGTATACAGCATTATTACTTCGAAAAACAGAAAGGCGCGGCTTTTTCGCGGTGCCGTTTATCATCGCTCGGACGCGGTGTTTTCTTTGTATAACTCTTCGATTTTGTCTTGCTTTTCGGTTCATTGTTTTTACGCAGTTGTTCCCGCGACTTTTTTACCTGCTTTGCGGCGGATTACTTCATCTACGTAACGAATGCCTTTGCCTTTGTATGGCTCCGGCTTTTTAAGCTCTCTGATTTTGGCGGCAGTTTCACCAACAAGCGCTTTATCCGGACCGCTTATCTTCATCGTATTTTTTTCAACTTCCAGCTTTATACCTTCGGGGATTGCGAACTTTACCGGATGCGAGAAGCCAATACTCAAGACGAGTATCTTGCCTTCAAGCGCAACACGAAATCCAACTCCTTCAATAACAAGTTCTTTCATAAAATCAGTCTGAGCCCCCGCGATCGCGTTTTTAACAAGAGCACCCATCGTGCCCCAGTTTGAAAGCGCCTGCTTTGTCTTCGCGACGGCCGTGACTGTAATCGCCCCTTCTTGTAGGTCGAGCTTTACGTATGGAAGAATCGGTACTGTTAATGATCCGTTTTTTCCCTTGAAGGAAACTTCTGATTCTCCCATTGTTGCCGTTACTCCTTCCGGCACTCCTATTGGTTTTTTGGCGATTTTACTCATAGTCGTTTTACCAGATTTCGAAAAGAAGTTCTCCGCCGACTTTTTCTTTTCGAGCTTCTTCACCCGTTAAGATTCCTTTATTTGTTGAGAGAAAATACTTTCCATACCCTTGTTTTGAGGTTTTTATTTTCTCGTAATTTACATACATACGGCGGGACGGTTTGCTTATGATCTTGATTTCATCTATCACGGGGGTTTTGCTTTCATCATATTTCAAGACTATCTCAACGGCCCGGCGGTATCCGCGTCCTTTTCGCTCTATATTTTTGATATATCCGGCTTTGAGGAGAGCTTCGAGAATCGCAAAATCAAACTTCGTAAACGGAGCTTTAACACTTGCCTTTCCGGCTTTTAGTCCATTTTGAATTCTTGTTAGTGTGTCGCTGTACATTGGTTTGATGTATTCACTATATCTTACTTACCACGATGCTTTCTTAACACCGGGGATTTCGCCTTTGCCCGCCATTTCTCGAAAACAAATTCGGCAAATTCCAAAGTCACGCATATATCCTCGCTTGCGGCCGCATCGAAAACAACGGTTTGTCGCGCGGACTGCGTACTTTTGTTTCTTTTTCGATCGTGCGATGACTGATTTTTTTGCCATTGTTTTCGTTTATTTTACAAACGGGATACCGATTGATTTCCAGAAATTAAGAATCGCTTCCTTATCCTTTTGATTTGGGAAGCTTCCGACTAGGGTAATTTGAATTCCAAAATTCGCCTTTACGGTTTCAGGATCTATTTCGGGAAACACAATACAGTCTTTTAGGCCGATAGATAGATTACCTTGCCCATCCAATTGTTTCAAGCTTAAACCATGAAAATCACGGACTCGAGGAAGCGCGACATTCGCAAGTTTCGTTAAGAAATCCTGCATTCGTTTTCCACGTAACGTTACTTGTATGCCAACAACTTCTCCTTCACGCAATTTAAAGGAAGCGATTGATTTTTTCGCTGTCCGAACCGCCGGCTTCTGCCCTGTTATCGTAGTAACCTGCTTTAATATTTCAGGAAGCGTTTTGTCCTCAAATTGGGCGCTGTTACCGCGCATTTTTCCGACTCCGACGTTTATAACAATTTTTTCTAGACTTTGGCGTTGCATTTTTTACAATAACGTTCTTTTACGTTTTTATCGAGGAGGCGGTACCCCATACGCGCTGATTTTCCGCAACTCCCGCAAACTACCATCACGTTCGCTCGGCGTACAGGCCGCGCGACTGAAATAATTTGTCCCTTTTCACCTTGCTTACGCGGTTTTACGGTTTTTTTAACAAGGTTCAACCCTTCCACTAGTATTGTGTTGTTTTTATAATTTACGGCATTTACTTTTCCGGTTTTTCCGCCGTCTTTTCCTTTCATGATTTTCACCGTATCTCCTTTTTTGATCGTTACTTTATTCATTTCCGTAATTACACAATTTCTTGAGCGAGCGAGCCTATTTTTTCAAAACCTTTTTCTTTTATTTCCCGGGGAATGGGACCGAATACACGAGTCGCGCGCGGTTCATTTTTCGCATCAACTAACACTGCCGCATTTTCATCAAAACGAATCAGGGAGCCATCTTTGCGACGAATCGTTTCCCGAGTACGTACAATAACAGCTCGAACAATTTCTTTTTTCTTGACTGCTTTTCGCGGTTCAGCAACCCGGACAGAGGCAATAATAATTTCGCCGACGCGCGCATACCGTTTGCGACTTCCACCTAAAACTCTAAAGCAACGGATTGTTTTTGCACCGCTGTTATCAGCAACTTTTAAGATGGATCGTTCTTGGATCATAGTTTTTCTATTACTCGCCAGTGCTTTTCTTTTGAAATCGGCCTTGTTTCCTGAATCACGACTTTGTCGCCTGTGTGAAATTCGTTTTTCTCGTCGTGAGCCTTAAAACGGGTCGTTACTTTATAACGCTTCAAATATTTTGAATCTGTCTTGAACCGTACCACCGACACGACGACAGTTTTCTGCATCTTATCGGAGACAACGATTCCTTTCAATTTTCTTGGTCCTACGCTGTTCATTTTTCTTGTTTTGTTTTTATAACTGTCAATATTTGGGCTATTGCTTGTTTTATCTGTCGTATTTCTTTGACGTTCTTCACTTTGCCTGCGGCAAGATCAAATTTCAATACCCGCAATCTCTCACGGCTTTCTTCAGTGTTCTTGATTAACTCGCCAGCAGAACTGTTTTTCATATTTTGGAATTCCCGTTTTTTCATTGGTTTCTATTCTTTAACAATTCTTGTTTTAAATGGCATTTTGTGTCCGGCGAGCCGTAGCGCTTCACGGGCGTCTTTTTCAAGGAGGCCGTCTACTTCAAAAATAATTCTTCCGGGTTTTACAGGAAATACATAATGATCGACGCTTCCCTTGCCACCACCAAGCGTTGTTTCCGGAGGGCGGGTGGTTACTGGCTTATCGGGGAAAACTCGAATCCACATTTTGCCTTGTTTCTTTACAAAACGAGAAATACTTTTGCGTCCAGCTTCAATTTGGCGAGACGTAATCCAAGAACTTCCCAACGCCTGGAGACCAAAGTTGCCATACCCAAGTGTTGTGCCGCGTGTTTCAACAAGGCGTTTTCGTGAACGGCCTTTTGACCACTTGCGGTGTTTAACTTTCTTTGGAATTAAAAGCGTCATTATCGTATTTTATCTTCTCCAAAAACTTCTCCTTTATAGATCCAGACTTTTACGCCGACAACGCCGTAGCTTGCGAAAGCACTTGCTGTACCGAAGTCAATATTCGCACGAAGCGTTTGCAAGGGAATCTTTCCTTTCGCGAGCCATTCTGTTCTTGAAATTTCGTTGCCATCAAGTCTGCCTGAGAGCCGTACTTTCGCGCCAAGGCACTCCTTGTTTTGCATCATAAGTTCAAGGTGTCGTTTCATTGCCTTTCTGAATTTTACGCGTTTTTCGATGTCCCACGCGATGTTTTGAGCGACATTTTGAGCGGAAATTTCCGAGCGTTTTAATTCTTCAACATTGACACTCAGTCGAACCGGCTTCTTATCTTTTTCCCTTTCATGAAGCTTTATTAAGCTCTTCTCAAGTGCTTTCGTAAGCTCTTCAATGCCTTTTCCGCCACGGCCAATAATAAGGCCTGGGCGAGCTGCTTTAATAAACAAACGGTATTGGTCGGCGGTGCGTTCTATGTCTACTTTGATAATTCCGGCTTGGCCGATCTTCTCTTTGATTATTCTTCGGAACATCACGTCTTCCTCAAGCCATATTTTTCGATTT
>MHIZ01000021.1:20642-20947 GCA_001817765.1 Candidatus Colwellbacteria bacterium RIFCSPLOWO2_02_FULL_44_20b | reverse complement strand
AGCCATATTTTTCGATTTTTCTTCGACGTAAACCACCGAGAACTCCAGTCCCGTATGATTCCAAGCCGTAATGAATCTGGTCTTATTTTTTGTCCCATAGTTGATTTTTAGATTACCTTACGCTGGAAAAACTTTTTGACCGGCGCCTCGCCCTTTTTTGTCACTATTTCGTCTTTTTTTCCTTCTTCCGAAAGTTTTGGCTTTTCCTGTTTTTCTTTCGGAGCTTCCCTTTTTTCTTCTTTTGTTTTTCTTCCTATCTTTTTTCTTGCGTGGAATGTAAATCGGGGCGGCTTCAAATCTTCGTT
>MHIZ01000021.1:0-20627 GCA_001817765.1 Candidatus Colwellbacteria bacterium RIFCSPLOWO2_02_FULL_44_20b | reverse complement strand
TCGTTTGTTTCTAGGACAATTATCACGTGACTCCAGATTTTGTGGATCGGAGTTGCCATACCACGGGCTCGTGGGAGAGCTCTTTTTAACATAGGACCCTTGTCAACTCTGATTGATTTTATGTAAAGCTTATCTTCTTCAAGCTTCTGATTGTTTTTCGCGTTTGCGACTGCTGATTGTAAAAGTTTCAAGATTGCCGGAGCACTGCGCTTTTTTGAAAATGTCAATTCTGCCCGCGCCTCGGCGGCAGACATTCCTTTAATAAGATCCGCGACCAGGCGAACTTTTCGCGGCGCGATTCTTAAGTTATTCAATTTTGCTTGTGTTTCTGCCATATCTATTTCTTTTCAGTGGTTGTTTTCGCGGTTGTTTGGGCAGTGCGAGTTGTGTCTTCCACTTTTTTCTCCATCTCTTTTTGAATTTTACCTCCGTGCCTTACGAATTTCTTTGTCGGAGAAAACTCTCCCAGTTTATGACCTACCATATCTTCAGTCATAAGTACTTCAACGAAATTCTTGCCGTTATGAATACCAAAGGTGAATCCGACCATTTCCGGAGCGACTTCTGAGGCTCGCGCCCAGGTTTTAATCACGGTTCTGTCGCCAATCTTAAGACGGCCTACTTTTTTCAGAAGCTTCTCGTCAATATACGGACCTTTTTTTGAACTTCGGCTCATATGTTACTTTGAATTACGTTTTGAAACACGACGTTTCACAATAAGTTTTGATGACCATTTTTTCGGGTTTCGCGTCTTTCGTCCGCCGGTTACTTTGCCCCAGAGGGTTTTCGGCCTGCGCGTACCGCGGCGTTGCTTGCCTTCACCTCCACCGTACGGGTGATCAACAGGATTCATTACTGAACCGCGAACCGTCGGTCGTACGCCTAACCAGCGCGAACGTCCGGCTTTTCCTAGATTTACCAAGCTATGCTCTGTATTTGAAACCGTACCGAGCGATGCAAGACCACTCCAGAGAACTTTTCGTACTTCTCCGGAGGTTAATTTTATCATCGTGTACCCGTTTTCTTGAGCAAGAATCTCGGCGCTTCCTCCAGCAGAGCGAGCAATTTTTCCGCCTTGACCCGGCTGTAGTTCGATATTATGAACGCTGTAGCCGACCGGCACATTTTTTATCATAAGCCGGTTACCGATTTTAAGCGGAGCATTTTCCGCTGTTATTACCTCATCCCTAACTTTCAAGCCGTCTGGAGCAATAATATAGCTTTTAGCGCCGTCTTTGTAAACGATTCGGGCAATGAACGCTGTGCGGTACGGATCGTACTCAATTCCTAAAACTCGCGCGGGCACATTGCTTTTATTTTGTTTGAAGTCAACCAAACGGTACAATTGTTTCACGCCACCGCCTTGATGACGGACTGTTATTCGTCCTTGGTTGTTCCTACCGGCATTGGTTTTCAAACGCTTTGTATGCGTTTTCATCGGCTTCTCCTTGCTCAGTTTCGTGTAATCAACGTGAGAAAGAAATCGCTGGCTAGGAGTTCTTGGTTTATACTGCTTCATTGTTTTTAATGCGGGATAATATCGATTGACTGACCTTCTTTTACGGTAACAATAGCTTTTTTAATACCTGCTTTTTTTCCGACACTCCGCCCGAGGCGACGTGTTTTTGATTTTGTATTTACCATACTCACACCTATAACATTTACTTTATAGATAGCTTCAACCGCTTTTCTGACTTCAGGGGAGACCGCGTCCTTTTTCACGAGAAACGCATATTTATTCTTTGAGCTTTCTGTCGTGGCTTTTTCTGTAATCCAGGGTTTTTTAATAACAAAGTAATCAAACTTCGCGGTTTTTGCCGGTCCGGTTTTTTTCGCGGATGTTTCTTTTTTTACCTCTTTTACTACTTCCGCTTTCGGCTCTTCCTTTTTTGGTTGTGATTTTTTAAACAGTGCCATAGCGGGTTTTTATAGTTTCCAGGGCTTTTTCTTCAAGTAAGATTGTTTTATATCTCATCAAATCGTAGATGTTCAACGTATCGGCGCTTATACTTTTTACATTTTTCATATTTTTGCTCGCCCGATAGATATTCTTATTATTTTTTTCAGCGATAATAAGCGCGTTTGGATTTTTTTCGAAAAAGTTTTTGAGGATGGCCGCGATATTTTTTGTTTTTGCTTCCGCAATTATCAATGAATCAACTACTTTAAATTCCTCATCAGCAACCCGTTTTGAGAGCGCTGTCTGGATCGCGCCTTTCAACATTTTCTTGTTTATTTTTACTTCAAACTTCTTTTCATTCCGCGGACCGTGGGTTACGCCACCACCAATCCAGATCGGTGAACGGGTTGAACCATGGCGCGCGCGGCCAGTTCCTTTTTGGCGCCATGGTTTTCTTCCACCGCCTCGTACTTCACTTCTGTCTTTTGTGTGAGCAATTGGTTTTCGCTTATTTACCATTTGGGCTTGCACCGCGAAGTGCACTAAATCAGCGTTCCATGAACGCTTAAAAATCTTGTCCGGCAACTCAACTGTTCCGATTTTCTTTGCCTCTTGATTGTAGAGATCGGCTGTCATTGTTTCGGATAAATTTTCACCTTTCCTTTTCTGTTTCCCGGAACGGCGCCTTGAAGCAAAATTTCTTGTTTTTCTTTGTTGATTTCAACAACCCTCAGATTTTTTACAGTGATTTTTACGCCGCCCATACGTCCAGCCATACGCCTTCCTGGGTAGACTTTTTGAGGGGCCGTACTTCCAATTGATCCCGGCGCACGAAGACGATTTTTTTGACCGTGTGTTTTGGGGCCGCCGTGAAATCCATATCGTTTCACAACGCCTTGGAATCCGCGGCCTTTTGAGGTCCCGCTTACCTTCACTTTATCGCCTTCTTTGATTTCCGGGGTTTCAGAATTTCCCAGGCCCTCGGCCGCAATAACGGTTACCGGGATGACTTTGTCATCCTTAAAAACCTGCGTCATTTTCACCTTTTTGCCTGTGATGTATTTCATTCTTAGAGCGTATAAATAAAGAGCCGCGGGGTTAGCCGCGGACTCTTTAAATTCCTGTGTTGAGCTATGTACCCGAAAACGATACTATACTATTTTCTTTTCTCTGTCCACTCTTCGACTCTCCTTTGATGAACCCGGGATCGCTCAGGGCAAGCTTTTTTATTTGTCTAACCGAGCTTGATTTCGATATCAACGCCGGCAGGCAGGTTCAGGTCAGAGAGCGCTTCAATGATCTTTTGATTCGGGTTCACAATATTGATAAGCCTTTTGTGAATCCGCATCTCAAATTGTTCTCGAGAGTTTTTATCGATGAACGTTGAACGATTGACGGTATACCGTTTGAATTCGGTCGGAAGCGGGGTCGGACCCATAATTTCCGCATCATTCCTGCGCGCCACTTCGATAATCTGCCGGCATGAGTTGTCGACAAGTTTATGGTCGTAGGACTTTACGCGTAGTTTTATTTTTGTCTTTTCGCTTTCTTGTGATTTCGCCATCGTTTTGTTTTTCGAGAACTATTTTTTGTTTTCGAGTTTACTTCGTAATTTTTGTTACAACACCGGCGGCAACTGTTTTTCCGCCTTCGCGGATAGCGAACCGTTGTTTTTCTTCAAGCGCGACTGGAGCAATGAGTTTTACCGTGAATTTTACCGTATCGCCCGGCATTACCATTTCGGTTCCTTCGGGAAGTGTAATTTCACCAGTTACGTCAGTTGTGCGAATGTAGAATTGAGGCTTATAACCAGCAAACATCGGGGTGTGGCGTCCACCTTCCTCTTTGCTCAAGATGTAAACTTCGGCTTCGAAATCTGTATGCGGCGTAACGCTTCCTGGTTTCGCAATGACTTGTCCGCGTTCAACATCTTCTTTTTTCGTACCACGAAGCAAGATACCGACGTTGTCACCCGCTTGGGCGTCGTCAAGCATCTTGTTGAACATTTCAATTCCAGTAACAACAGTCTTCTGCGTCGGTTTCAAACCGATGATTTCAATTTCTTCGTTTACCTTAAGAATTCCACGCTCGGCACGGCCGGTTACGACAGTACCGCGTCCTTCGATTGAAAAGATGTCTTCAATCGGCATCAAGAACGGTTTATCTGTTTCTCGAACCGGATCGGGAATGAATGTATCAAGCGCGCTTACAAGATCGAGGATCGGTTTTGCCGCCTCGTCATCAGCTGACTTTGCTTCAAGCGCTTTCAACGCCGAACCACGAATGATCGGGGTTGTGTTTCCAGGAAATTCGTATTTGCTCAAAAGTTCACGAACTTCAGCTTCAACGAGATCCAAAAGTTCCGGATCATCAACTTGATCAACTTTGTTTAAGAAGACGACAAGCGCGGGAAGACCGACTTGGCGAGCTAAGAGAATGTGCTCCCGTGTCTGCGGCATTGGACCGTCAGCCGCTGAAACAACGAGAATGGCGCCGTCCATTTGAGCGGCACCGGTAATCATATTCTTAATATAGTCAGCGTGCCCAGGACAGTCGATGTGCGCGTAATGGCGCTTCTCTGATTCGTATTCAGAGTGATGAAGCGCAATTGTAATACCACGCGCTTTTTCTTCCGGAGCATTGTCGATATTATCGACTCCCTCTTCCTTCGCCGCCCATCCTTTCATAAAAAGGACGTGAGTCATCGCGGCCGTGAGCGTCGTCTTGCCATGATCAACGTGACCGATGGTGCCGACGTTCACGTGCGGCTTGCCGCGAACGAACTTTGCTTTTTCTGCCATGCTGTTGTGTATAAAAAAATGACGTTTATCTTTACGACGACATAATCCTATAAGGAAATGGCGTCTTTGTCAATCCTTTGACGGGCTCAGGACGAGTCCCACAAAAGGATTTTTCGACCTTATTACATTAATTATTTTTTACCTTCGACAATCATTTGTTCAATGCTTTTCGGTACAACATCGTACCGGTCGAATTCCATTGTAAACGATCCTCTCCCTTGTGTCATTGAGCGGAGTTTCGTCGCGTAACCGAACATTTCCGAGAGTGGCACTTTCGCGTCAACTACTTTGATGTTTGGCCTATCGTTCAAAGCTTCAATCTTTCCACGTTTCGCAGAAAGATCTCCCGTCACATCACCTAAGAATTCGGGCGGCGCGATGACTTGTACTTTCATAATTGGTTCAAGGATAACTGGTTTTGATTTTCTCGCGGCTTCTTGAAACGCAGTTGAAGCGGCGATTTTGAACGCGGCTTCTGATGAGTCGACGTCGTGATACGAGCCATCAAAAAGTTTTGCTTCGATATCAATCATCGGATAACCCGCAACGATACCTCTCTCCATTGCCTCCCTGATACCTTTTTCAACGGCAGGAATATATTCTTGCGGAATAACACCGCCTCTGATCGCGTTTACGAAAACATAGCCAGCATTTCGCTCTTCTGTCGGCCTGACCTCTATCCAGACGTGTCCGTATTGACCACGACCACCGGATTGGCGGATGTATTTTCCTTCGGCCTCCGCCTCACCTAGAATTGTTTCCTTGTACGCGACTTGCGGCCGACCGACACTTGCCTCAACGCCGAACTCCCGTTTCATACGTTCTACGAGCACTTCAAGATGGAGTTCGCCCATTCCTGAAATGATTGTTTCGCCTGTGTCAGGATCGCCGCTTACACGGAACGTCGGATCTTCCTCGGCAAGCTTATGCAATGAAATACCCATTTTTTCCTGATCAGCTTTTGTCTTTGGACTGATGCGAACCGAGATAACAGGTTCCGGGAATTTAATGTTTTCGAGCACAATTGATTTGTCCGGATCGCACAAGGTGTCACCGGTTGTTGTGTCTTTGAGTCCCACAATCGCGGCGATGCCGCCGGCATAGACCTCTTCAATTTCTTCGCGGTGGTTCGCGTGCATACGAAGTACCCGACCAACGCGTTCTTGGGTGCCTTTTGTCGAGTTTAAAATGTAACTTCCGCGTTTTAACGTGCCTGAATACACTCTGAAATATGTAAGAGTTCCTACAAACGGATCTGCCGCAATCTTAAACGCAAGCGCGCTTAACGGCGCATCATCTTTTGCTTCACGCGTCATTTCTTCTCCTGTTTCCGGATGCGTTCCTTTAACCGGAGGAAGATCACTTGGAGCTGGCAGGTAATTTACAACACCATCAAGAACAGTTTCGACAATTACACCGCGGCCATCACCGCCATATACAGGAAAAAGTTTGCCAGCGATTGTTCCTTTGCGAATCGCGTCTACGAGTTCGGCTTGCGTAATTTCTCCATTCTCAAGGTATCTCTCCATAAGTTTGTCATCGTGTTCGACAGCTTTTTCAATGAGTTCAGTCCGATACTTCGTAACTTCCTCTTTCATAGCGGCAGGGATCTCTTCTTCTTTTAATTCCTTATCGTGAAAATCGGTGTAGGTATATGCCTTTAGAGCAACAAGATCAACAACGCCTCGAATGCTTTTTTCAAAACCGATCGGTAACTGCACCGCGATTGCGTTCGGGTTCAACCGTTCTTTAATCGAAGCTAAGCTTTTATAAAAATCACCGCCAGTCTGATTGATTTTATTAATAAAACAGATTCGCGGGACATTGTACTCGTCGGCATAATGCCAGTTTGTTTCAGATTGCGGCTCAACGCCCATTTTGCCGTCGAATACAACAACCGCTCCATCGAGAACGCGGAGTGATCGTTTTACTTCGACAGTAAAGTCGATATGACCTGGGGTATCAATAATACTAACTCCGTGCTTTCCAGTTGATGGGTAATGTTTTAATTCCCATTCACAAGCAGTCGCGGCGGAAGTAATTGTAATTCCCCGTTCGCGTTCCTGATCCATCCAGTCCATTTGAGTGTCACCCTCGTGCACCGCGCCGATTTTATGCGTGCGTCCTGTTAAATACAAAATACCCTCGGTTGTCGTGGTTTTTCCAGCATCAATATGGGCAATAATGCCGATATCTCTTATTTTTTCAATTGGGTGCTGACGGGGCATAGTCTCGGAGAATTACCAGGCAAAATGAGCAAACGCTCTATTCGCCTCAGCCATTCGATGGACGTCAAGCTTCTTTTTAATAGCATCACCCTCGTTTTTCGAAGCGGCGATAATTTCATCTGCTAATTTCTCAAACATCGGACGGCCCTTTTTCGAACGGGCGGCGGCTAAAAGCCAACGGGTTGAAAGCATAAATTTTCGTTCCGGACGAACTTCAACCGGCACTTGATAGTTCGCGCCACCAACACGACGAGAACGAACCTCTACAAGCGGCGTTGTGTTTTCAAGTGCTTTTTCAAGTACTTGCATCGGATTTTGCTTTAATTTTTCTTCAACTTGTTCAAGCGCTCGATAGAGTGTTTTTTCGGCGGCAGTTTTATTGCCGTCTTTCATTAGATAATTAATCAGACGCGATGCAATCACGCTGTCATATTTCACATCAGGTCTATATGTTCGTTTGTAATTCCGTTTTTTTCTCATTTTTTACTTGCCTTTCTTTGATTTTTTTACACCGTAGAGACTTCGACTGCGTTTCCTTCCTTCAACGCCCGTTGCATCAAGTCGGCCACGGATAATGTGATACCGGACACCCGGTAAGTCTTTTACCCTGCCCCCGCGAAGCATAACAACAGAGTGTTCTTGTAAGTTGTGTCCTTCTCCCGGAATATAGGCTGTTACTTCATATCCATTCGTCAACCGCACGCGCGCCACTTTTCGGAGCGCTGAGTTCGGTTTCTTTGGAGTTGTCGTGAAAACTTTAAGACATACACCACGCTTGAAGGGCGAAGGCCGATCAAGCGGTTTATTTTTGAGGTAATTAAAATAACGCCCTAGTCCAGGGGTCTTCGATTTCTTTACCTGTTTCTTTCTTCCCTTTTTTAAAAGTTGTGAGATTGTTGGCATATCTTCGTAACGGCACAAACTATATCAAATCCTATTTTTCAGGACAAGACCACTCAACCCTTTATAAATAGAGAGGGGGGGGTCCCTGTATCCTTCTTACGGAAAACCGAATTTCGGATATTGACCACATTCTACTGAAATCCTTTTGTTTTTGCAAATAGAATGCGGGCGCTCTGCTATCTACGTAATCAAACTATAGAGCGCGTCAACGATTGGAAGTATCAATCTGAAACCGAAAACGAGAAAAATGAAAAGTATCGGAAGGCTATACATCTCGAGACTTTTCATTATTTGGTTAGCTTTTGAGCTTTCCGGCAGAAGCGCATAGAGTACTTTCGAACCATCGAGCGGCGGGATTGGAACAAGATTAAAAACGGCGAGTAAAAGATTGATCCAGATAATGTAATGAAACGCCGTGAATAGAAGCTCATTTCCGAAATTACTTATACTTACAAGCTTCAATACTATTCCGAAAATTGCCGCGATCGCAAAATTACTTAAGGGTCCGGCGGCGGCAATCAATCCCCCGCCTTTTTTCGGATCTTTTAAATTGTATGGGTTATATGGAACCGGCTTTGCCCAACCAAAGACAAAATCACCAGGAAGAAGGATGAGGACGAGCGGCACGATAAATGAGCCGATAGGATCGAGATGTTTTAACGGATTTAACGTCAGCCGCCCTTGCAATTTTGCCGTCTGATCGCCGAGTTTATACGCGATCATACCGTGCGAGACTTCGTGCACGACAACTGAAAAGATCAGGATGACGATTTGAAATAGTGTTACCTCGATCATTGGTTTATTCCTTTTCTCTTGCCATTCATCATATACTAGTTTATAGTATTTCTAAATTTTACTGCTATTTTCATGAAAGAATGTGCATTATGCGGCAAGGGTTCGATATTGCGCGGCGCTCGCAAAAAGCTTCGTGGTCATTACAATCCGACACCGTTAAAACGAAAATATCCGAATCTTCAGTGGTTCACTCCCGAGGCGGGCAAGCGGCGAATTTTGGCGTGTGTTTCGTGTATTAAAACACACACGAAGAAAGCAGTACGGGTTTAATAAAGACAGGCTTTGTCTTCCGGGCTGTAACCCCGACGTATTCGATTAGATAGAATTAAGGAAGTTGGGGTCCCGACTTTTACTAAACGTCGGGATATACCGACCTATTCTCGCCAAACCTGCCGGCAGGCAGGGCTTCAGCGAGGCGAGTAGTACGTCCCGCACCTTTTGACGGGCCGTCGTATAGTGGTAGTACGTATGCATGGGGTGCATATAGTCCGAGTTCGATTCTCGGCGGCCCGACTGGAAGATTCTTAGTTCTTTGCCCTTGTGCTTTGGCGCTTTATTTTTTATTAACTAATTTATTAACGGTTATGAAAAACATATCGTTTCCTCTTTTCTCAACAAAGGTCAGTGGTGTTACTAAAAGATTTAATCTTGAGGATCCGGTTTCGCGGCGCGAGTATTTTGATCTTAAAGCGCGGGCTGATATTGAAAAAATAAAAGAATACTTGGAGGCAGGCAATACATTTGTCGCTTTTCTTTTAGGTAAAAAGAATTCGGGCAAAGGAACGTATGCGAAACTTTTTATGGAAGCAGTTGGTAGGGAACACGTTGCTCATCTTTCGGTTGGTGATGTTGTTCGAAACACTCATAAAGAGCTTAGTGATGAAGCGAAACGGGCAGAACTTCTTGAATTTTTACAAAAGCGATATCGCGGTTTTATTTCAGTTGAAAAGATTTTTGATGTGATTGAGGGACGAGATACAAAGACACTTCTTCCGACAGAAGTTATCTTAGCGCTCGTTGAACGAGAGATTGATCGCCTTGATAGAAAGGCGATTTTTGTTGACGGATTTCCTCGAAACCTTGATCAAATTTCTTATTCACTTTTCTTTCGATCGCTTATCGGTTATCGCGAAGATCCTGATTTTTTTGTGTTTATCGACGTGCCAGAGGCGGTTATTGATGAGCGGATGAAGCACCGCGTTGTTTGCCCTGTGTGTCAGACACCACGTAATACGAGAGTTCTATGCACAAAAGAAGTTGGATATGACGCTACGAAACAAGAATTTTATTTGATCTGTGATGATCCGAAGTGCGGCGGCGCCCGAATGGTTGCGAAGGAGGGTGATAGCTTGGGAATCGAAGCGATTCGCGATCGGGTTCAGCTTGATGAGCAGATTATGGAGACGCTTTCTACACTCCAAGGAGTTTCGAAAATTTATCTTCGCAATTCAATTCCTGTTGCGGGGGCGGCAACAACTATTGATGAATATGAGATTACGCCCGGATATCGGTTTGAACTTGAGGGAAGTTCACCAGCTCACGGAGTGAAAATCATTCAGGAGCCGTGGGTTGTAAACGACGATTCGGGTACGCCGTCGAATAGCTTGCTTCCGGCACCGGTTGTGTTGTCGCTTTTGAAGCAGATGGTTGAGGTTTTGGGATTGTAGATTCTCTTTTTCGGAAATCAAAAAACGGGACCAAGGCGGTCCCGTTTAGACTTTCTAACTATCCTGAATTTCTTCCAATTCTTTCTTTTCTTCGAATCCGTTTATCTTACAGATTTGATTTAGCCATTTATTCACTTCCGGTCTTTTTGCTTTCGTAGAATAGATAACCTGAAACTTTGATTCTTGCTTGGAGATTGTTGGAATAGGCATAGAATTATCGTTGAACAGTTACGGTGACCTCGGTGGGTTTAGTATTATCCCACGGGCCGACCCATTGATACAGCCAACGACCGATACCAATCATATTATTCGCACATCCGTGACTGCGTTGACTGCAAAATTCATTTGTCTTTCTCCAATACGCTTCGTGAACCGCTTGCCCTCCTTTCGAATACTCTGTTTGTACGCCGAAATACAGATTGAATCCGACACCCGGTAAATCGCAATCGCCTTGGCATTGCATATAGCGACTCGCCCATTTTCGGTAAATTTTTTGGCTCCCAAGTGGTGTTGGAGTACCATTCAACCCAGTTGCAATACAGGTTATAAAAAGTAGCCTATCTCCTTCATACACATATTCTTTCTTTTCAGAAAGATCGATGACTATTTTTTTATCACTTGTTTTTGTTTCCGGGAAAACTGTAATTTCGTTTTCGAGTAGCACTTTCCGTACCTCAGCAGGATTTGCTTCGATAAACCAATCGCTTTGATCTAGCCACCATGGTACGTCGACTTTCCAATGAATGCCGGGATCGATTTTATACCAAGAATCTCCATCTTTATCGAGTACAACATCTTTTACGGTTATAATTGAACTCTTCGGAAGTTTCCTAGTTCCATAGCAATAGCCTGGTGCCCAACATCGTAGTTTTCGATGTTCAAGTCCAGCGCCAGCACGAACCTCAAGACCTCCTTTCGTGACTTCGAGTAACGTTCCAATTGGATGTACTACTCGTTCAGGACCACAGTAAACGCCCTGCCCAGATCTGTTCAGGAGCATTTCTGGTTTTCCATCGTTTCCGATGCTGTAGACATAGAACTCGTGATACATATCTTTTAATGAATCGGGCATTTTCCATGAGAATCCGTGATTTTTGTCTTCGTACGGAAGATCTGGTCGAAAAAGATCGGCTTTGAAGCGTCCAACTTCTTTATTAATCACCTTTGTGATTTCGAATTCTTTGTCCTCAACTCTTCCGAATGGAAAGTCGAGAATTACAGCTATTTCAACGTTTTCAATACTGTCTCTTTTCTTTGCCCAACCAGTTATGACATCACACGAGGTGTTGTCGTGGTACCCGATATATTCGGATTCTGGTGGATTTGTTTTCGCAAGGCCGATGCTCGGCAGAAGCGAAAACAAGAATGCGATAAGCAAGAAACTAACAAGTTTCTTTTTAAGCATAAGCAATTCATTTATTTATTAAGTGCGGTTTCTAAAGCCGCGTTATGTCAAAGGACCTTGAAATCTAAGGCTTTTAAGATAACACAGACCGCTTTCCTAGTCAATAAAATAAAAATACCCCCAGGCGCAGGCCTGGGGGGTACTCCTTATGCATTCTCCCTTTAGCCGGAGTACATCAGCTTTTGGGGAAATCCCTGTTCTTCTCCATAAAGACCGGGAATCGTCGTGATATGGAGCCTAGCTGTTAGCTTTAGCTGAGGAAATCCGCTAGGCGATCCCCCAACTCTGCCGAGAATTTAGCACTTATATAACTCTCTGTCAATAGTTCTGATTTTAAGCTAGTAAGTAATAAAAAACACCCTTGTATGGGTATTTTGCCTTTTGGGTACTTAAAATCCCGCTCTCTTAAGATTCCTGGTTAAATTCAGGTGGGTGATCTCAATTTGTCTCCAAGGAAACAAATACTCTTGATCTCCCTTTAAAAATTATTTCAGTCCGGAATCTTTCAAAAAGCAGGATCATTTATAGTATAAACCCTCTCCATGGAAACGCAAGTGGAGAACTCTAACTTCTCGCATTCTTTTCTACTTTGACAGAACCTATATTTTATGCTATATTCTCCCTGTCGAAAGCTTAAATAAGTTTATTTATCTTTGAACTTATTTAGCTTTTCGCTAAATAGGTTCTTTGAAAGAAAAATATATGAAACAATGTAACCATGCTCGGTTGTTTCTTTTGTTCGCTATTGTCTTTCTTGTCGCCTTTGCGGGTGGCACGATCGACTTAGCGGCCAAACACCGCCTTATTAAAGCGACTCGGGAGAGCAATGAGGTTCTCGTGAGTCAGGTTGATTCTCTTATACAAGATGGTCATAACTTGGCAGTTGAAAACCATAGTTGGGAAGAGAGTTATACTCGCCTTTCAGGTGAGTATACTAAGCTGCAAGACGAGAAAAAACTCGTCGATGAAGAAAGGTCTCGCGTGGAAGAAGCTAAAACTAAAGCGGAAGAGGCCAGGGCTAAAGCCGATCGAGACAACGCTCGGCTTGATGGGAAGGTCCAAGTTTTGGCAAGCCAAAGCAAGGATTTAACCAATAAAGTAGCGATTCTCAGTGTTACGAACACCGAACTTGTTTCAACGAACAAGGAGCTTGATACCAAGGTTCTTAGGCTCGATTATGAAAAAACTGACCTTGAAATTAGGAATGCCGATCTCGAATGGCGCAATAAATTTCTAAAGGCAAGGTACGAACCCAATATAACTTTGGGACAAAACGATCTTTTTGCTTTTTGGGGCGGTGAATTATATGGACGATCTCTAGAACTTCTTGGAAAGGAGTTCTCCATAAATCAATCGACGCTTTACAGGGATGGTACTTACTACTATCTCACTATCGATAAGCTCAAAGAAGTTATTGCGGCTGATTCTACTGATGCCCGCGAGTGGATAAATGATAAGTACGATTGTGATGATTTCACTGACACGCTCAAGGCTCGTATGGCTGAATTAGGTATCACAGCAGTAGGATTTGTCGGTGGAGAATTGCGAGATCCTATCACGAATACTCTCATCGCCGGTCATGCATGGAATCTTTTTTGGGTTTACGAAAACGGTTCGCCAATAGCGTATTATGTTGACCCGCAAGATGATGTAATGACTAGAGTTACTCCTGGTGGTACCACATTAATGAACGGGAAGTTGTATATACCAACGGAGATACGATATTAGTGTAGCCGAGGACATTAGCGCCAGGATCTTTATCCTGGCGCTTTTTTATTACCAATTTCTCTTTTCTCTCTGTTGCCAAAAACTTCCGGTTTCAATACCTTTTTGAGTTGCTAACCAGAAGATATCTTCGGCGGCTTCTTCGGGAGTACGGGGTGCTTCGTCGCCGCCCATTTGTGTTTTTACCCAACCGGGTGTGATTGCGGAAACTACAATCCCCTTTTCTTTTAAGCGAAAGGCGAGGGTTTTCGTGTACATATTGATTCCGGCTTTTGAAATACGATAGGAGGTACAAACCCATTCGTTTCTTATTTCATCTGAAAGCAATCCCGTTCCTGAAGAGATGTTTACGATGTGGCCGTCTGACTTAACAAGTGATTCAGCAAGAAGGCGTTCGGTTAAATCAATCGTGCCTACGACGTTAACCTCAAACGTCTGTCGAAGTTTTTGAATATCAAGTTCATTGTCTTCGTGTTCTAAGAGAATGCCTACGTTGTTTATGAGAACGTCGATCGGGGTGTTTAGCTTTTTGATTTCTTCAACAGCGGAAACAATTGTTTCCGATTTCAAATAGTCGAGCGGGATTACGGCCAGACGGTCTGATTCGATATCAACTTTACCGTCTACTGAGGTAGTCACAACACTCCATCCTTCATTTAGGAATTTTTTGACTGTCGCGTAACCGATTCCCTTACTTCCACCGGTTATGAGGATGGTTTGCATACTCGAGAACTTCAGGCTTTTTTCGGAATTTCGATATTCCCCCACACATCATCTTGTTCGCACCAGTATACAGTTCGATTATATTGTTTATTATTTTTTGAATCGTGACTGATGTCCTGTTTCTTTATAACCATTTCCTTACCGCACTTTGGACATTTCATATTTTGATTCTGTGAATTATTTTCCATAGTATTCTTTACTTTTTGGGTTCGAGGAGTTTGATGTGAAGTTCTTTGAGTTGGGATTCGTCTACTTCGGAGGGGCCGTCCATCAATAGGTCTCTGCCGTCCCCTGTTTTTGGGAATGCGATGACTTCGCGGATGTTTGGTTCGTTTTGAAGTAGCATCATCAAGCGATCGAAACCCCAGGCAATGCCGCCGTGCGGAGGTGCGCCCATTGCAAGTGCTTTCAACATATGGCCGAAGTTTTTCTGCATTCGTTCTTCGGCAAAACCCATTGTTTTGAAGGTGGCTTTTAAAAGTTCCGGCGTGTAAGCACGAATACTACCCCCACCGATTTCGTAGCCGTTCATCACAATGTCGTATTGTGTTGTGAGAATTGTTTCGATGTTTGTTCCGGCGAGATGATCGTTTATAAATTCCGGTTTTGGCAGTGAGAATGGGTTGTGCGTAAAGGTCCATCCGCTCACTTGCCCTGAGTTTGCCGAAGGGTCAGTTTTTTCGAAGAACGGAAAATCAACAACCCAGCAAAACGCGAGAAGATTTGGATCGTTCTTGTCCTTACGAACATCGGGGCGATCGGTTTTGTATTTTTCCATCGCTTCCTTATAGGTAATACGAGGAAACGGTTTTTCTTGGATTTTCTTTTCGGGATAGAGCGTTTCAACAAGTTTAATGAGCGCTTCTTCGTTGATTGCCATTACATCTTCCTGAGCAACGAAACTCATTTCCAAGTCGAGTTGGGTAAACTCCGGTTGGCGGTCGCCGCGGGTGTCTTCATCTCTGAAACAGCGCGCGAATTGGAAGTAGCGTTCAAGACCAGCAACCATCAAAAGCTGTTTATATTGCTGAGGTGATTGCGGAAGCGCGTAGAACTTGCCGGGGTAGACACGAGAAGGCACCAGATAGTCGCGCGCGCCTTCTGGGGTTGATTTTGAAATATCCGGGGTTTCGATTTCGGTAAATCCGTTTTCAATAAAAAAGTCGCGGACGAATTTTGTAACTTTCGAGCGATTGCGAAGATTTCTTTGAAGCCGTGAGCGGCGAAGATCGAGATAGCGATATTTCATTCGTACTTCTTCGTTGATTTCTATTCCGTCGCCGCTTACTTCAAACGGCATTGCCTCGGATTCGCTTAAGATCTCGAGCGATGTTACAGGAATCTCAATTTTTCCGGTCGGGATGTTTGGGTTCACCATATTAGCGGGTCGTTCTTTTACCTCGCCTTTTATTTTGATTACCCATTCAGAACGGAGTTTGCTCGCCTTTTCGTAGGTTTCTTTGTCGTTTGGGATAAATACCAATTGAACCGTGCCGCTTCGATCACGGAGGTCAACGAAGATGATTTTGCCGTGATCACGTCGTACATCTACCCATCCGGCACATTCGACTTCTTTTCCGACATATTCCCCCAGTTCGCTCGTTAGTGTTCTCATATTAGTACTTGGTTAGCTTTTTGGATTTTACACCCCAAAATCCAAGAATGCAAAATGTAGATTTTTTAACTTTTTCTACTTTCTTTCTCTATATATGCTTTTTATCATATATCAGAATCTGCTATAGCGTATTTTGATATATAGGGTATTTTATATTTTATTTAGTTACTTCATCCCTGATTCTTTCTCTGTTGATTTTAAGCAATTTTGTTTTTATCTTTAATAGTTTGACTCTTCGAATATCTTTATAACTCTGTTCTCTATCTCAAGGTGGATCCGACCATTTTTGTCGTTGCGATAAACGCTTGCCGCAATGTTTGCGAGACGACTGAGCGCATCTTTTGTTGGATGACCATAACTATTTTTGCCGACTTGGATAACTGAGAGCGCGGGCGTTGCTTCGCTCAAGAATTCTTTGCTTGAAGAATATTTTGAACCGTGATGCGGGACTTTCAAAATATCAATATCAAGATCGTACTTCTTTGTGAGGTATTTTTCCGTGTCTGTTCCAATATCTCCAGTCCCTAGTATTTTTACTCCTTCACTTTCAAGAAACGTTACGAGTGAGGATTCGTTAATTTCTTTGTTGTTGAGAAGACGCACATCGGGAGAAAGAATCGTAAGTGTACTCTCTTTATATTTCACTTGATCGGCTTCGTCTATAATTATCATTGGCACGTTTTTTTCTTTCGCAATTCTTTTAAATTCATTCCAGCTTTCGATTTCCCCATCTCTTCCGCTCCAGAGAATCGTGCCGACTTTGTAGCGCTTTAAAACGTCAATTAGTCCGTAGAAATGATCTTTTTGCGCGTGTGTAACGGCGATTATGTCTATATACCTATCAGTCGTCGAGAGAACTTCTGCTAGTTCGTAGAGTACGCTTTTATCGGGACCGCCATCGGTTAGAATTTTTACATTGCCAGGGAGAATCGCGAGTGAGCTGTCACCTTGTCCGACATCGAGAAAATAAAGATTAAGCGCCTCGACTTTTCTCTCGCCCGCGATATTTATCCAGACAAAAAGATTCGCGGCTATAAGGAGTGTCAGTAGAATTTTTTCCTTTTTACTCATAGGATTTTACTGAGGAGGTTAATGATTTGAATTTCGTATTCGAGCAGAAGTTTTAATGGCCAACTTAGAATTAACGCCAGATGATACGACCATAATCCCACAAAGCCGGTTATGAAGCCAAGCGCCATCGTAAATGGAACTGCTTCAAGAACGAGAAGGTTTGGGATAAAGGCGAATGGCGTAACAGCTTTAAACGTAAACCAGACAATCGGCATTGTGGCGAGTTGAGCTGAAAGCGTTGTTGTTAGATTTTCTTTCCAATTCAGCGTACTTTCTGTTTCGGGGTTTTTTCGAAAGAGTTTATCTATGTATGGCTTTAAGTACACGATTCCGAGAAGCGCGGCGAATGAAAGCTGAAAACCGGCGTCGAATAGAAGCACTTTAGGATTTACGACAACCATTACGGTCGCGGCAATTACGATTGCGTTTCTAAAACTATAAATTCGTCCGCTTTGCATCGCGAGCATCGCGATGATACCCATAATAGCGGCGCGGACGATTGATGCTTCGGCGCCTGTCATTACGACAAAGCCGATGATGACGAGAATTGTTATATAAAACGCCTTTTGTCTTTTTATGAAATATCCAAGAAGAAGCGAGACGACGGTCGCGACAATCGTGATGTTATACCCCGATAAAGCAACGATATGGCTTGTGCCTGTACCTTTCAACGCTTCTTTAAATCTTTCACTAAACTCACTTTGTTCCCCGAAGGTGAGACCAGCAACAAGCGCAGACTCTTCCGGACTTAATGTTTCGCGAAATACATTTAGGACTTTATTTTTGAATGTAAATAGTTTTTCTTTAAATTGGTTTCCGTATCCACCTTCTTTACTTATTACTTTTGGAAACCCTGCAATGAGGCGGTCGCTGCTTGATGATTTTTTGATGATTCCTTCGAGTTTTAACTTATCTCCGTAATGGTATTCAGGATATGGATCAAGATACGCGGTTATTTCTCCTTTAAGCGGCGGCTCGAGTTTAAATGTAAGTTCTTGAACTTTTATTTTCTGTTTCGGTTCTTTGATTATGATTCCCTCAAAACTTATTTTTTCATCGAGCGCGACTTTTTCTTTTGTCGCCGCAGTGTAGATGTGAAAGTAAAATGAGCCAATGAGGATAAAAAACCCTAGTGTACCAAGAATAATTTCTTTTTTGTTCTTTTTGAGAAAACCGTAGGTTATTTTTCCACCAGCAATTCCTAGAACAATTATCGTGATAAGCCAGCCGTTTACGTTGAGACTTCCCAGCGCGACGCCGATTAAGAAAAAGGTGGAGATCCAGAAGACAATGTCGTGAATTCGCATTGTTTGGATTATATGTTCCTTTTTTAGAAAACAAAAAGAGGGCGTTTTGATTGCCCTCTCCTTCAATCTCCTCTGATCAACAAAGAGGAGAAAATCCTGGCTCTATATGGGTGGTCGAAAGTTTCGTTCTTTGGAGGCGATTCAACTCTAAACGTTCGGGTTAAAAAGAGTTCCGCGCTTTACTCCACAAGAAACGACTATCGAGGTATGAAATCTTCTGCAGAAGAACCATCAGTACTTTGCAGTATGATAGTGGTCCATTCGGCGTGGGCTCTTCGAGTTGCGTCCTCGATAGCCCTTTAGTTGATCGTTTTCTTCCTATTCGGAATTGAACGTTTATACAACCCATATAGCAGGTCATAAGCAACATCTTCTGTCGCTTCGTCCTGTATACATCCTCTTCTTAAAGAGCATAGATACTATATCATAGTATTTATTTTTGTCAATAGACCCTTAATTTGTCCCTAGAAAACGAAAATCCCCCAGCCGTGGGGGGATTGGACAACCATACTACTACATAGAGAAACGAAAACTACTTACTACTCTACTTTTCTAACTTTCGACTAATAAAATTGTGAGTCCTGGGCACGACTTATGCCTGAACCAGTGTCTTTTTTCCCTTGTAAAGGACGGCTCCCTAGAAAGAAACCGCTCTATGTAGTTATTAGGGCCTTTTAAAGGGCTAAGAGGAATTTACTCTTCCTGATTTTATCTGTCAAATCAAACGATAATTCCTCCGCCGAGCATTCGGAGCTCACCAGAGCGATGTCCTGAGTTTACCGAGGGATTTTTTTGATAGAATACCGCTGATTGTCCAACAGTTACGAACTTTTGCGGTTTTTCGAATGTTAACTCGTATCGTGAACCAACTTTTTTGAAGTTTGCCTTACTTAATGGCTGACGGTAGCGGACACGGGCGAGCACAGTATCGGGTATAGAGTATTGAGTATGGGGGGTTATAAAATTTACGTTCGTGAGGGTTACTTCTTTTTTGTAGAGCGTTTCATTGTTTTCACCGCGGACAACGATGAGTTCGTTCTTTTTTATGTTTTTTCCTGCAACGTAGTACGGCTTTGATTCAATCTCCCCTTTTTCTTTTTTGAGATTACCGAGTCCGGTGCGCTGGCCAATTGTATAGAAATACACGCCGTCGTGCGTGCCGATGATTTTCCCTTCTTTTGTTATAACATTTCCTTTTTTGATGGGGATATATTTTCTCAGGAAATCACTCACCGAAATCTTTCCGATAAAACAAATCCCCTGCGAATCTTTTTTGTCCGCGGTTGGAAGTTTTGTTCTTTTTGCGATCTTTCGTATCTCGGGTTTTTTATATTCTCCGATTGGGAAAAGACAGTATTTTAAATCGTTTTGCGTGAGGGTCCATAGGAAATAACTCTGATCTTTGTTTTTGTCGTTCGCGGCGATGAGCGCATATTTACTTCCCTTTTTCGCGAGTTTTACGTAGTGGCCGGTTGCGATATAGTCGGCGCCGAGTTCGAGCGCTTTTTTGAGGAATAAGCCGAATTTAATTTCGCGGTTGCACATTACGTCCGGATTCGGCGTGATTCCCTTTTTATAACCGTTGATCATATAGCGTACTACCTTTGCTTCGTATTCTTTTTCGAGATCGAATGTGTAGAATGGAATCTTGAGCGCTTCGGCAACGCGGCGGGCATATTCAGCTTCTATTTCGTCGCAACCGTTTTCATTCCAACACTTCAAATGGATGCCAACAACGTTGTAGCCCTCTTTTTTTAACAACAAAGCGGCGACCGATGAATCTACGCCTCCGGAGAGACCTACGAATACCTTTCGGCTTTGCTCAGGGTAAACCCTTTGGCTCCGATTTTGCTCAGGGTAAACTGTTTTTTTCTTCAGACTTCCCATTTTTATATTCCTGATATATACTACGATTTAATAAGAAATCACAAGCACTGATTTCTTTATTTTTGACTTATTTATTATATTCCAATGCTTAGTTATAACGAATTAAAACCAGGGATTATCTTCGAATATGAGAAACAGCCGTATCAGGTTCTTGAGGCGGCATTTCTTCGTATGCAACAGCGAAAACCGGTTATGCAAACCAAGATCAAAAATCTTTTGAATGGTCAGATTATTTCACGGAACTTCCACCAGAGCGATCAGTTTGAAGATTTAGATAATGATATTGAGCGGAAATCTATCAAATATCTTTATAACCATCGCGGGGAATTTTGGTTTTCTAATCTTAATGATCCAAAAAATCGATTCTTGCTTAGTGAAGAAGTGATTGGATCGAAGGGTCAATTTTTGAAACCTAACACTGAGGTTCGAGTAATGCTTTTCAAGGAAAAGATTGTTGATGTTGAGTTGCCGGCGAAGATGGACTTAGTGGTTAAAGAAACCGCCCCGAACGATCGGGGTAATACCGCGCAAGGCGGAACAAAAGTAGCGGAGCTTGAAACCGGAGCCAAAGTAAACGTTCCCCTCTTTATCAATACCGGA
>MHIZ01000020.1:362-22445 GCA_001817765.1 Candidatus Colwellbacteria bacterium RIFCSPLOWO2_02_FULL_44_20b | reverse complement strand
CGATCGAGAGCTTTCGCGATAACAGGAATGTGACGAAAGTTGATGTGGTTTGTCGGTTCGTCGAGGATTAGAAGCCCTGGTTCTCCAAGGACGAGTTTCGCGAACATCACGAGTCCTTTTTGTCCTTCGGAGAGTGAACCAATTTTTGTTCTTAGAATATCCGCGTCAAGAAGAAATCCGGAAGCGCAGGAGCGGAGCTCTTCTTCTCCGCCTTTTCGTATTGTTTCCTTTAGTGTTTTATACACTGTTTCTTCGGGATCGAGCGTTGAAAAATCTTGGCGATAATAACCAATGCGGACACCAGGAGTTATGTGTTCGCCTTTTGCTTTCGCGGTCGCGAGCGTTTCAAGAAGTGTTGTCTTTCCAATACCGTTCGGTCCCGTGAGAAGTAGACGTTCTTTCTTTTTGAGGGTTACGTTCACTTTTTTTACAACTGGTTTACTACCTCTCATTAAAGAAACTGACTCTAGTTTAAGAATTTGACCGCTTAGATTTTCTTCGCAGGGGATGATGAAGTTTCTGATTGTTTTATCTTCTCGCCGGACCTCAACGATATTACTTTCGAGGTCACTAATTTTTTCTCTCATTTTTCGGGCAACGTCTCGCATATGTCCTCCTTTTTGCGCGAAGAAACCAGCTTGTTCTTTTCGGTGCTGGATATCTTTTTCAAGACGAACGTTTTTCATACGTTCGCGTTCGAGTCGGGTCTCGATATCACGAACAACCGTAAAATAATCGCCGTTGTATTGTTCGATTTTGTGGGTGAAGCTGTCGAGGTAAAGGACGCCGTAGGTGAAAGAGTTTAAGAAATCGGCGTCGTGAGAAATTACGATACAGGTTTTCGGGTAGTCAATGAGAAATTGGGTGAGGTGAGCAATACCTTGTTTATCAAGATTATTCGTCGGTTCATCGAGAAGAAGAATGTCGGGAGCTTGGATTAAGGCTTGCGCCAAAAGTAAGCGAGCTTGTTGCCCTCCTGAAAGGTCTTTGACTGATTTTGAAAGGGGAGTCGTGAGATGAACTGCTTTTAGTACTTTTTCGATACGTGGCTCGATATCGTAAACTTTTTTCGGAAATGCTTTTTCGAAAAACTTTTTTACGGTGAGTTTCATCTCGTCTTGGGTTATAACCTGGTGCGCGGTTGCCATTGTTAGATTTTGCGGAGTTATCACGGCACCAGATTCTGCTTTGAGTGCGCCCTTGATCAATTGAAATATCGTACTTTTGCCCGCGCCGTTTTGTCCCATCAGGGTTATTTTCCCGCCTTTGCGGATTGAAAAATCAGCTTCGTTTAGAATTTGTTTTTTATCGTACGCAAATGAAACCTTATTAAAACGGATGATAACTTCACCGTGGGGTGCTGGTTTTTTCTCTTTTGGTTCTTCTTTTTTCATTGATCCGCTGATTCTCTGGCTTTTCTGAAACACAATTGTTGTAGTATAGGGACTTTTATTGAATTAGGATAGGGTTTTAGGAAAATCAAAACTCCCCTAGATGAGGGGAGTTTCAGGCGAAAGACCTTTGATTAGTAATTTTAAATTTTCTTTTTTAAGCTTTTCCCATTCAGAAGATAACGTAGTGAGTATAAAAATGTTCGGCTTTTTTTTCTTTTGATTGAATGGTTCTAGTAATTGGCTTTCAAGTTCCTTGTATTCGTTGTAAGTCAGACAAGTAATGAAAGCGTTCGCTTTGGCATGAGCATATTCTGCTGATTTAGGGCGGTTTTCCAAAAAATACTTAGCTGTTTGTAAAAGCCAAAAACGTGCGTCTTTGGAAATTAATTCTGCGGATATAGGCATATAGTAAGTTATTAAGTAACAAAACTTAACCATGTAAGGTTGACTAAACCTTACGCTTAATTCTTTAGCTTATTCTAGCTATGTTGTCAATCAATCGCTATTTAGCGCCAAGCGTGCTAAGGTGAGGTATTAAGCTCTCAAATACCACAAAACTGGATTTAGACAAGAAGCTCCAAAAAGTCGTTGAAACACCGCCTAGTTTTGAGCTTTTTCGGGCGATTCACGATTTCATTGAATCTATTGAGGGGAATCCGGCGTTTTTAAAACTTCTTTCGCCTCGAATTAAGATCAACAAAGAACTTGGTATTCCTGACAAGTATGCTTATTTAAAGCAGGTGTATCAGGCGTTTGAGGATATGAAAGCGCAATCAACGGATGATCTTGGGCACGCGCGGTATTCGGTTATTCGCGAATTGAATCGAATCAAAGATAAGGATTTCTCGGATACTAACTCATTTTGGAAACGACGGGAATTATCAAAAAAGTTGGCTCGAGAGATCTATTCACGTTTAGACGGTTCTGTTCCGAAGCCGAAATCAGTTAAGAAAAAGGCGGGTGAAGCTTCTACGAATGACTAGCGAATCTGGTTTCTATAATCTTGGTATCGCGCCTCGCATTCTTGAGGTGATTGATAAACTTGGGTTTAAAATCCCGACTCCTATTCAGGAGCGGTCTATTCCCGCGGCGATTGAAGGAAAAGATCTTGTTGGTATCGCGCAGACGGGTACGGGAAAAACACTCGCGTTCGGTATTCCAATGCTCCAGGCGGCGCTTTCTAATAAACGGGGACTTGTTGTATTGCCGACTCGTGAACTTGCATTTCAAGTACACGAGGCGTTTCGAAAAATCGGCGGGCCAATGCAACTCCGTATTGTAAATATCGTCGGCGGTGAATCTATTCGCCAGCAAATCTTTGAACTCAGAAAAAATCCTCATATTATTATCGGCACGCCCGGGCGGATTATTGATCACCTTGAACATAAAACAATTTCGCTTAGCTCCATTGGCGTACTTGTACTTGATGAGGCGGACCGAATGCTTGATATGGGTTTTGCTCCGCAACTCAAAAAGATACTGACTGTCTTACCGAGTGAACGGCAGACAATGCTTTTTTCAGCGACAATGCCGGAAGCAATTGTTTCGATGGCGCGATCGTATATGAAGTTGCCGGTACGCGTTGAAATTGCTCCACCGGGTACGATGGCGGCAAAAGTAACGCAGGAACTTTTCTTTGTACAGAAGCTCGATAAGCCGCGGCTTTTAGAAAAACTCTTGGGAGAGTATCGGGGATCGGTACTTGTTTTCTCGCGTACAAAATATGGCGCACGGAGAATCAATCACGGCATTCGTGCTTTGGGGATTTCTTCCGCCGAGTTGCATTCTGATCGTTCGCTTTTTCAGCGTAAAGACGCTCTTGAAGGATTTAAAAATGGCAAATATCGCGTACTTGTCGCGACTGACATTGCCGCTCGAGGGATTGACGTGAAGGGGATTGAACTTGTTTTAAATTATGATCTTCCGCAAAGCTCTGATGATTATATTCATCGCATTGGGAGAACCGCCCGATCGGGAGCTACAGGACACGCTATTTCATTCGCAACTCCAGATCAGAAAAGAGATGTGCGAGATATTGAACGGCTTATTCATTCAGTTTTACCTTTGTCTGTAGCTTCGGAACTTCCTCCGGCGAGAGCAAATACAGCGCCACGAGAAGAACCTTCATTTCCTCGACGGCGGTATCCATCGAGTTTTAAGCGGCGCGAGAGCCCTCATTCTGGGCGGCCGCCACAGCGTTTTAGCCGTTATCGTTCGCGGAGATAAGTTCCTACTTTATTTACAAAATCAGCGATAGCTGATTTTGGTATATATTAGTTATTATTTTTCTTAAGATAGTTTTCTATGAGTATTATTTTTTCGCTGTCGGTTTTCTTTTTTGTGTCTTGGCGGTAGCTGTCTTTGAGGCAGTATTGATAAACAGCGAGACACTGTTCGGGTGAGAGGGTATAGAACGAGACATTTTCTTCTTCGGTTTTTTGGAGATCGTTTGTTGTAAAACTTACATCTTCGAGTGTTTTATACGAAGCGAAGGCGATTGTTTCTGCGCCGCGAATAAATTCGTGTTCTTTTTCGTCTTTTAACTCAAAATCGAGCGAGGTTACCTCTTCCATTAACTCGGGCCATTTTTCTTTTATGAATTCGTCGGGGACAAGAATATCCACGTCGTTTATCGTGAGCGGCGTTCTGATTGCGATACTCAAGCCAAGCGAGCCGTAGAGAATGGGGGTGATGTTTATTTTGTTGAGGTGACGGGCGATTTCGAGAAAGAGTTGAAAGTTGTTCATATTAATCTTTTTAATTCTACCACCTCAGAAACACAAAACCGACCACGAGGGTCGGTTTTTAGTTAAGGAACACACATACCTGAACATTTTTCTGATAGGAGGCGATCGTACAATTGCAACTTGAATGGGTCGATTTCGTTGACTGTACTTACGATCTTTTTTCTCTCTTCTCTATCGAGTTTAACGAACCCCTCCGCTATAAATTTTCTGTACCTTGTCTTATAATCCGTTAAATCGCAGTTATAGTCGTGTCGGGTACGATTGATCTTGGACTCGAGCGCGATGATCTCATTGTGTATACCGTTTATCCGTTGATCCTTTTGTAAGGAGATGTGTTTTTCTATGAGCTCTCTTAAACCTCTATTTAGTTCTCTTTCTATATCGTTCTGTACTTTGAGTTGTTCTTTACTAAAAGGGGCACTCTCGCTATAACGAGTTTTTATCTCGTTTATTACCCGTGTTTTATCCTGCTCTTTCGGGAGTAGGGCGTGTATGATTTCGGCGAAACTGTACGTTTTTTCAATTTTTTCAGCGTACAGTGCTTCGACGTCGTTGTGCTGCTTTTGTATTTTTACCATATCTTCTTTAAGCACCTTAAGGGTTGCTTGGGTTATATCCCTGTGGCTTTTAGCCCTGACCTCGCTTATAGAGATAAACACAGAGATCATTACGATGATACTTAATGGTATGATGAGAATCCTTGGGGGTTTTTTCATAAAACTCAAACATTTTAGATTGTTGAAGAGCTAAAAACTTATTTCGCCTTTCGGGGACGAAAGTACCACTAAAGCAGAAAAGAGTCAAGTTTTATCTAATTCCAGTGTCGCAGGAGACGAGTACTTCTGTGTAAGCGTTCGCGGTTACGGTGAATTCGTTTGATGAGCAGTAAGGGAGGATATTTGCCGCGGCGGCGGAGCGGATCGCGTATTCGCCGTGCGGGAGATTTACTTTGAACATTCCGTTTTCGTCTGATTCGAATTCTTTTATGACTATCGCGCCGTCCTTTGAGGTTATCGCGAGTTTTGTCGCGTAGGGTTTATCCGCGCATTCTTCATCCGGCGGATACTTCTCGACGGGGCAGGTGGGACCGAGGAGTACCGAGCCCGTGATGCCGTTCGTATTTTCTTGTATTTCGGGGCATTTCGCGAATTCGCAGTTTGGTTTGGTCCTGCCGACCGCTGAGCCGTCGGGGCAGAGCATCGCTTCTTGAGTGCAGCTTGCGTAATCTTGCAGGGTTTTCATAAACATTTTCGGTAGAAGCATAAAACTTAGGGCCCCGAAAACTATAGCTGCGGAAATGAGGATGATTGTTAGAATGAGGAGGGGTTTCATTTATTAGTTTATATAAAAATAGCGCATCGTAAAATAAAAGTGGGTCATTTAGGGACGGAGAGTCGTTCGCGACTCTTGTACTTGCAGCCGTTAATCTTTCTCTATCAGCGCTAATTTCTTTTCACGGCGCCAACTTTTGATTTCGGCTTCGCGATGGCGAGCTTTTTTAAGCGATGCGTGTTTTTCTTGATATTTTAAAGTTACAGGTCTTCTTATCTTCGTATAGTGTGCGCCCCACGTTGATTCATTGTGTTCTTTAAGTCTCTTTTCCAGATTATTTGTACATCCCGCATATAAAGAGCCATCGGCACATTCGAGGATGTAGATGAAGAAAGACATACTGAATAATTGTAACACCTTAATGAAATCCCTCACGTTCGTTCGGGACGATGAAAATCTAAGTCGCTATGCGACAAGATTTTCTATCGGCTGGGGGACAGGGATTCGAACCCCGATACTGGGCTTCAAAGGCCCATGTCCTACCATTAGACGATCCCCCAATAGACGATCCTATAATATCTTTGGTACTATAGAGGAAAATATGTTCAGAAACAAGAAATTAATTAGGGGGCTTCAGATCGCCGTTATTACGATTGTTGCCTTGAGTACAATCCTTTCAACCGGAGCTTTCCTCTTCTTTTAATTTTTCTTTCAGAGTATCATTTGGTTTTGACGGCCTATCGGTGGCTCTACAATCTTCGAAGGCTGTCCATCAATGGTTCGTACTCTAGAACATAACGGGGTTCGGTGGATTGACCTCCTTCAACCACAGCCGGAAGAACTCAAAGAACTTGAGGGAAAATTTGCTTTTCACCATCTACTTGTCGAAGAACTTCGAGCGCCGACGTACCATCCGCTCGCCGAGTTTTACGGAAAGTATCTTTTTATTATTCTTCACTTTCCACAGTTCGCGGAGGCAACTCATCGCATTCATGGCATTGAGATAGACTTTCTTATCACGCACGAGGTTCTTGTGACTATTCGTTACGAAGAGTTCGGTGATTTTGAATCTTTTTGGGAGGAAGCACGTCAGAATCCGGGACGTTATCTTACGAAAACCCCGGGACATACTTTTTATTTTCTTGTGAAACGGCTTTTCAACAGAATATTTCCAGAACTCGATGAAATGGGTACTACCATCCATCAGGTTGAGAAACAAATCTTTCAAGATTTTGACGAATCAATTATTGAACGCATTGCTCTCGTGAAACGTCAGATTCTTCGCTTTGTTCGAGCGATGAAACCACAACGCGTTGTTTGGAACTCGCTTCCTGGTTACGCGCTTTCATTTTGGGGGGAGCGAATGAAGCCTTATTTTTCTGACCTTGTTGCTGAATACGAGCGGACAATGACGCTCATTGAGACTCATCACGAGGTTATTAACTCACTTCACCTTACTTCGAGCTCGCTTTTAGATCATCGGCAAAATTATGTTATTAAAATTCTCACGATTTTTACGGCGATTATTCTGCCACTTTCACTTGTCGCTTCGATTTACGGGATGAATTTGAATTATTTGCCTTTTGCAACCCACGATAACGCCTTTTGGTGGTTTATGGGCGGAATGCTTATTGTTACCGTGCTTATGCTTTTATACTTCCACAAGCGGAGGAAGTGGCTTTGATGAAATAAAAAAACGGCTTTAGCCGCAGTTTTTCTTTACATATTAAGAATAGCACAACGTAACTCTTGTAATCAAGAATCGTCAGATAGCAGAATTAGTTTATGAACACTAAATATCCATATAGTATGCGTACGTTGGCGAATGGCTTACGTGTGCTTCATGTTCCTTTTGAAAAGTCGGGATTTGTACTTCTTTCACTTCTTGGAAAAGTTGGACGACGAGCAGAACTCGATAATGAAATTGGTGCAGCCCATTTTCTGGAGCATTTGTTTTTTGATGGAACGAAAAAACGACCAAGCGCGTTTGAAATTAGCAAATTTATTGAATACCATGGGGGTTTTTACAATGGATCTACCGGAGCAGAAACTGTTGAGTACTGGGTGAAGCTTCTTTCTGAAAAGACTGAGGTAGCTTTTGATTTTCTTTCTGATATGTTTTTTAACTCGCTTCTTAACGAGGTTGAAAAAGAGAAGACGGTTATTGCCCAAGAGGCACGGGGAAAACGCGACGACCCATGGGTTTCTTTAGAGAGACGTCAACGTTCTGCGATTTATCCCGGCGGACAACCGATTGGACGGACTATTTTTGACGAAGAACACAATTTGCCGAATGTTATGAAGGAGATGCTCTGTAATTATATGAAGCGTACGTACGTAGCGCAGAATTTTATTCTTACTATAGGGGGCAATATCAAGAAAGAAGAGGCTTTTTCACTTGCCGAAAAGTATTTCAGTACTTTTCAAGGTGGTGTAGAAGTTGTTTTCTCAAAGCCCCATTTTGAAACGAACCAGGTCGTTACTATTACGAATGGCGATTTTAAACAATCGAAACTTTTAATCACTTTCAAAGGGTTTTCTTATTTTACTCGGGAGCAACTTGCGGCTTCATATCTTGCCGATATTCTTGGTAGCGGTTCTTCTTCGCGTTTTTGTAACCGGATTCGTCACGATCTTGCCATAGCGTACTCTATTGGGTCTTCTTCGAGCGGTTCTTCTGATACTGGAGAATTTGAAATTTATGCTTCGGCAGACGAAGAAAAACTTCAACAATTATTTGATGAGGTCTCGAATGAAATTCGTAAACTGTTTAAAGATGGAATTACTGAGGAGGAAATGACGAAGGTTCGCAATGGCGCGCTTAGCGGAATTGCTTCTTCATTTGAAAAACTTGGAAGCTACACTGATTACTTTTCGCCATGGATTCTTTTCGGGCATAAGGTCCCAACCGTTGAGGAACGAATCGAAGAAATTAAAAGTATTACTTCAGATGAGGTCATGGTGGTTGCTCGGCAGATTTTCGCGGATAAACCAAAAATCAACGTTTTGACGAAGAGTCTTACAAAACTTGATGTAAACTTTGATTTTGGGTTATAGTCGTTACTCAATCTATAGTCATTTTATAAGTTAATAAAGGTCGCTTATGTTTAAAGTTCTTGCGTTTCTTGGGAAACTTGTTCTTCGTTTCTTTGTATGGATTTTCTCTTTGCTTGAGAAAGGTTCAAATGAGAATGACGAAGAACGATGGAATCGGCGTTTTTAAGTTTAACCTTTTTATATGCCTTACGAAACAAATACCACTCGATTGCATTCCCGTTTTCAGGAAAAACCTGATTTGTTCTCGAATCGTGAGTTTATCTTTTCTCCACGAAACATTCAGGCGTTTCCGCCGCTTTTTGAAAAGTATCTCGATTGTGAACTTCTCAAAGAACGGATTGGTGTTGAATTCTCGAAACGTTGTGGGACGATAGTTTTTCCTTTTTCCTTGGGTTTTTTCTGGGGTAGGCACAATCGTCTTCTTAAAATTGACGAAGCATTCCAGAATCTTCTTGGAAGCAACCGCACATATTTACTCTTATCTTTTGATGACCGAAGAATCGCGTCACTTGATCGTAGAAGAAAGCGAGAATTTGAAGTGAGGCTTCGTTTCAAAGGAATTACTGAGGTTGATTGTCATGATGCAACGACTACGATGTTTCTTGATATCGCAAAATTTCAAGAAAATGGATGGAATCTGTTGGGTGCGATCGAAGAAACGGCCAGCAAACTTTTGGGAAAGCAATTCGCGCCATCTTACTGAGTAGTCTCTTATAAGTATCAGCTCCCTTTATGGGAGCTGATTTATTTTACGTTGCCTCTCAGCCACTCAGTGATGGCTTTTTCGTCACGGGCAAGCCAGGCGGCTTTGGCGCGGATTGCCTCGAGTGATTGTTCAACCGCACGTGTTCCACTTGGAACAGGATGACTTTTAAAGAATTGCTCCACTTCTTTTGCTTTTTCTTCCGAAGCAAAGTGAGCTACCGCCGCGCTTATGAAGTAGCTAATAAATTTTAATCCACCACTACTATAACGAGTCTCGAATTCTTTCCAGTTATTCTTGAAGAATTCCCAAGCGAGTGTGCGTCCTAACGGGTTTCTTGAGACGCCTCCGAACGGGTAGATTGTATCTTGTGAGCGAACTTCATCAGAAAGGCCGAACTCAAGTGCGCGTTTCAGAAGATCTTTGTTTTTAAATTGACCAAGAGCGTTTAGATACCGAAGTTTTTCTTCGTGGAGATCTGTTGCACGATAGAGATCTAGAAATGTTTCGTACTCTTTTTCGTCGCTATTTTCTGCAACAACACCATAGACAACCATTCTGAGATCTGGTCTTAAAGCTTTCGAATCCCTCAGATACTCTTCAAATTTCTTTTTTGCTGTTTTAATTACTTCTTCGTCGCCAAATTCGCCGAGCGTCCGGAGTACCACGCTTCGGAGGAGGATTTTTGTGTGCGTGTCGTTCGGATCACTTTCCCAGCCGAGCTTTTTAACGATTGGTTTTAGAACTGAACGTGCGAAGTTTTCAAAATTTCTAATACATTCACTTTCGGCGAGAAGATCTTTAAGGCTCACTAAAATACCCGCGATATCAGTCCAGACAATGTAATGATCTTCATTTTTGTATATTTCAAGTAGTGAGAGTAATTCTGGAGTACGCATATGTCCCGCACGCGTGAGAGCCACCGCGTCATCAAGAAGACCGAAACGATCAATAACCTCAATTTTATTTTCGGCAACGGCCGTTTTTAGACTCTCCCATATTTCCTTTGAGTAGTTTACCCGCAAGAACCCTTTTTGTTCCGCGTTTAGTTTTATCCAATCACGTTTTGCGGAGAGGGTGAGCGTTGTTTCGCGGTCTTTCAAAAACACAAATTTTTCTTTTTCTTCGCCAGCAGTTATAACTTTAAGTGGTATTGGGCTTTCCCAAAGTTGCGACTCCTCCTCGGGTGTGAGCTCTAAAGGAGACGAAAGAAACCGCGTCTGACGAATGCCAAGCGTATTTTCGTTTTTTTTATGGATTGTTAGAACTGGGTAGCCGGGCTGTTTTATCCAACTATCCATAATGCTTTTTACGGGCTTTTTTGAAACTTCTTCTAGCGCCTTCCAGAGGTCGTCAGTTGTCGCGTTTCCGTAGGCGAAGCGATTGAGGTAGGTTTTTAATCCTTTTCTAAATACGCGAGCGCCGAGGTACGCCTCGATCATTCTTATAACTGAAGCGCCTTTTTGATAACTGATACTGTCGAAGATTTGCGAAATTTCACTCGGGTGTTTTACCTTGACTTCAATTGGATGTGTGCTTCGCATGCCGTCCTCATGAAGAGCGTAGGAATAATCGTCAGCTATAAATTGCGTCCAGATTTCCCATTCGGGGAAGAGCTCATCTACCGCGAGGTATTCCATAAAACTCGCGAAACCTTCGTTTAACCACAGGTTTGTCCACCAATCCATGGTAACTAAGTTACCGAACCATTGATGGGAGGTTTCGTGAGCGATTACGATTGCGACGCGTTGTCGTCTCGCGGCGGATGAATTTTCTTTATCGATCAAAAGGGCGGTTTCGCGATAGGTGACAGCTCCCCAATTTTCCATGGCGCCGGCGGCAAAATCGGGGATAGCAATAAGATCAAGCTTTGGAAGCGGATAGGGGATTTCGAAATAGTCTTCATAGAACTCTAAAACTTTTACTGCTGTATCAAGCGCGAATATTCCTTGTTCTTTTTTGCCCGGCACGGTCGCGACTCGAACGAGTGTTTTACTTTTTGTCTTTGCTTCGAGCCATTCAAAGTTACCAACGATAAAAACAAGAAGATATGTCGACATTACGGGCGTTTCTTCGAAGTAGACTATTTTCTTTTCTCCACGCGGTTCTTCTCTTGTAATCGGCATATTCGAGATTGTTTCATATTCTTTTTCAACAATAAGCGCGGATTTAAAAGTTGCCGGAAGAGCAGGCTCATCAAAACAGGGGAAGCAGCGGCGGGCGTCAGTTGCTTCAAACTGTGTTGTTGCGATGTATTCTTTTTTCTTTTCTTTTGTGAGGTAACAGCTCCGATAGAAACCATGCATCTTGTCGTTCAAAGTTCCTTTAAATCGGATGATGAGTACAGCTTTCCCTTTTTCGAGAAGTTCGGAAACGTGGAGTGTTAGTTCTTCTTTTTTTTCATCGAGTTTAGTTTTTGCTTTTTGTGTTTTTGCTTTTTGTACTATTTTGGTTGATTCTATTTCAAGATCGGTAGCGTTCAAGGTTATGACAAGGGTGCGCTCAATAATTTCAATAGTAATTTTTACCTCACCAGAAAAAAACCCCTTTTTAAGGTCTGGTTCGAGTACAATGTCGTACTCTTTTGGTACTGTATTTTTCGGGAGACGATGAGTCTCTGAGCGCGTGTGCTCTATATGCATTCTTCAGTTTTTTTATTTTTTAAATTTCGATGATTTTTTCTTTCGGGCTTTTTGAAGAAAGAACTTCGTGTCCGTTTTTTGTGATAGCAAGATAATCTTCTATTCTTACTCCAAACTTGTCTTTGAAGTAAAGACCGGGTTCGATTGTGACCACCATTTTTTCTTTAAGAGAACCTTTTTGGGGTGGTCTGAGGATCGGTGCTTCATGAATTTCAAGACCGACACCATGACCAAGTGAGTGTGTAAAATATTTATCTAATCGATATTTCTTGAAGTGCTGTACAGTAATTTCGTATAGTTTTTGCGCGGGTACGCCAAGATGGCAGGCGGCAATGCTTTTTTCGTTTGCTTCAAGAACGATCTTGTAGATCTTTTTGAATTCCTTTGATGGCTTTCCGAGAAAAATAGTACGCGTTAAATCGCCCATATAATCCTTGTATACAATACCGATGTCGATAAGAAGCGGTTTATTCTTCTTCAGTTTTTCATTTGAGGAGTGATGATGAGTTTCAGCACTGTTTTTACCAACGGCAACAATTGAAGGAAACGCGAGCCCTTCTCCGCCGAGGCGTTTTGCGATATCTTCAATTTTCGCGGCGACATCACGTTCGGTCAGCTTCGTATAATCTCTTGATTTTAAAAACTTTACTGTTTCGAGAAATGTTTTGTCTGTTATGTCGACTGCTTTTCGTATCTTTTTCAATTCATTGTTATCTTTTACAACTCTTAACCGTTCGACGAGCCACCGAGCGTCTTTGAATTTTCTTTTTAAGAAGCGACGCATTATTTCCCATTCGTCTACATGGATATCAGATTTCTCAATAAAGACAGCTGCTTTTGAAGAGAAATATCTCGCACATATTTTCCAGCGATCTTCCCATTTGTAGATTGTAATAAGTTTTATTTCTTTCTTTTTAACACTATTCAAGTTTTGTGCTTCAAATAAAGCACCCGTAGGGATAACGAGGTGGGCTTTATCTTTTGTTATAAAAAGCGTTCCGGACCGTGAACCTACTGGGAGATCAGAGAACCCCGTGAGGTACTTTACGTTGGTTTCATTTGTGATGATGATTCCACCGGCTCCTGATTTTTTCAGTTCGTTCTGAACTTTTTTGATACGCGTTGTCACTTTCCTAAATTTTCTTTAGGTTTTCGATAATCGCTATTTCGAGGGGGACTATAGCGAAGGGGCTGTAGCGCATTTCGCTGTAGGCGCGGATTAAGGATTTTATAAGATTGATTCCCTGTTGAAGATCTACTTTTTGGCTTTGTTTTTTAATTTCAGCGATTTCATCGCTTATTAATTCACGGCGGAATACTTCTTCGAGCGCGGGGTCGGCTTTCAAAGCTACGACACGACGGAGGTAGTGAATGAGATCTTTTGTCAGTTGAACAACGTTGAAACCCGCTTCGTAAATTTGGTTTAAGTATTCCAGTGATTTCGGAAGATTGTTGTTGATAAGATAGTCCGCGAGCGTTGAGGTGCGGATAAAACCAACTTTACCGAGAATTCGTTCGACCGCCTGCAAGTCGGCGGTGGATTCGAGTGAAACGATTTGATCAAGGAGCGATTCGGCATCGCGGAAACTCCCTTCGGAGGCGGCGGCGAGAAGCTCGAGTGCAGCGTAGTCAATTTTTAATTTTTCTTCGATTACGATTTTTTTCAGTTTTTCAAGGACGCTTGCTATCGGAACGCGTTTGAAGTGGAAGCGCTGAGTGCGGGACGTTATTGTCGGTGGCAGTTTTTCAGCTTCGGTTGTCGCGAGAATCAAGACTACATGACTTGGCGGTTCCTCAAGTGTTTTCAAAAGCGCGTTGAAGGCTTCTTTTGTCAATTGGTGAACTTCGTCAATGATGAAAACCTTGTACTTATAAGACGTAGGGGAGAGGCGGACGCCTTCTTTTAAACTTCTTATTTCATCAATGCCTCTGTTTGAAGCGGCGTCAATCTCAACAACATCAAGGCCGCGACCGGCATCAATTTCAAGACAAGGGCGGCATTTGTTGCAGGGTTCGCCCTCAGCTTTAAATTTCGGATCCTTAGCGCGTGTTTCGCAGTTGACGAGTTTCGCGACGAGACGAGCGGTTGTGGTTTTTCCGGTGCCACGAGGGCCGTAGAAAAGGTAGGCGTGAGCGATTTTGTCTTCTTTTGCCGCGTTTTTTAAAACCTCAACCACGAGTTCCTGACCGATAAGGTCGCCAAGAGTTTTCGGGCGGTATCTGCGGTACATCGCGAGAGCCATAGCATCAACAGTATACCTTCTTACGAGGTTTAATTTCCAATTTCCAATTATCAATTTTTCCACCTGAGGTGGATCCTGACTTCTTGGTTCTTTTTGCACATTTATTTAAACGTCGGGACAATGTACGATAGGGTAATGCGTTTCTGGTTTTGGATATTTTTTCTTGTGGTTTTTTTTGGAGGTCTCACGTCTTTTCTTATGATCGACAATCGTTTTGAGGTTTTGGGAGAATTGAAACCCGAAACTCCTAACGTTGAACTTATTGAACAACAGGATATTGAACCTCAGGCGTCGCTTCAAAATCCGCCGCAGACGGTCAAGGCGGTTTACGCGACAAGTTGGTCTATGGGGAGCGAGCGAAAGATTGAGTACTTTTTAAAACTTATTCGAGAGACCGAACTTAACGCGATTATTATTGATATCAAGGATTATACTGGACATATTTCGTACGATACGCAGAATGAAGCTGTTCTTCGTTATAACACGAAGGATGTTCGTATCCGAAGAGTGAACGCGCTTTTAAAACGGCTTCATAGCGAGGGAGTTTACGTTATTGGGCGCGTTAGTGTTTTTCAAGATCAAGCACTTGCGAAGGCGCGACCCGATTTGGCCGTGAGAGACTCACGAACCGCGACAACTTGGAAGGACAGCAAGGGACTTAGCTGGATTGATCCATCCTCTCGTGAAGCTTGGGATTACAACGCGTCAATTGCCAAAGATGCCTTAGCGCGCGGTTTTGACGAGATTAATTTCGATTACATTCGATTTCCCTCAGACGGTAATCTTAGCGTTCTTGAATTTCCTTTTTACGACGAAAAAACCGTTCTCAAACAGACTGTGATGAGCAACTTTTTTTCTTACCTTAACAACTATTTTGGACAGGCAAGAATTTCGGGAAGTATTTTCGGGCAGACAACGGTTAATACCGATGATCTTGGCATAGGACAACTGCTTGAAGACGCATACCGCGGTTTTGATTTCGTGAGTCCTATGGTTTATCCTTCTCATTACGGAAAGGGTTTTTTGAATTTTCAAAGCCCAGCAGAACATCCGTACGAAGTGGTCAGATATTCTCTCCAGGTTGCGCTTCGGCGAAGCACGCCGACAGAAGTTGAAGATTATTCTTCGAAATTGCGTCCCTGGCTCCAGGATTTTGATTTAGGGGCTGATTACGGAGCGGATAAAGTAAGAGGACAGATTCGAGCAGTTGAAGAACTCGGGCTTACTTCCGGGTGGATGTTGTGGGCGCCGGACAATGTTTATACACGCGAAGCACTTAATCAATGATGCGAAGATTTTTTAGTTTTCCTTTACCCTTATGGTTCATTCTTCTTCTTTTTGCCGGCATTATTATCGGCAGATTTGCTTTGCCTAGCATTTATTCGCTTGGTCTCGAAGATTACAATATTACATTACCGGAGGGCCCGGAAGGGGTATCGCCGCTTCAATACGGGGCTGATCCGCGTTTTGCGGACGCTAATTTTTTCGCAAGCGTTCGGGAAAAATTTATTTCGGAAAAACTGAATTTTGTGGAAGCGAATCTCTCGACAATGGAACTTTTTGTTTATCGCGAAGGAAACCAAGTGGCGCGCGTGCCTATCAAAACAAAGGGGCGCGAAGGCTCGTGGTGGGAGACACCAACAGGACTTTATAAAGCTGAGGGCAAGGAGGAGGAGCATTTTTCTTCGATTGGTAGGGTTTATATGCCGTGGAGCATTCCGTTTCAAGGTAATTTTTTCATTCACGGGTGGCCGTATTACGCGGATGGCACAGCCGTTCTGTCTGACTTTTCCGGAGGATGCATTAGGCTTTCAACCGAGGACGCGAAAATTGTTTATGATAACGTCCAGGTTGGGACGCCTATTCTTATTTTTGAAAAAGACTTTGAAGCGGACTCTTTTCGTTACGAAGTTTCAAAACCGAATGTCTCCGCGACAAGCTATCTTGTCGCGGATCTCAAGAGTAACGTTATTATCGCTGAAGAGGATATAGATACGAGTTTACCCATTGCTTCAGTTACAAAACTTATGACGGCGCTTGTCGCGACTGAGTACATCAATCTTGCCAAAGATATCACGATTACAAATTCGATGATCACGCCGACGTCATTGCCGCGGCTTAAAACGGGACAGAATGTTACGGCTTTTAGTCTTTTGTATCCGTTGCTTCTTGAATCTTCTAATGAGGCCGCGCTCGCGCTCTCGCGAGGATTGGGGCCTGTTCGGTTCGTCGAACTTATGAATATGAAGGCGAAAGCGCTTGGAATGGGGGAAACACGGTTTGTTGATCCAACCGGCAAAGAATCAGGTAATGTTTCGACAAGCAGGGAACTTTTTCAACTCGCGAAATATCTTTATTTCAACCGAAGTTTTGTTTTAAATATCAGTAATCGTAAACTGTACGATCTTTACGGGCCTTTGCCTTTTTCCGGACTTAAGAATTTCAATAATCTTCTCGAAACTTCTGAGTTTCGCGGCGGGAAAATAGGGCAGACAATTGACGCAGGCAATACAGCGATTTCTATTTTTGAGTTGCCTGTTCGCGGAGAAACGCGTCCAGTTGTTATTATTATCTTAGGATCAAAGGATTATACAGAGGATACGCGCCTACTCTTTGATTGGCTTCGGGAAATCTATATTCTTTCGGATGAGTTATGAGCTAACACTTCAAAATTTTTCGGGACCACTCGCGAAACTTCTTGAACTTATTGAGGAGCGAAAACTTGAGATTACCACTATCAGCCTTGCGGAGGTAACGGCGGATTTTTTGCGCTACGTTCAGGGACTTACCGACGTACATCCGCGAGTTCTTGCAGATTTTGTATCGGTCGCGGGACGGTTGATTCTTGTGAAATCAAAATCACTCCTTCCCTCACTTGAGTTTACCGAGGAAGAGGAAGAAAGCATTAAAGATCTTGAGGAGCGACTGAAACTTTATCGCGAATTCAAAAACGCCCAGAATTATCTGCGGAACTTTATAACACAGGGCGAGCACTCTTTGAGTAGGTCTCTTTTTCTCAACCTTCCGCCGATTTTTTCTTTAACACAACCGCTCTCGGGGGACGATATGCTACGTGCGCTTGCGGCGACTCTTTCCGATCTTGAGCGAACAACGCACGAGTCACAGTCGTTGAAATTTACTCTTGTAAGCGTTGAGGAGAAAATCAAAGAAATTACCGAGCGAATCACTCGTGAGCTTCGTTCAAACTTTTCTTCCCTTAGCGAGGATAAAAGCCGGGAGGAGATTATCGCACTCTTTCTTGCGATTCTCACGCTTTTCAAGGACAATATTATTAAGATCGAGCAAGAGGATAGTGATGCTGATATTCATATAATCAAAAATACTTCTTTATGACAGAGGAAAATCTCAAAGCAGGAATTGAAGCACTTCTCTTTATTTATGGCGAACCGATCACGATCAAAAAGATCGCCGAGGCGCTCCAGACAGACGAAGTAACTGTTTTAAAAACTTTAGACCTACTTTCGAATGATCTTAAAACAGAGGGGAGGGGACTTATGCTTTTTACTTACGATAAACGCGTACAGCTTGGTACGAAACCGGATTTTAGTTCTTTGCTTTCGAATATCTTGAAACGGGAACTTAGCGAAGATGTTACACCGGCAGCGCTTGAAACACTTTCGATTATCGCGTACGCGGGACCGTGCGGCAGGGCTTTTATTGATTACGTTCGGGGCGTGAACAGCTCGTTTATATTACGCAGTCTTCTTATGCGAGGACTTATTGAACGTTTCCAGGATCCTCGACGACAAAGTGCTTTTTTGTATCAAGTGACTTTTGATTTTCTTCGACATCTTGGTGTTTCTTCGGTTTCGGGACTTCCCGAATATACGAAGTATCAAGAACTTGTCGCGGCGTATCGAAACGCCCAATCTTCACCTACTTCATCACCCAATGAACCAGTTCAGGCGTAACGCGCTTATTTTTACGGTTGTCGTGCTTGTCGCGGTTTTTTTGAATAAGGACTTTCTTTTGCCGCATCTTGATTCTTCGTCATCAGAAATTCCGCCGCCGCTTCAGCCGGCACTTATCCAATCGACTTCGATTCAAAACCTGGCGCTTCTTGGAGAAGGAGGGCCACCACCGCAGCCCATACTTGTCGGTGATCTTGGCGTACCTGATTTGAATGTTGAGGCGGCGCTTGTGAAAAATATGACAACGGGAGCGATTCTTTTTGAATTCAAAGCGGACCGCCCGTGGCCTTTAGCATCTCTTACAAAGTTGATGACCGCGGTTGTTGCCAAAGAGAAACTTGGTCTTGAGACGGACGTAGTCATCACGGAAGAGGCGGTTCAAATAGAAGGAGCGGCAGGAAATTTCACAGCCGGGGAAAAGTTCGCAGTTTATGATCTTATCGAGGCGCTTCTTGTGGCTTCGTCGAATGACGCGGCGTACGCGCTTGCTCACGCTTACGGCTACGATACATTTCTCGCGGAGATGAATAATCTCGCGGCAACGCTCCAGATGCAGGAGACAACCTTTGTTGATCCGGCTGGGCTTTCAGTTTTAAATCAATCAACGGCGTACGACGTTCAAAAACTTACACGTTACATTTTAGAAACACATCCGGATCTTTTCGCGATTACGAAAGAAAAGAAAACCAATCTTTATGAAGAGGTTTCACGCAAAAGCCGATCTGTCGCGGCGATTAACCGCTTTGCAGGACGGAAAGATTTTCTTGGCGGGAAAACGGGCTATATTGACGAAGCACGGCAAAATCTTGTTTCGGTGTTTTCTCATAAGTCACAAAAGCTTCTTATTGTTGTTTTTGGAACAGAAGATCGTTTTTTGGAGACCGAAAAACTGCTTTCGTGGATTCAAACAACCTTTGTTTTCTAATTTCTAACTTACTCCACAGTCTTTTAGAACTTTTCGGTGGTATACTTACTACGTGAGTATTCTTATTCGGGGGGCACAAGTTCTTGATGGTACCGGCAAGCCGTCGTATCAGGCTGACGCTCTTGTTCAGTCTGACCGAATTTCGGCTATCGGAAACTTAGGAAAACGCAACGCTGATCATATAATCGAGGCGGCGGGGATGTATATCGCGCCCGGATTTATCGATGTTAATACTGACGCTGATCATTATCTCAGCCTTTTCACAAACCCGAGCCAGAAAGATTTTTTGCTTCAGGGGGTTACGACAATCATCGGCGGGCATTGCGGTTCTTCGCTCGCGCCACTTCTTTACGGAACGCTTGAATCAGTTCGCAAGTGGGCGGATCCGGATCTTATTAATGTTGACTGGCATACGGTCGCGGAATTTCTTGCTGTCCTAGAGCGCCGGAGGATTGGTGTTAATTTCGGTACATTTGTCGGACATTCCACGGTTCGTCGATCGCTGACTGCTCAGGGACAGCGAGAACTTACAAAGCCGGAGCTCGCGGTTTTTAGAAAGGTTCTTCAAAGAGCACTTGAAGAAGGCGCCTTTGGGCTTTCAACAGGCCTTGGATATGTTCATGGACGGGGTACTCCCTATAAAGAAATTAAAGCTCTTCTTCAGATTGTCGCCGACTTTAAAGGAATTTACGCGACTCATTTACGAAGCGAGTCAGAGGGTTTGCTTGATTCTGTCCGTGAGACGGTCACAGCGGCGGACGAAACTCACGTTACAACTATTATTAGCCACTTCAAGCCGCTTATTGGTTTTGAGAAAGAATATCACGAAAGCCTTCAGCTTCTTGAAGGAAAATCCGGTTCAGCTCCGGTTTATTTTGATATGTACCCTTATGATACGAGCGCGAGTCCGATTTACACGCTTTTGCCTCTCTGGGCTCAGGGAAATACTGAGACTATGATGAAGAACATCACAGATCCCGAACTGGCGGCAAAAATTATTGCTGATTTGAGAGAAATGAAGGCCGAAGACATTACGATCGCGAGTGCTCCACGCAACGATTTTCTTATCGGCAAAACACTCGCTTCAATCGCCCGAAACCAGGAAATGAGCGCGGGACAAGCGCTTCTTAAAGTACTCCAGATGTTGAATCTTCGAGGGATTGTTTTCTACAAAAATATTAATTTTGAAGTTGTTCTTGAGACGCTTCATCATTCTCGTTGTTTTATCGCTTCAAATGGAAGCAGTTTGCCGAAGGGAGAACATTCGCTTCAGCACGAACGTTCGCTTAAAACATTTCCAAAGTTTCTTCAAATCGCTCTTCGGGATAAACTAATGCCCCTTCACGAAGCCATTAAGAAAATCACTTCATTTCCGGCGGAGAAACTTAATCTTAAAGATCGCGGCGTTCTTCAAGAGAAAAAAATCGCTGATCTTGTTGTTTTTAAAAACGCAGTTATTCAGAATGTTATTGTAAATGGCGAACTTGTCGTAGAAAACGGAACGTATAGAGAGGGCGCCTTAGAGGGGAAAGTTTTACGGCACAATGATTAGACGACAACGCATTGATATACTTCTTTTTCTTACATTTATTCTCTTAACCGTATTTGGTCTCGCGATGTTGGGGAGCGCGTCGTCAGACCTTGGACAAGAGCGGTTTGATGATCCCTACTATTATCTGAAGCATCAGCTTTTGTACGGCTTTAGCATCGGCATTGTCGGATTTGTAGTATGCGCGTGGTTTCTTAATTACAAACACTTTAGGAAGATTGCATTTTTCCTTTTACTTCTTAGTATTATTACGCTTATCCTTGTGCTCTTGCCTTCCTTTGGAATGAGTTCGGGCGTTGCTCAACGATGGCTTACGCTTGGACCAATCACATTTCAGCCGTCAGAATTTTTAAAACTCGCATTTATTATTTATATCGCGGCTTGGCTTTCAAGCTCGAGTCTTGCCCGAACAACGAGTTTTTCCGAAGGCTTTTTTCCGTTTCTTCTTATCGTAGGCTTTGTGGCTTTTCTTCTTTTGGAACAAAGTTCGACGAGCGCAACTCTTATGATTACGGCGATTACGCTCGCGATGTATTTTGTCGGTGGCGTTAAACGGGCTTATATTTTTTATATCTTTGGAGCTATTCTTGTTGCCGCGACACTTCTTTTCGGGTTTGTGTATCTTAATAAGGGAAGTGTTGCCGATGATTACAGGCTTCGGCGTATTCAGACATTTCTTGAACCTCATAAAGATCTCTCCGGGGACGCGTATCAAGTGAATCAGGCGCTTACGGTTATCGGATCCGGGGGACTTACAGGCGTTGGTTACGGCGAGTCACTTTCTAAACGATACCTTCCTGAACGCATTGGGGATTCTATTTTTGCGATCATTGCCGAAGAATGGGGATTTATCGGAAGCGTTTTTGTAACGCTTATGTTTTTGTTTTTAGTACTTCGAAGTTTTATACTAGCTAGAAATACGAATGATCGTTTTGGAAAACTTTTACTTGTCGGTTTCGCTTCGCTTATCGGGCTCCAGGCGTTTATTCATATCGGCGGCAACGCGGGACTTGTTCCTTTGACAGGCGTACCGCTTCCGTTTATCAGCTATGGAGGAACGGCACTCGCGGTTTTTATGACAATGGCCGGTATTATGCTTAATATTTCACGCAACCGTGGATAACCATACTTCACAACCACAACCTAATGAATTTCGCGTGCTTTTGACCGGTGGCGGGACCGGAGGGCATGTGTATCCACTTTTAGCTGTCGCAGAAGAGCTTCGGCGGCTTACTTTGGGAAAATCGTTTTCTTTAGTGCTCCATTATATGGGCGCGGCGGGGGACTATAAAAAAGTTTTTGAGGATGCTTCGATACCTGTTCATCATATTTTTGAAAGCAAGATCAGGCGGTACTTTTCGCTTTTGAATCTTCTTGAAGTGTTTCGATTCTTACTTGGTCTTTGTGAAGCGTTTGGCAGGGTTTTTCGTTTTATGCCGGATATTGTCTTTTCGAAAGGGGGACCGAGCGCGTTTCCTGTTATTCTCGCGGCGCGGTTCTATCGTATTCCAGTTATCGTGCACGAGTCTGATACGGTGCCGAGTCTTACAACGCGTCTTTCAGCACGATTCGCGCGGGTTGTCGGTGTTTCATTTCCAAGCGCGGCTCAGTACTTAGGA
>MHIZ01000020.1:0-344 GCA_001817765.1 Candidatus Colwellbacteria bacterium RIFCSPLOWO2_02_FULL_44_20b | reverse complement strand
ATTCTTTTTGGTAATCCGATCAGGCGTGAATTCTTTGAGAACGCGCCGACCCAGGAAGACGCAAAAAAACGTCTTGGGTTCACGTCAGATAAAAAACTTATTGTTGTTATGGGCGGTTCACAGGGCGCGACGCGTATCAATACCTTCATTCTTGATTCACTTGCCAATCTTGTTCAAGATTTTCTGGTTTTTCAAATTACCGGAACGAAAAATTATGAAACTGTTAAAAAAGAATCTAGTTTTCTTTTACGACATCTTCCGGACGACATACAACGGCGTTATGTTTGTGTCGGATACGTGAGCGGGGGAATGGCAACTGTGTATTCGGCAGCGGACCTTGTTGT
>MHIZ01000019.1 GCA_001817765.1 Candidatus Colwellbacteria bacterium RIFCSPLOWO2_02_FULL_44_20b | reverse complement strand
ATCCCGGCGCCTTAACCGCCACAACATTAAAAACGCCGCGAAGTTTGTTAACGATAAGCGTCGCGAGCGCCTCTCCCTCAATATCTTCTGCGACAATCAAAAGTTCTTTTTTGCCGCCCTGCATTATTTTTTCAAGAAGGGGCAAAAGATCATTAATACTCGAGACTTTCTGATCAGTAACAAGAATGTAGGGATCTTCAAGAACCGCCTCCATTCGTTCCTGGTTCGTTACCATATATGCGGAGATATAACCGCGATCAAACTGCATACCCTCGACAAGCTCTTTTGAAAGCCCCATCGCCTGCGACTGTTCAACAGTCACAACTCCATCTTTACCGACTTGAGTAATAACATCGGCAATAAGTTCGCCGATTTGAGGATCACGCGCCGAAATTGTCGCGACCTGCGCGATTTCTTCCTTATGCTTAATCGGTTGAGAAATTTTTCTAAGCTCACTAAGAACAACAGCACCCGCGTTTTGCATACCACGTGAAATACTAACCGGATCAATACCAGAAGAAACATTTTTAAGTCCTTCAGAAACAAAGATTTGCGCAAGGAGCGTCGCCGTTGTCGTCCCGTCTCCCGCGACATCATTCGTTTTCGAAGCAACTTCTTTGACAAGCTCCGCTCCGATATTTTCAACAGCATCGGGAAGCTCAATTTCTTTCGCAATTGTAACACCGTCGAGCGTGATAACCGGTGATCCATAACCCTTACCAAGAACAACCGCCCGTCCTTTAGGACCAAGCGTTGTCTTAACCGCGTCCGCGAGTTTATCAACGCCTCGCTTGAGAGCCGCCCGCGCCTTTTCGTCAAATAAAATTTGTTTCGCCATGTAAAATTTAGTACCTAATAAATATTAATAATTTAAATTTTATCCCGAATTCGCCTATCGGTGGATGAGGGATTACATTTATTCATTCTCCAACACCGCCAAAACATCATCCTCGTCACCGACCAAATATTTCTTTCCTCCAAATTCAATCTCATCCGGACCATACTTTTTAAAAAGCACAATATCGCCGTATTTCACGGTCATCGCGATTCGTTCTCCTTTTTCGCTTAATTTTCCTGGTCCAACCGCGACAATCCGGCCCTTGATAGGTTTCTCCGTTGCGGCGGTATCAGGAATAATAATACCCGAAGAAGTACTCTTTTCTTCAAGCAAAGGTTCGATAAAAATGTGGTTTCCGAGAGGTCGTACTTTCATATATTACCCCATTCCTCTCTTTCGTTTCCCCATTGAGAGAAGCTGTCGGAGCGAAACCATAATAGGAAATAAAGCACCGCCCCGTCAAGCTTCACTCAGCAACACCCTAAAAGGAGATATTCGTTTGTATTCTTTGTGGCAAGACAAGGTCAAAAACCCTTAAAACTAAATCAGCTGTATTCGTTATAGCGAGTACAGCTGATTACTTTAAGTAACACCCTTCTACAGAATCTCTGATCTGCTTTTTGAACAGCAACTCCCGCAGGCGACTCGAGCTTGGTCGCGTTCGAAAGGCGCGTCGAGGCGCCGAGGGCGTAGGCGGTCAAGGATCGCTGGAATCCTTGAACCGCCGATGCTGTGAAGAAAGTAAGTCAGAGATTCTTCCCCATCCTCTCTATACGATGCGTATCATGATGGAATTCCAGTAAATCGTCGGTATAAACAATTCTCGGCTTGTGCCCAAGATGTGTTTTGCGAAGTCCATGCTCAATTTTCTTCACTTGGAAAAATTTTAGAAAACCTTCAAAACCATTGCCGATTTTACTACCAAGTCCGCGTTCTAGTATCCGTCGAAGTAAAGATGTTCGAGTTCGGTAATATCGAAGATCATCGGTAAGGAAGCGCTTCTGCTCATCCTGCTGAACAAGAAGCTCGTTGATTAAAACCGGATCACCAAAAACCGGTACAAGGATTTCATAAAGATACCGTGAGTAAATGTCATGTGATTGAAGTGGAAAAACGTTTTTCGTAACAAACTGATTAAAACAAAACTTGTCTTTTCCCTCGCCTTTCGAAGCATTCTTCTTACGCCGTAAGCGCGCGAAACCAAAAAAAGCGAGAGCGAAAAACCGCACCGTAAAAATCCGTCCGGGCCGCGCCCCAACAATCAAATCAAAATCCGACGCATCACGAACGCTTCCGAGGGCCATCGAACCTGACGCGAAAATAAAATCAATAAAAGGAATAAAACGAAAAAGTTTTACGTGGTGCAAAAACTTCTTCCATTTCACATCATAGAGTACATCCTGTTGCCGACGTTCCATCGAAAAACCGTCGCCTCGTCGTCCGATAAGTTCATAAAATTTCTCCTTACTAAGTACTTGTTCGATCATCCGAGTATTTCTTCCCCATCTTCATCCTGTGGAGCTTGAAGTACGACTGGTTCAATCCCAATCGCCTCTCCGCTGATGCGAAGCACGTCTTTATCAATCTTCTTCAATTCCTTATACGCCTTATTATAGGTATTAACCGAAGTTCCTAAATGATCGCCAAGTTTCTGCATATACGTCTCGTAACTCGAAAGATGTCTTCCCAATTCTTCAACACGTTTGCGAATTTCCTTTGCTGATTCTTCGATTTGAAGCGCCTTCAGTCCTTGTAACACCGTTTGTAAATAAGCAAAAAAGGACGTCGGCGAAACAATAATCACTTTCTTATCAACAATCGCGTACTCGACTAAATCTCGACTCTGCGCTGATCCAACTTTATTGATAAGTAAATCGTAGTAGACCGCCTCCGCCGGAATAAACATAAACGCGAATTCCATTGTTCCTTCCTCAGGCTTCACATATTTCGATGTCTCATCAATCCGACTTTTCAAATCTTGTCGAAACGCGTCATCAAACCGTTTCTTTTCACCATCATCTCGCGCTTCAAGCAAACGGTTGTAATTTTCCAAGCTGAATTTCGAATCGATCGGAATAATTCTATCTTTAACGAAGATAACCGCATCCACAATCGTCCCATCCTTAAAAGGATACTGCATCTGGTATGATCCCGGAGGTAAAACATTTTTCAAAACTGTTTCCAAGAAATATTCACCCAAAATTCCCCGCTGTTTCGGATTTTTCAAAATATCCTGTAAGTTCTTGAGCTGATCGGCAAAATTCACAACTTGTTTGTTTGTCTCATCGAGTTTTGTGAGCCGCTCGGTAACATCACGAATCAATTTCGCGCTCTCACCAAATTGGCGATGCATCACATTTGGCAATTCCCCAAGCTTCGCGTCCATCGTACGATTTAATTCCTGAAGCTGATTCTGAAGCAAAACCAGCGCCTGGTCGTTTTTTGGTTCTTCTTTTCTGCGCGAAAAAAACGCGAATGTAAGGCCGAGAAGTAAAATAACGACAATAATAAGAAGCGCCGTTTCCATCCCTTAGATTGTACTACGAAAAAGAATCGCTAAGAAATAAGAGTAAACGAAACAAGATTGACAAGAAAAACAACCTATGACATACAGTAATCTGTCGAACTTATTAATCAGTCAAAAAGAACGTGTCGGGCTTAATAAATCCGATGCTCTTTAAAAGGAGAATAAAGTATGAAGGGACAAAGTAATGAATTTTACCTCAGACAACTTATCCGCTTGTGTTTTAAGAGAAAAACAAGTGAACCAGAACAAACGACTGCGAGTTTAGTAAATGAAATCAAAAGGATCATCGAGACAGATCATCTATTTGATGTAATTCTTGAAGAACTATTTTGGTTAAAAGAAAACAGTACAGGCCTCAAAGGAACGAAAGAAAACGGCTATCCATGGAGTTGGCTGTCGCCTGTTTTCGAAAAACACGCAAATGAGAATCACGCAGAGCAGATTGCCGAGATGCTCTTATGGCCAGAAATTTACGACTCAGACTAGGAAGTAAGAACTGATTTTCTTGGATTGATTGGAAAAATCGGAAACCGTAGGGTTGTTCCTATACTGGAAAAGCTTGAAGAAAGAATGGGTCTTATAAATGACGAAACAATCCCATTCGAGGATTTACAAGAAATGCGGGAGCAAAGCCGACAAATGATAAGAGGAGCTACCGCAGTTTGTTATAACAGATAAAAACACACCCGCCGAATTTCTTCGGCGGTTTTTGTTTTAATTGACTCGAAAAAAGATGTATGGCACTATCCCTGCATTAGGAAAGGTCAATATATAAAGTTCTTTAAATAATATGAATAACTCTCAAGATTATGAGATTCGAGAATGGGGAAACCTTATAGGAACAACTGCTAGGTTCAGGTTTCTAAAAGCAAAACAGGGAGATTTGGTTGAACATAAGATAACCGGGCAAAAATACATTTTCAAAAACCAAAAACCGCCATTCTCCCCAAACTCAGAATGTAGCAGAATAAAAGTCAAAGGAAAGTTTCGAAGATTTTGGGCAGATGAGTTAAAATTAGCAAAATAAAAAAAACCAGCTCTTTAAGAGCTGGTTTAAAATTATTTAACCCCCAAAAGTTCCACTTCAAAAACCAACGTCGAATTCGCCGGAATCTTTCCTACGGCCCGAGCGCCATAACCTAACTCCGGCATAATGGTAAGTTTTCGTTTTCCCCCGACTTTCATTCCAGCAACACCCTGATCCCATCCTTTAATAACCTCTCCCGCGCCAAGCTTAAATTCAAATGGTTCTCCCCGATCTCGTGAACTGTCGAACTTCGTCCCATCCACAAGCGTGCCGACATAATGAACCGAAACCATATCCCCGCTTTTTGCCTCCGCACCCGTCCCGACTGTTAAATCTTCTTGCATAAGTTGTTTAACTTCTTGAACCTGCGATTCCGACTCTTGAATCGCTACTTGCTCTGATTGATTTGAAAAATACATCGCCCCCCACAAAACCAATCCTGCAACGACAATAAAAATAATAATTTCTTTCATAGAAAAAATTATAAACGAATTCTCGAAAATGCCCAAGAGCCGAAAATAAGAAACACAACAGTAAGAAGCCCTAAGACGATGAGATTCAGTGTTGTATCAAAATACGCGATCCCTGCTAAACTCGAACGCAATCCGTCAACGCTGTACGAAAGTGGATCAAAGTGCGCGATTATTTTAACCGATTTCGGAAGATCGTTGAGTGGAAAAACCGACCCCGAAAGAAACACCATCGGCATTACAAGAAAATTCATGATAAATTGGTATCCCTGCACATCCTCAATAAGCGACGCAATCGCGATCGCAAATGCGGTAAAAGCAATCGCGCTCACAAGCATAATCGCTAAAGAGAGAAAAAATCCAAGAAGCGTTTCAAAACGAAACCCTAAAAACATAGCGATGAAAAGCACGACAATTCCTTGAAGAACCGCGACTGTAGCACCCCCAAGCGTCCGCCCAAACATCACTTGAAGTCGCGAAACAGGCGCGACAAATGTCTCTTTAAGAAAACCAAACTGCCGATCCCAAATAATATCCGTTCCTGAAGCCATCGCGGTCATTAAAATAGAAATTCCGATAATTCCGGGTGCAAGAAATGTAATATAATCAGTGCCTTCCCCGGCTCGTTGAAAGATCGGTCCAAATCCATAACTAAAAGCGACGAGAAAGAGTAATGGATTTCCAAGCGTGCCAATCATTCTCGATCGCGATCGGTAATAACGCTTCAATTGCCGAATCCATAATGTATAAATTGTTCCCATTGATAAAAATTATAACCCTTGCCCCGATTGTTTTTCCCAATTCATATGATTGCGACTGACTCCCAAAAGCGCCTCTTCACGCATCCCGTGTCCGGTTAAAATAAGAAACGCCTCCTCAAGCGTCTCTGCTCGCTTTGTTTGTTTTTTAATCTCGGCTACCGTTCCCTGCGCGACAATCCGTCCATGATCAATAATCGCGATCCGCGACGCAATTTTCTCCGCCTCTTCAAGATAATGGGTCGTAAAGAAGATGGTGATACCCTCCTCTTTGTTAAGTTGTTTAAGATACGTCCAAATATGATTGCGCGTCTGCGGATCAAGGCCAATTGTTGGTTCGTCCATAAAAAGTATCGCCGGATGGTGCAAAAGCCCGCGTGCGATCTCAAGCCGCCGTTTCATCCCTCCGGAAAAATACTTTACGGCATCGTTTCGCCGTTGCCATAGCTCGAAAAACATAAGCATTTCTGCAACCCTTCGACGACGAAGCTCGGTCGGCATCTTGTACAAAAGACCGTGAAGATCAAGATTTTCGTACGCAGTCAGATCATCATCCAAACTCGGTTCCTGAAAAACAACACCGAGCGACTTGCGAATCTCCATCGCCTGAGTCGTCGGATCAAATCCGTTTACATGAACATACCCGCCGCTCGGTTTAAGAAGAGTCGTAAGAATTTTAATAGTTGTTGTTTTACCTGCTCCGTTCGGACCCAAAAATCCGAAAATTTCTCCCTTCTCAATCGAAAATGAAATTCGGTCAAGCGCCCGAAGGCCGTTAAAGTTCCGAACAAGCTGTTTTGCTTCAATGATAATCACGGATTATGATTTTCGTCCATAAACAATCTTCCAAAAACGAAATCCCGCGAAAAGTCCGAGACCAATTCCCAGGACAAAAAGCATCACAGTGAAAATATGGTGCACTAAAAACCAATCCGACCACGAAAAACCTAAACCATATCGGGCAAAGTCTTTCTTAAGAAGATAAATTACCGGAAGTTCAAACGCCCCATGAACAACAAACTGCAAAAGAATTCCAAGGAGCGTAAAAGAGAGGATATAAACAAAACGCTTCATTAATAAAATCGAAACAACATAAAATCGTTTCGATTCTGTATAAAGTATACTACAAAACCGCCGAAAAATCACCGGCAAAGAAAAAAGAAAAGAAGTTTTATTGAGCTGAGGAACCGTTTGGCGACTGTTCCTCTCCCTGAGTTTCAACGCGAACCTCCGGAGACGGCGTAGTGAGTTCAAGAGTAAGAAGGTCTTTGAATTCCTCGTATTTCGGATTGGTCGCAATCTTCGTACCGTTCAGATAAAATGTCGGGGTCGCGTTAACATTCGCCGCCTGTCCCATTGAAAGCTGAGCCTCCACTTTGTCCTTAATCTCTGCCAAATCTAAATCAGCTTCAAATTGCTCGAGAGTAAGTTTAAGTTCCTTCGCGTAATCAAGAAAAATATCTTTCGCGTCGCTCTTCCCGGCCCAATCTTCTTGGTTATTGAAAAGCAGATCGTACATCTCCCAAAATTTTCCCTGTTTGCCGGCGGCCTCGGCCGCGTACGCCGCAAGCTCTGCCTGTTTATGAATGTTGGTAAGTGGAAAATGCCGGTAGACAAACCGCAAATCATCTCCGAATTCTCTCATAAGAAGTTCAACTGTCGAGTGATAGCTCGCGCACGCCGGGCATTGAAAATCGCCGTACTCGATAAGCGTAAGTGGCGCTTCAGCCGGTCCTTTTACCCAATCCTCCGCCGAAACATTTTCTGTTGGAGTAGAATCGGCAGGAGATGGTCCATTATCCTTCCCCGCTAAAATAATGAGTCCAACAACAACCCCTGCCAAGACAATAAGGCTGATACCCCATGTAAGAACTCGCAAGAAAACCTGCTTCTTACTCTCCGCCGCCCGAGTCTCAAGCTTCTCTTGCCGACGAAGCTGTTTGCGCTCTTTTTTTGTTAATTGTTCTCCATCATCAGGAGAAGAAGGTGTAAATTGTTGATCCATAATAGTCCGATTGTAACCTAGAACCCACTCACGGTAAATGTCGCTGTTTTTGTATCAAGAACAGTCCCGTTTTTAAGAACACTCACCTTCGCGGTATAGACACCATTCGACCCGGACGTCACGATCCCGCTCCATGCAACGCTCTTACTACTTCCCTTCGAAATCGAAACAGTCTTATCACCAAGTCCCGGCCAGAAGATCTGAACACCGTTCGGATTGTAGATCTCGAGACGAAACACAACCGCCTGCTTCGTCGGCTCAAAATTCTTTGCTGTTGCGTCAACCCGATATGACTTAAAAGCTTTGACGTTCCGCGCCGAAACCGAAGTCAGCTTTATATTCGTAAGCGATGCCGCTACGACAGTAATAAGTGCTGTATCAGAAGCAGTCTCTCCTCGATTGTCAGTAACAGTAAGAGTAACTGTATATATCCCTGTCGCCGCATAGGTATGGTTTATACCCGGAACCACTTGCGGTGAGCCTGCCGAACCGTCGCCAAAATCCCACGCGTAAGAACTAATTGTCCCATCGGGATCAGACGAACCGGAACCGTTAAGAGAAACGTTTTGCCCGACAAGCACCGATTGATCAGCTCCGGCGTTCGCAATCGGTAAATCGTTCACATTATCAACGGTCACAATAACCTGATCTGAAGCAAGTTGTCCTTGTGTATCGTAGGCAATCGCCCCAATGGCAAGCACCTTGTCTGAAACTATTGTCGAATCCCACAAAGCTTCGTACGGCAACGTGGTATCAGAACTAAAAACAACTTCATCGGCGAAAAAATCAACCCGCTCAATACCCTGATCATCAGAAGCCTGAGCGGAAACAGTAACCATTCCCGCAACAATGCCTGCCGTAGGATTCGTAAGGAGAATGGTCGGTGGATTATCAACCGGCTCAGAGGCAGACGCAACTGCCGCCGCGGCATCAACCAACCCATAGCCATAAGTTGTATCTTTGCCCGTATCACCGATATCTTCAGCCGTAGATTGCAAAACATCTCGAACTTCATCTGGTGTATCAACGCTTCCCCCGACTGAAAGTACAAGCGCCGCTACGCCCGCAACGTGCGGCGAAGCCATCGAAGTCCCTTGATAGAAATAATACCCCCACTGATTCGTCACTTTATTGCCAAACGTCTGTTGAAGCACGCCATCACCATACCCATCGTTGTTCTGATCAATGGTAAGATCACCGCCAGGAGCAACGACATCAACCGTCGATCCGTAATTCGAGTAAGGAGCACGCGTTTCATCATATCGCGTCGCCCCAACTGAAATTACATAAGCGTCATAAGCGGCAGGATACGAAGGCGTTGAAGAATTACCGTTTCCGGCGGCCGCGACAATCGTCACACCCTGAGCGTATGCGTACGCCAAAGCATCTTCTAAAACAAACGAGGGGGACGATCCGCCAAGCGACATATTAATAACCTTTGCACCATTATCAGCCGCGAACCGGATACCATCCGCGATATCGGCGTATGTTCCGCTTCCCTGCTTATTCAAAACTTTAACAGGCATAATTTTCGCTCCATACGCAACGCCCGCGACACCAAGGCCGTTATTCGTGCTTTGGGCAATCGTTCCCGTAACATGAGTTCCGTGCCCCTCATCATCATTCGGATGCGTATCATCTTCGACAAAGTCATACCCAGGAACAAATTGCGTAGTCGCAAAATCCGGCGCTTTGTAATAAATAGGTGAAAGCAAATCTTTTTGATAATTCTCATACGCGACTCCCGTGTCAATAACTGCAACAACAACATCGCTCCCATTTGCTATATCCCACGCCACGGGCAATTGTATTCCCCCGTATGATGGGTTCGAAAAATGCCATTGGTAGGAGTAATAGGGATCATTCGGTACAAGAAATGTATGCGCAATATAATTCGGTTCCGCGTATTCAATATCAAACCGATTCCGATATCGTTCAACAAGCGCTTCAACTCGCTCACCACGTCGCGCTTTAATACGTTGAAATCGCTCTGCTCCCTTAAACTTTATAAGTACTTCATCCTGAACGTACGAATCCTCCGCTTGGGATGACGGCGCCTCGAATAGTTCGGTTTCAAAAGCCGCTGTATCCGGAACAAAAGGCACGAAAGAAAAAATTGTCGCGAAAACTATTGAAATAACAAAAAATTTCCTCATAAAAATTTGATTAAGACTAAACTGTATTTTTCGGCATTCCCGACTGGAACGCTTTAATATTCTCAATTGTCGTGTCTAAAATTCTCTGCAACGCTTCTCGTGTGTTAAATGCGTTATGTGGTGTAATGATAACATTCGGGAGGTCAAAAAGAACATGGTTTTGAAGCGCGGTCTTAAGCGCCGCCTCGCTCGGGTGCCCATAGAGCGCGAACGCGCGCTCGTCGCGAGCCGCTCCTTCTTCTTCAAGCACATCAAGTCCCGCTCCACCCAAATGTCCTTTGGTAAGCGCCTCAACAAGCGCCTCGGTCTCAACAATCGGTCCGCGGGAAGTATTAATAAGAACGGCGCCCTTCTTCATCGTATAAATATTCCCTTTATTGATAAGATGATGCGTCGCCTGAATATAAGGAACGTGGATGGTCAAAACATCCGAAAGTGAGAGAAGATCGGAGAAAGAAACATAGTGAAAACCCGCCTCCGCGGCATACTGCTGATCAGGTTTTGGATCGTACGCGATAACTTCCATTTCAAAACCTTTCGCCATCCGAATAACGTGCCGCCCGATATGCCCGGTGCCAACAACGCCAAGCGTCTTACCTTTTAAATCAAAACCTTGTAGTCCTTCACATGAAAAAGTTCCCGTCTCCCGGATCCGATTAAATCCTTCGTAAATTTTATGGGAAAGAGAAAGAAGAAGCCCAAATGCGTGCTCCGCGACAGTATTTTCTCCATACGTCGGCACCGTCGCGACAATAATATTTCGCCGATGACATTCTTCAAGATCAATATGATCATAACCGGTTGATCGTGTGGTAAGAAATTTAAGTTCCGGAAATTGATCAAGAACAGTTTTATCAACCTGGGATCCTACAAAAACGGAAATTGCCTCTACAGAACGGTTTTCAAACGAATGATCGCTATTGAGCTTCTCGTGCGTGAAAAAGACCTGAGCCGCGATTACCCCGAGCTTGCTTCTCAAGTAATTCTCCTCCCATGATTCGGTTTCAAAAAAAAGAATCCCCATTACTATGTATAGTTAATTGTAGCAAATCATTCGACAAATTGTTCTAACACAATCGGAAGTTCGGTAACGCCGCTCTTTTTCGTGAAATGCCCCTTCTTATGTTTAATAAATATTCTTGCATTCAAATTCTGTTCAAAAAGCTCTTTATTACCCAAGTCAACATAATTATCATCATCCGAAAATATCGCCGTTATATTCTGCGCGTTCTGACGGATGCGTTCAAAATCAATCGGAGTCTCGATCCATGGTTTCGCTATCATTGCAGCCTCTTCATCCTCAAGACCCTTAAGATCAAACCATCCACCGACAAAGACAACTTTCCCAACCCGTGTCTGAATCCCCGCAAGATATCGCATAATTGTCTGACAACCAATACTGTGTCCGACAAAATGCGTCTGCCTATCAGGAACCCCAACCGCCTCAGAAAGACATACGACATAATCTTCAATCGTTGGAGTTTCTGGATGAGGCATCAAGGGTACGAAAACTTCATAACCCCGTGCCTCAAGTTCAGTCTTAAGCCACGGATACCAGTCCGTATTCGGCCTTCCTGACCAGCGATGAATAACAAAAATTCGTTCCTTCATATTAATCTCGCCTAATATGACGCATCGCGTATTCTAAGCTCGATCCAACCTTCTTGCCCGGATTAAAAATTCCTAAAGGATCAAAAATTTTCTTGACCTCAGCAAACAAACCCGTAATTTCCTTTCCATACATTTTTTCGAGATACGGACTTCGGATAAGTCCGTCATTATGCTCCGCCGTAATTGAGCCATGGTACTTAAGCACAAGATCATAAACTTTATTCGAAAGCTCCGGAATAATCTTCCGCTCGCTCTCCTGCGTCAAATCCATAAGTGGAATGATATGAAAATTTCCATCTCCGACATGCCCTGCGATTGTATAAATCAATTTGTACTGCCCTAAGATCTCGTGAAGCTCCGGCAAAAACTTCGGCAAGTACTGCGGTCGCACTGAAAAATCATCAATGAACGGTGCCGTCCGCTTACCCTTAACGTGCCTGCGTAAAAGATTAAAGCTCTCACGTCTGATCGTCCAATACATTTTCGCCTCTTCCTCGGTTTCCGTCGCTTTGACGCGAACGTTAAATTTTTGAAGTGCTGAGGTAACGGTCGCGAGTTTCTCATCAACCGCCGCCTCAGTCTCTCCCACGAACTCCGCGAGCAATACAAGCTTCGGAAATCCGTGGGTCATAATATGCCAAATGTCCGGAACAAACTTACGCTCCATCGCGAGCGCGTTCTTAAGTCCCACGACTTTTAAGATATCCGGCAAAAAATGAAATGCGAGTTTCAGAGAATAATCATCATAAGACTCAAAGCTCGTTGGCGAGTATTTCAGAACTTCTTCGATAATCGGTACAAGCGGTTCGAGATCCTTAAGATAGATAACAACAAGCTTCGAATGCGCCTGCCGTTTCACGAGATGAAATGTCGCTTCAGTTATAAGGCCAAGCGTTCCCTGTGAGCCGACGAAAAGTTGAGTTAAGTCAAATACTCGCTTATCCCAAACATTCCACAGATAGTAGCCGGCTGAATTTTTTGAAACATCAG
>MHIZ01000018.1 GCA_001817765.1 Candidatus Colwellbacteria bacterium RIFCSPLOWO2_02_FULL_44_20b | reverse complement strand
TTGTAGCTACCTATATCGCGGGCTCCTGCTTTTAGAAGCGTTTCGTACCGGCGTTCCATTTCTTGGATCGCCCATTTTAGGACACCGATCGCTTTTTTGTTTTCATTCACGACTGAGGTGATGAGATGGGGGATACCCTCGTAGATAGAAAGCTCTACTCGCTTCGGATCAATCAAGACAAGGCGTAGTGTTTCCGGAGAATTTTTGAAAAGGAGAGAAACGATAAGGGAATGAATCGCGATACTTTTACCGCTTCCTGTTGCGCCGGCTATCAAGAGGTGCGGCATTTTGTCGATGCGGCCCATAATCGGATCACCGCCAACATCACGACCGAGGGGAAAGCCGAGCTGTCCTGAGTTTAAAAATTCTCCGTACGTTATCATATTACCAAGGCGGACGATGCTCGCAGTTTTATTTGGAATCTCGATACCAACAAGCGATTTTCCCGGGATCGGGGCCTCAATGCGGATCGGGTGAGCGGCGAGGGCAAGGGCAAGATCTTGATTTAAGGCGGTGATGCGCGCGAGTTTTACTCCTTCAGCGGGTTTTAATGTATAGCGTGTAACCTTCGGACCAATTGTTATTTCGCCCATCTCAACCTGAATACCAAAACTTTCAAGGGTTCGCTTAATGATGTTCGCGTTTGCCCGCAGATCTCCCGCGCCTGGTTTTTCAGTCGCGGTTACGAGCATATCAAACGGTGGCGCCACGTAGTTTTTAAATTTTTTGATTTTAACTTTTTCTCCTCCGGATGTTTTTATGGGTGTTTCTTTTTCTTTATCCTCTTTTTCTTCGGGTGCCGCGGGCTCTTCTTTCTCGTCTTTTATTTCTTCCTTTTCTATGGCTTCACCGGGCATAATAATTTTTGGTTCGGGGACTTCATCTTCTTCCTTTTCTTTTGAGGAAGGAAGGCATTGTCAGGCGGAATGGCTTATTAAGGGCTGTTAGGAGGCCGCCGATCGCGATTGTTGCTGTTATCACAATTGAGGCGGCGTACCCGAACGGAACCTCAAGACTTCCTAAGACATTACCTGCAAATCCAGCTTTTCCAGGGGTAATAATATCAAGCAACCCAAGACCCGCGGCTATCACGATCACGATTCCGATAAGCGTTATACCAAGGAAGCGCCGTTCTTTTGAAAAGAGAAGACTTACCGCGACGATAATGAAAATTGTGGGGAGTATATGATAGCCGATACCAAAGACCTTACTCAACCAACTATATGTAGTTTCACCCACGGGCCCGGCTTTGCCGATGCTACTTAAAATAAGAATCAGGCCGATACCGAAAAGCGATATCGCGAGGATGCTTTTTTTTGTATCCGGGTGCAGACGTTCTGTTTCTTTGTCTTCACGCGGTTTTTTACTGGTTGGTTTCATTTTTTATTACCCCTCTATCTTAGCAGTAGCGGGCAGAATATAGAATATGGGAAGGGAAGAAAATTAGGAGGTAAGAGATGGGATGCTGGGGGAAGAGGACAGAGCACAGGTTTTCGTTTATTATGGTTTTATGGCTTCGATTTTTCGAGCGTATGATGTCCGAGGGCGATATCCATCCGAGATTAATGAACGGATTGTTTCTGATATAGCGCATGGACTTACACATTTTTTTCCGCAGGGAGCGCTTCTTGTAGGACACGATGCGCGGCTTAGTTCTCCGAAACTCTACCGCGCGGTTCTCCAGGGGCTTTCAGCACGAAGCAAGGTTCTTCCTATAGGAATCGCGACAACGCCGATGTTTTACTTTCTCGTGAACCATCTTAAGGGTGTCGGTGGGATTATGGTTACTGCTTCTCACAACCCGAAGGAATTCAACGGACTTAAGGTAGTGCGGGCGGGTGCGATGCCTGTGAATGGGCGCGAGATTCACGCATTTCTTTCCAAGCATCCACAAAAAACTTTAGTAATCTCACGAAAAGCCTCAGGAAAACTTCGCCGAGATTTTATCGGTCTTTACGCTCGGTTTCTCCAGCGATTCATTAAGGTTTCTTCGCCTTTAACCGTTGTTTTTGATTCTTCTAATGGAACCACGGGACTTGTTCTTAAGCGTCTTTTTCGGAAGCGCGGTATTCAAGCTTTATTTTTAAACGCTGTTCTTAACGGACAATTTCCGGGCCACGGACCAAATCCTCTTAAGGGGAACGCGACTATGGATGCGCGCCGCGCAGTTCTAAAGCATAACGCTGATCTTGGTGTTGTTTTTGACGCGGATGGCGATCGAGTTGCTTTTGTTGACGAGCATGGGCGGCGGGTTGATTCGGATTACATCGTTTATCTTCTTACGACACGCTTTAAACCACCATATGTTATTGACGTTGCGGAAGGTAGGGCGCCTCTTCAATGGATATCGCATAACATTCACCTCATTGAATCGCGGGTTGGTTATTTTTTCATCAAGCGGCTTATGAAGGAGAAAAAAGTCGAGTTCGCCGCCGAGCACTCAGGACATTATTATTACAAAGATTTTTTTTACAGCGAATCGGGAATTCTCACGGCACTCTTCGTTATCAACGAACTGTCCCGCCTTAAGGAACAGGGGATGAGTTTAGGGGATTGGCTTTCGACTTTGCCGAAACACTACACGAGTCGGGAACATCAATTTCGTATTGATGATTTTCACGTGCTTGTACAGAGGCTTGAGCGGCATTATGGAAAAAAAGCAGAACATATTTCGCACAAGGATGGGCTTACGGTTACGTTTCCAGATTTTTGGTTCAATGTCCGCCTTTCAAATACAGAGTCGCTCGCGCGCCTTAATGTTGAGGCGAAGACACGAAGAACTCTTCAGCGCGCGTTGACAATGCTTCAACGTGAGATTAAGGTAGAAAAACCTTGAATTCCTCAGTCTTACAATCAATTCATAAAGAAATCTTATTCAACGCCCCGCTCGGTCGGAAGCTTCCTATTTCTGAAGTAGCATCGGCGGTACGCGCTTTTATGGATGTCGCGCCTGAGCGAGCATACACGATTATTATCGGAACAGACTCAATGATTTATGATAAACGGCATGCTGATTTTGTGACCGCGGTCGTCGTGCATCGGGTCGGAAACGGCGGCACGTATTTTTGGCGGCGAGTTGATTTTCATCACTATTACACGCTTCGAGACAGGATGCTTCAAGAAGTTTTAACTTCTCTCCAGACCGCGCAAGAACTTCTTCTTATATTACGAGCTATGGATTTGCCACACTTTGATTTTGAGATTCATGTTGATATCGGAGAGAATGGCGAAACGCGTTCGATGATCCAAGAAGTGACGGGTATGGTGCGGGCGTACAATTTTGCTGTTAAAACGAAACCCGAAAGCTATGCCGCATCGAAAGTTGCGGATCGGCATACTTGAACTAGTAAGTAGTACGTAGAAAGTAGAATGTAATAGGATTACCGATTATGAAGGACAGAATTGTTTTTGATATTGAAACTAAAAATACGTTTGCAGACGTTGGGGGAAAGGAAAACCTTAAAAACCTCGATGTTTCAGTTGTCTGTGCTTATTCATATAATCAAAACGCTTATTTAACTTTTTGGGAAAAAGATCTTGAGGCTCTTGGTAAAGTTTTGCAGGATGCCGGGCTTTTGATCGGTTTTAGCATCAACCGTTTTGACGTTCCTGTTCTTGAAAAATATTTTCCTTTTAATATTAATGTTTTGTATCGGCTTGATCTTCTTGAAGAGATCGAGTTGTCGTGCGGACACAGGATCAGTCTTGATCTTCTTGCGAAGGCGAATCTTGGAGGAGTAGGGAAGACAAGTCACGGGCTTGAAGCGATTCACTTCTACGCTTCGGGAGACCTGAAATCGCTTGAAGAATACTGTCGGAACGACGTTAAGATCACGAAGGACCTCTATGATCTCGCGGAACGGCAAGGTTATCTTTTGCTTCCCAAGCGGAACAGCAATGAATTCGAGAAGGTAGCGCTTGATTGGAAAGGACGATTTGATTTACCAGCAACCTTGTTTTAATATTTTTAGACTAAGATGATTCTTGAAAGCCCGATAATTTTTATCGTGTTTACACCAATGGCTTTCGCAGTTGTCGCGTCGAGCGCGACTGCCGCCCGCTCCTAGCGGGCTTCACTTCTTACAATTTAATTCCGCGCTTCCTCATATTATTAAGAGTTTTTAACGCGCTATTTGTTTTTTATTCGCTATGAAAAAAATATACCTTGATTACGCGGCTTCAACGCCGACTCATAAGGATGTTTTAAAGGTTATGGAGCCTTATTTCTCGACATATTACGGAAATCCAGGATCGCTTCATTCGTTTGGCCAAGAAGCCCTCGCGGCTCTTGATGGAAGTCGCGAAATAATTGCCGAGGCGCTTGGCGTTCAGTTCGGAGAAATCATTTTTACTGGCTCGGCGACGGAAGCGAATAATCTTGCGCTTCGCGGGGTTATCGCTGGTTTACCGAAGGATTTTGTTTCACATTACAAACCGCGGATTATTACATCCTCAATTGAACACGAATCAATACTGGAAACATGCCGAGTACTTGAGGACCTTGGGGTTGAGGTTGTTTATCTGCCTGTTGATACCTCTGGGGTTATCAAACTTTCGGCACTGCGGAGTAATTTGAATGAGCGAACCGTACTTGTTTCTCTTATGTACGCGAATAACCATATCGGATCAATCCAACCTCTCCAGAAGGCGGCGGAAATTATTGCTGAATTTCGAAAGCCTCAGCACAGTTTACTCCATAATCTTCACTATCCTTTTTTTCACACAGACGCGGTTCAAGCACTCCAATTTATTGACTGCAACACTACCTACCTCGGGGTTGATCTGATGTCGCTTTCAAGCCAGAAGATTTATGGACCAAAGGGCGCGGGAATTCTTTACCGAAATAAAAACATTCCACTTTCACCGATTATCACGGGGGGGAGTCAGGAAAAAGGCATACGAGCAGGGACAGAGAATATACCGGCGATTGTCGGTTTTGCCAAAGCGCTTCAACTCATTCTTAAAAACCAAGAACGAGAAGCTTCGCGCATTCGGGAACTTCGTGACTTCCTATATAAGGGGATTCTTAAAATCCAGCCTAAGGCACAGCTTAATGGCCCGGAACTCTCTGGAAGAAAGCCATCGCCCGAACTTCGCCTTCCGAATAATCTCCACATTTATTTTCCGGGGAAGAAAAGCCAAGATCTTATTATTGCTTTTGATCTTCAAGGTTTGGCTGTTTCTTCTGGTTCGGCCTGTTCGGTTCGAACAGCGACATCATCATACGTTGTTGGCGCGCTCGGGTTTTCTGAAGAACGGGCGGCTCAGAGTATCCGCATTACCTTAGGTCGACCAACGACACGGCAGGAGATCAGTGCAGTGCTCGCACAAATGCGTCGTGTCGTCAAGTAACCTGAATTTAATTTTCTCGTTATAATAGATAAGCTATGACACATTTCCAGAGAAAATTTTCTTTTCTTTTTGTTATTATCGCGCTTTTTCTTTTTATTGGCGCGGTTTTTGGGCAGTCGCCGCGTGCGCAAGCGAATATTTTTGAGAGTGTATGGGAGAAAGTCTCGGGTTATTTCGGTAATCTTGAGGAAGAAGGGGATTTTCTTAAAGACTCTTCATTTTCCCAGCCTGATACATCATCGCTAACTGTTGAGCTTTACAAACCGACTCTTGATTACGAAGAAGCTGTTATTCGGGCAGTAGAAAAATCCGCGCCGGCGGTTGTTTCGATTGTTGTTTCGAAGGATGTTAAGGTTCTGGAAGAATGTTTTTACGATCCACTTTCTGACTTACCATCAGATGTCCGGAAATTCTTTGGCGAAGGCTTCACTTTCCGGCAACAGTGTGATACTGGCAAAACAAAACGCGAAGAAATTGGCGGTGGGACAGGTTTTATTGTTTCTTCAGACGGACTTATCGTTACTAATAAACACGTTGTTCTTGAAACAGGCGCCGCATATACTGTTTTTACTAATGACGGAAAGAAATACGACGCGCGGGTTCTTGCTCGAGATCAATCAAAAGATTTGGCGGTTTTAAAGATTGACGGACAAAATTTTCCGATTCTTTCTCTTGGTGATTCTGATTCAGTTAAATTAGGGCAAACAGCGATCGCAATTGGCAACGCGCTTGGGGAATTCCGAAATACCGTTTCGGCTGGTGTCATTTCCGGTTTAGCGCGAACAGTTGTGGCATCCGGTGGCAGTGGTTTTCGGGAAACGATTGAGGGTGTTTTTCAAACGGACGCGGCAATTAATCCTGGGAATTCCGGAGGGCCGCTCTTGAATCTTAAAGGAGAAGTTATTGCTATTAATACTGCTATTGCTTCAGGGGCTCAGAATATTGGCTTCGCGATTCCTATTAATCAGGCAAAGCGAGCCATTGAGTCGGTTAAGCAGACAGGCAGAATTGTGACCGCGTATCTTGGTATTCGTTACATTACATTAACAGAGCAGATTGCGCGGGATGAAAACATTCCACTTAGTGAAGGCGCTCTTATTCAGCCGAGTGATGATGGGCCGGCTGTTATTCCTAATTCACCCGCGGCGAAGGCCGGAGTTCTTGTAGGTGATATTATTACTGAAGTTAACGGTATCAAAGTAAGCGAGGCTCGGACTTTGAGTTCGCTTGTTCAAGAACACAGCGTTGGGGAACGCATTACTCTTAGAGTTTTCCGTAACGGCCAGTACATCCAACTTACTGTTCTTCTCGAGGAACGTCCTTAAGAGCCTGTTTGAAAACCCCATATTCTACTGCGATTGTCTGATTTCGGCTGCGGCTACTTCGCTTCTCGTTGGTGTATCAGTTCCTTGATACACCTTCCTCGGCGCTTATTGCCTCACTCGAAAATCAGACACTCTCGTAACGAAAGAGGGTTTCCAAGCAGGCTCTAAGGGACTGTATTGCTTTTCGTGTCTTCAATGTAGTATGTAGTTAGGGGAAAGGCTTTATTTTACTAACCTTTTTATGAATTCATTTAACCGTTTTACTCTTAAAGCCCAAGAAGCAATTCAAAACGCGCAGGATCTCGCGTCATCTCGAAATCATGGCGAGTTTCGAGCGCTTCATCTGCTTACGGCGCTTACCCAAGACAACGATTCGCGAAATCATGGCGAGTTTCGAGCGCTTCATCTGCTTACGGCGCTTACCCAAGACAACGATTCG
>MHIZ01000017.1 GCA_001817765.1 Candidatus Colwellbacteria bacterium RIFCSPLOWO2_02_FULL_44_20b | reverse complement strand
TCCTCCAACATGGTGGGTCGCTATCGACCCGATTTTACTCGTTATGATGAAGCTCCGCCCTGAGCTTTATCAATTTAAGAAGACAACATGTACTGGTTGTCTTCTGAAACTCAAGTACGAAGAAATCGAACCACAACCACCACTGAGGAGTAAGCAACAATGCGTCGCCGAATCCGCAACCTGACCACAGCCGTCAAACCCGAAGCATTCGTTCTTTTTATTGTATTCCACACCGCTTCGGGTTTTTCTTTTACTTCGCCGTAACTTTTAGTAAAGGCAAGTCTCTTCATTGACAAAAAATCCATTTATGGCGCATTATTAGACGTCTCCAAAAGACATATCAAAGGTCTCGTAGAACCTTAACAGCTTAATAAAGTACCTATGAATAAAGACAAACAAACCAAGGCGTTTCAAGAATTACTTGGCGCAATCTCCCGGGCCCATGGAATCACCCAGAACATGAAATCTCTCACGATATGCAAAGATGCGTACAATGAAAATCTCGCAAGTTTCGACGCCCCAAATAAACCAAATCACATACTGGTCAACTACCTTCTCCGGGAAAGAGCCCCAAAAACAAACAGAGAAGATATCGACCTCTATGGAGAAGATATGGGTCTTTCGCTTTTTAAATGGCACTTCAACCTCCTCGTAATGGGCATCGGAAACTACCCAATGACCGATCCGGTTCTCATCGAAGATGAAATAAGAAAGATCAAAAAACTTACTAAGGAGAGAAAGGAGAAGGAGGATCTTGCCCTCTTAAAAAAGAAGTGGGAAAAGAAAAAGAAAAAAAGAGTAAGCAAAGAAATAAGGCGACTATGGGGAGATGATCGTTTTCACCACCTACACGGAAGCGGTATAGGGCTTTGGTAAGAAGAACCGCCGAGTCAAAATCGGCGGTCTTTTTGTTTTAAAAACTTATTTCCCCTGTGAGAAATTCCTGACGTTGTTAATCGTTCCGTTCGCGATGTAATACCGGTTTCCCTCATCATCTTTTAAAACTGTTGATCGCATCGTCACCCGATAAACAATTCCTTCAAAGTCTCCTATTTTTACCCGATCCCCAATCGAATACTGGTGTTCGAAAAAAATAAAAAGCCCTGAAAGAAAATCTTTGATAAGCGATTGTGCCCCAAAACCAAGCGCGACACCAAGAATTCCCGCACCCGCGAGAATCGGCTTCGCGTCAACCCCAAAAAAGCCCAAAACAACAATAAGAAGAACAATGTAGATAAGAATCCTCCCTGTTGCGATAAGAAGGCTCGCGAATGTTTTTGCCCTCCGCGCCCGAATTGTCTGTGAAGCTTCTTTCGTTCGATATCGCGCCCTGACTGCCTTCACGACAACCCATTTCAAGAAAAATTGTCCGAAAAAAAGAAGGATAACAACTAAAAGAAGATCATTCTGGTACTCACGAAGGAAATTTAAGGAAGTCTCAAGAGAAAAATTCATCTTTTTTTATTGTAACACAATCCCTCTGAATAAAGTTTCTTATAAAGGAAACAGTGATTAAAGAAAAAGAAGAACAGCTGGTTACATATACGTAACCAGCCGTTATCTTTTGTAAGTATCACGTCACTTATTTTTTCAAACCCATTTTAACAAGCCGTTTTTCTTCATTCACATCGAGAATTCGTTTGCGGATACGCACATTTTTCGGCGTCACCTCAACAAGTTCATCGTCCCCGATATATTCAAGCGCCGCCTCAAGTCCCATTATATGAGGCGTATCAAAGTGTTCCGCCGATCCGTCGTTTTTAGAACGCATATTCGAAAGTTCCTTTGTTCTGCAGACATTCACCGGAATATCGTTTTCACGCGAGTTCTGTCCGACAACCTGGCCTTTATAAACCTGAACACCGGGCCCCACAAACATCGTCCCCCGATCCTGAACATTCAAGAGCCCATACAAAGCAGTTACGCCAGTTTCGTGCGCGACAAGCGATCCCTGCGATCGCTCGCGCCACTCGCCGATATCGCGCTTATAGCCGTGAAACGTCGTATTCATAATCCCCAATCCTTTCGTATCAGTCATAAATTCCGTGTGATACCCGAAAAGTCCGCGTGTCGGAATAATAAATTCTAAGAACGTAATACCCGCGTCGCTTTCCATAGTCCGCATCTCCCCGTGTCGGCTTCCCAACTTCTGAATAATGGCACCCGCGTACGCGTCCGGAACTTCAATAAAAACTTGTTCGTGTGGAGCTAAAGTTTCTCTATTCACTTCCTTCATAATTACCTGCGGTCGTGAAACCTGGAATTCGTATCCTTCACGCCGGAGCCGTTCAATAAGAATAGCAAGATGCAGTTCTCCTCGTCCCGAAACAATCCATCCACCTTCCTCAGCCTCGTGAACCCGTAAAGCAACGTCTGCCTCGAGCTCTTTATACAACCGCTCGCGAATTTGCCGTGATGTCGTAAATTCCCCTTCCCGTCCGGCAACCGGAGAATCATTAACACTAAACGTCATCTTGATTGTCGGTTCTTCAATTTGTAAAAGCGGAAGCGCGACTGGAGTAATCGAATCAGCAATCGTTTCCCCGACAGTTACTTCGGGAATTCCAGAAAGAGCGGCAATATCCCCGCATTCAACTTCTTTCGCGTCCGGCCGCTCAAGCCCTTCAAAACTCATAAGTGAGACAAGACGATACTTTTTCTGAACACCGTCGCGGTTGATGTGAACAATATCCTGCCCAACCTTCAACGATCCGGCATACACGCGTCCGATTGCGATGCGTCCCTTAAAATCATTCGCCGAGATAGAACTGACAAGCATCTGAAGTGGTTTATCTGCCGCAACGTTTGGTGCGGGGATATGTTTCACAATCGCGTCAAAAATCGGCGTAATATCTTTCATTTTTGAAAGATCCGCTTCCAAACCAGCCAAGCCCTGCTTCGAGGAAGCATAAATAATCGGAAAGTTAAGTGTTTCATCCGGTGCCCCCAATTCCACAAAAAGATCAAAAGTTTTATTAAGCGCGAAATCCGGTCGTGCGTCTGGTTTGTCGATTTTATTAATAACAACAATAATCTTGTGCCGCATCTCGAGCGCCTTTTTCAAAACGAATCGCGTCTGCGGCATCGGTCCCTCTTTCGCGTCGATAAGTAACAAGCAACCATCCGCCATCGAAAGCACGCGCTCAACTTCGCCTCCGAAATCAGCGTGCCCCGGCGTATCGATGATATTAATTTTCATATCATTAAAACGTACCGAAGCGTTTTTTGAAAAAATCGTAATCCCCCGCTCTTTCTCAAGTTCGTTCGAATCCATAATAAGATCTTGCGGAGCAAGATCCTTTGAAAGCTTGGTTTTTGACTGCCGCAAAAGCGCGTCAACCAAAGTCGTCTTTCCATGGTCAACGTGCGCGATTATGGCAATGTTACGAATATTATTCATAGATAAAAAAATCTGCCCGATAAGGCAGAAAACAAGCCTCTATCGCAGATAGAATAACAGTTTTAGTCACATTTTGCAAATAAAACCCGCGCCAAGCGCGGGGTGTATAAATTCTCACTGCTACGGCGAATATTGTAGAAGCTACCAACTCGCCCCTTCTCAAGGTCGAAAAAGAAAGGGTGCGTTGCCTTATTTTTCGGCAACATCCAGCAATACATCGCCGCAACGGAAAAAATTCAAAAGAACATTATACTAGAGATATACTATAGATTGTCTAATTTTTCCAATGAATCGAAACGTAGGTCGCAACCTCACTCATCTTAAGCGGCGAAGTACTGTTACCCGTCCTAATATAAAACTCCTCAGTGTTATCAAATTTGAGATACACCGGTTTTGTGCTTGGCCGAACATCGATAAGGCAGATTTCTTTATCATCAACCAATTCAAAACGAAGTTGAACAAAATGGCGAAACTGAGCGCCAAGCGTTGTGTTAAAAACTTGATTGAAATGATTTTCAAAACTATCAGAATTCCGTTTCGGAAGCGTTTTGTAATCGTGTTCAAGACCCAAAACCTCGCCCGTATCGGAAACGCCGATAACAACAACGCCCCCATTCGTGTTGAGAAATCCCGCGACGGTCTTCATAACAACCCGTTCAAGCTCCAAACTCGTAATCGCCTTCCGAATATCCCACCGAAACGTTGACTTGAATTCGACAAGTTCATTCTCCCGCCCCTTAAGAAGCGAGGTAAAATCCTTTTCACGTATTTGTTGTAAAGAAGAAACAGGGATATCGCGAATAAGGTTTTCAAAAATAGTAACGTAGAATCGAGGGTTGCTTATCTCCTCTATCACGATTTTATCGTGAGAGTTAAAACTCTCAAGCATGATTGTCCCGTAATTCAGTTTGCGCTCAAGAAAATCCTGGGAAAACGAAATAAATCTAATCGAATCAAGAAGATAAACCTTTTCTTCGCGCTTCCAAAGGCCCCTACGAAAAACAAGTTCCCGCTGGCGAATCTCATAATGTTCTCGCGTCCACTGAACAAGCGCGACAAAACTGATAATCGCCTGCAGAATAAGAATAAGAAGCGCCGCGAGAACTTCGTATGAAAGAACCTGAAGAAATGCCACGCGCCCGAAAAGTTCTTCATAATCGACAAAAAGAATGCTGATAAAGAAAAGGGCGATGAGAACAATATCAATTGAAATAATACTGCGGACAAGCGCGGCGGGACTTTTGCGAAATATGATTGGATATTCGATCGCCATGGTTAGAAGGCCAAGAAACTCCCCAGCTGTTAAGTATTCTTTTTAAACTCCTCGACCATCGGAATCACTTCTGGATCAAACCCATACTCTTTCGCAAGATAATAAGAAACCCAATCCGAAAAAATAAGGGAAGAAAAAATTTTATGAAAAGGGTTCACGCCAGCAATATCTAAAACCTGAACACGTAACCCCCGATCCTTAAAAAGCCTCTCCGTAAGTTCCATCCGTTTTAAAATCCGTGGATCATCGTTCTTATCTTTCAAGAAAACAAAATAAAACTTGCTCGACAACTCTTTCGTTGCTTCTTTCACATCAAACCCCGTCATTTCATTGTGATTCAATTCTGGAAAAACATTAAAGAACGCCGGAGTTTTTCCTGTCTCGTTAAATTTTATTTTCCAGTTATACGCAATCGCGCCATTCACCCGTGACGAATAAATAATCGGCACAAATCCCTTAAGCTGTTCCGCAAGACATTTTCCCATCTCCTCGTATTCTTCTGGTTTCAAAATTGCCGTAAGTTTTCCAAGTTCTTGAAACGCGTCCTCTTCGTGAAGAAGGTGTAAAAGCGCCCGCGTCACATATCCTAGTCCAAGCCGCGGTTGAAGATGTTCGTCAGGAAGTTCGACATAAGGAACCTTTTCTTTCTTTGCTTCCTCCAAAAGTTCTCCGCCGGTCGCAAGAACCGCCATCGCATAGCCGCGTCTCAATGCCTCGCGGAATCCATCAAGCACCTCGGCGGTATTTCCTGAATACGAATCAAAAATCAAAAGACTTTTTTCAAAATCATCCCTCGAAAGCGCCGGCAACCCATAATCTTTATGAACCGTAAGCCGTATATACGGATTCCAAACCCTAAGAAGATCCGCCGCAAGATGCGACCCACCCATGCCACAAATAACGTACCGATCATAACGGCCAAGTTTCGCCCCGTTCTGAATCTCGGGTTCGTACGAAAATTGCTCCGCGAAATTTCGGATCGCTTCGTCAATCATTGCCTTTATTTTACCTCAAACTCACCACTAATTCATCTTTTGAGAATTTTTTAAGAGATGCCTCCCGCAGTTCCGACAAGCTCGGTTTTCCGACCTCCGAAGGAGCGTCGGAATTGTCGGAACGAGGGCGGAGGCTGTGATTTATCGCTGGAGTAAATCAACAGCCGGTATTGAGTAAAACATTCTCAAAAGGTAAACCTCCTCTTCTTGTCTGCCGCCCGCACCCGCGCCTCCGCGAGTTGAAGCGCCGCCTGTCTCGGATGAATACCCTTTGTAAGACTCGACTGCACAACTGCTCGCGTTGAAGCACTCACCTTTTCTTCAACGAGCTGAAACATCTTTGGAGCACTAAATCCTTTATGTTCCGCGTATGAAGAAATCACCCCGCCCGCGTTCGCGACAAAATCGGGTACGATCATAATTCCTCGTTTAAAAAGCTCTTCTTCAACATCCTCCCGCATCGGAATATTCGCCCCCTCAACAATAAGTTTCGCTTTAATCGAATCTTTATTTGAATCATTGATAACATCGGTAACGCTCGCGGGAATAAGAATATCAACCGGCAAGCCAAAAATAGTTTCGCGCGAAAGAGCTTCCGCTCCGCGGTACTCGCTAACCGGTTTTCTCTGCGCCTTAACTTTCGAAAGCTCCACGCACTCCAAACCGCGTTCCAAGTATGTTGTTCCCCGACTGTCAGAAACCGCGACAATTTTAGCACCCATCTCCTCTAAAAATTTGCACGTGAAACTCCCAACGTTCCCGTATCCCTCAATCGCGACAGTCGCGCCTTTAATAGTAAAACCAATTGCCCGTGCCGCGATCGCCGCCGCTTGCGCAACACCAAATCCGGTACTCCCAAGTTCATGTGGTAATCCGCCCATCCGCTTCGGCTTTCCCGTCGCTACCTTCTTATTCTTAACAGCAGTAACAAACCATGCCATCTCCCGTTCGCCGGTATTCACATCCGGCCCCGCGATATAGTGCGTACCTAAAAATGGTTTAATCGCTCGCGCAAAACTTTCAAGAACTTTTTTCTTCTCTACATCACTCTTTCCTGTGTACACGATTCCCCCCTTCGCACCGCCAAACAGAATCCCCGCGAGCGCGTTTTTATAGGTCATGGTCCGCGCCAAGCGAAAAACTTCTTCTTGAGTTACATTCGGTGTCATCCGAATCCCGCCTTTCCCGACGCCAAGCGCCGTATTATCAATGACTAGAAACGCCTCAAAACCAAGTTTCGAATCGTAAACGTGAACAACTTGTTCTGGTCCAAGTGTATCGTGGTGCATTAGTGTAGTAATAAATAAGTCCCCAAAAACTATTAAGGACGTTTCTTAGTGTACATCGAGAAACAAATCTCTGCACAAGTAAAAGTTCTCCACACCCGTCCGTAGCTTTATGCGAAGGAGGGTCCACAACAAAATATCAGTAAAATCAGCCACTCTGAGTCAATCGAAGGCAGGGAAATAAGCCAAAATAAAGAAAATCACCCGCCGTACGCGGGTGATTTTCTTTAAAAACATCTTATTCAACAATCGGAAGCTCGCATCCTGTAACGTCCGCAAGCCCCGAAAGACCCTGTTCGCCAACAAGCTTTTCCCCGTTCCCCAAAATCCACGTCGGATATCCTTCAACGCCTGCGTCCAAACAAACCTTCGGATTATTCGGACACTCAACATACGGGACATACTGAAATGAATCGCCAAAAGCTTTTTTCTCGTTCTGACAATGCGAACACCAAGCCGCTCCATACATCGTCACATTTTTCTCGGCAAGGCATTGCGCAAACGTATCAAATGGCGCTACTGAAACAGGTAGTGTGCCGCTCCGTCCGACAAGAAGAAAAAGCGCAACACCAAGCACGATAAACCCAAGAATAATAAGAAGTGAGGTAAGACGTTTATTCATTACAACAATCAACGAGTTTCGAAACAATATCCTCGACTGTCCATGCTCCGGTTTTTCCGGAAAGAATATCATCTTTTTTCTTGAGATCAGATGTCGCGACAAGCTTTAAGCGAATCGCCCAGAAAAATGAATACGTCTTATACGCCATATCAAAGAGTTTTTTCGCCTCGTCTTTCTTGCCTTCCGCCTGATACCTACTCCCAACTTCCATAAGCCGCATCGTTGTCGCGAGTAAGTGTTTTGTAATGCACCACGTTTCTCCCTCGTGGTGCATTACGATCCGACCCAAAAGTTCTTTACGCATCATTCGTATTTCATTCAAGAGATCAAAGTACTGAGGTTTTCCTGTTTTCTCGCCGGTAAAGAAGAAATGCTCCTCAAGGCTAATGAGGTTCATAATCGCGATACTCAAATCTTCTTCCAGCGAGAGATCAACGTCCCCTTCCTCGCGCATCTTTTTGACTTTCGCCATCAATTCCTCAAATTTCATTTCGTTCTGCATTGTAGTAAGTAAAGAAAGTTAGACTTTCTATCCCTTTAAGAATTCAGACTTCTAAAGGAAAAATATAATGAGGCCAAGCCCGACCATGGCAAGACCGCCGTAGAGCCGCATCGCGTGCGTATTTTCTTTCCGCCACGTCTGCGCCCGCTCCAAGAGCTGTTTATCGCTCGCGATAAAAAGAAGTACAGCAAGAGGCAATACAAACACAAGATTATAGTAGATGAGATACCCGACGCCCGAAAGATACGTCCCCGAGTCGTGAAGAAGTCCAAGAACCATAAGGTACGGCCCGCCCGTGCATGGAAATTCGCACAAGCCCACAAGTGCTCCCAAAAGAAACACCATGGGGAATGACCCCCGGTTCATAAGCTCCGCGATCTTCCGGTGTGCTCCCTGCGGAATCGAAAGCTTGACAGGAAAATTAGGAAACACGACCCCAAGAACGCTAATAACTCCGAAAAGAGTAAGCGCCCCCGCTCCAACCTTCGCCATAAAGTGCGGGGTGTTAAAGATATGAAGCGTTCCCAAAATCCCTAAACCAATCGCCATATACGCGACAAAAATGCCGAGAATATAAGTACTACCAAGAAGAAGCATCTTTCCCCGTCCCACCTGAAGCGTAAAAAGAAACGCAATAGTAAGGAGAAGAACGGAGAACGCGCACGGGTTAATACTATCAATCAAAGCCGAAACGCCGACAAGTGGAACAAGCCATGTTCCCCCCTCGCTCGCCTTCCATAAAAGATCCGTTCCGAAAGAACTTGAACGAAATACAAGAACCCCTCCGATAAGGAGAATTGCAATACCGATAAGCGCAAATAATTTCTTATGCATCGTAAGTTATGGAGTTACGCTCGCCGTAAACTCAAACTCAAGCGGCGTCCCCGATCCCGTATCAAGATATACCAGTCGGTTAACTGGCCCGATTCCTGCTGGTCCATGCGCCGCTGGATCAAATTCGACCTGAACATTCGCTGTTTCCCCCGGTTGTAGCGTAGCGTTCAAAGCGGGAACACTCGCGTGCCCCGGCATACCAAACGGTCCCCGCCTATCATCCCCTTGCGTCCACTTCGCCGTCGTGCACATACATGAAGTATAGAGCTTCTCAACTTCTACGGGGGTAGTTCCCGTATTCGTAACACCAAACATCCGTTGTACCTTTCCCGCCTTCATCGAGATAGTCCCGAAATCAAATGAGGACTCGGAAAGTTTAAGAGTTGATGGCGAAGAGTCGGAAACAGAAGCCGTCTCCTCTGGAACATTACTCGCACTCGGCCACGCAATAAGCACGACGCCGACAAGGAAAAGAACAATAACTCCGACAAAAATAAATAACGTTGTAGATTGTTTCATAGAAATAAAAAAACCCATTGATAAGGTGAGTCTGCTTCGCAAAAAGAATCCTTCGACAAAGGTTTCCGTATCGCGAAGCGTTACAACGAAAAGAGTGGATCTCGTTCTGTACGGACAACAAGCCATCGGCGCATTTTAAAATACGAGGATGTTGGTTGAAATTCAAGAAATAAAAATGGAAGCGAGTGGAAAGAGCGAAGAAAAGAAGAAAAAACATCCCCAGTATAAAAAACAAAAATAGCAAAAAGAGTAAAGAGAAACCCAAGTACGAGCGTAAGTGGGTTTTCTAAAAGAAAACTCCGAAACGCTTCAAGATGAAACGCGATAAATCCAAATGCGTTGCCTGTCGGACAAATCGCCTGCTTGCCGGTAAGCGTCGCGAGGCAGTTAACATAGCCCATATCGCTCAAGTGATGAATGCCCCAAAAACCCCAGAATGCGATTGTGGAAAACCCGATAAGAAGTAATGTTGCAAGAAATACTTTCATTAGTGAAACCTTACTCTAAAAACAACAACTACTCAAGAACTGGATGTTTCTGAACAAATTTGGTCGCCGACCAACGTTTCCCAAAGCCAAAGTAGCGACCCGCTTGAACGTACGGAAGCGTGAGGAGTACAAATGCGTATACAATGTGTTCGTCGATAACTGGATTATGCTCCGGCGGCAACACCGCAAGCCACATAAGAACCACGAGAAGTGCTCCGGCATATCCGGCAACCCGCGTCCCGATACCAAGAATCAAAGCCACTCCCAAAAATAAAAGACCGAGCATAAAAAGCCAATCAACAAAAACATTCCCTGCGATTGACTGGAAAATCGAAGCAAAAGGGCCATGCGACCCAAATTTCAAAAATCCTAAGGTTGGGGAGACGCCATCAAGCCAACTCTTTCCAGCTTCCGTTGTAAACCCCAAACCAAAGACCTTGTCAAGAAAAGCCCACAAAAAAGTCCACCCCATAACAATCCGTAAAAGACCAAAGAAATAACGAGCCCGCAAAGTAAATTCCATAGTTATTTAAAAAGTATACAGTAAAATCGTGTTTGGGAAAACCCGGGGATTATAAGAAATATCCCCGGGTATTTTGACTACTTCTTTCGATGACTATCCCGCACGAGCCAAACAATACCGGCGACGATAAGACCAATAACTGCTACCCAGGTAATCACCCAAAGGATCGACCATCCTGTACCCCAACCACCCATCATTCCGCCATAACTGCCCATCATGGAATAAGGAGAAGATGAAAATCCCTGTCCTGTCCTCTGATAACCCGTCATCATAGACATCATCGGCAGAAAATCGTTTCCTGCCTCAGGAAAACTGGAGTTAACATCGCAATCGCTTGCTTGTCTGCCAAGTACCTCATGCATTAACTCTTCCCCTTCTTCGCCCATCCGTTGAACCATCATTGCGTTCATTGCTGGATGCAACTTTCCTAAGCGTTGTCCCATGAAGTATTCCCCAAGTACCTCAAAATCTTCTGTAGAGAGCTCTTCGCAGACAACTGTCCTATTCTGTAACTTTTCCCATACCTCCTTACCTTCCGCCTCTTCTTGAAGAGTATGCCCATCGTCTTCAAAAGAAACATTCATCATCCCCTGTCCCATCATTTGGGCACGCGCCTCGGAAGGACCAAAACCGAAAACAAAAAGAAGTAGTGCGACAAAAAGAACTTGTTTCATAGATATAAAATAATTAAAGGACTAAAATTATCGACCTTTGAAAAATTTTGTTTCATCAAATTTTTCTCCATTTTAAAAACATCGCGTTAACCGCCACGATCACAGTGCTGAGAGACATAAAGAGCGCCGCGACTGCCGGCTGAAGCACAATCCCCTGAGAAGCGAGTACTCCTGCCGCGAGCGGAAGCGCGACAATATTATAACCCGTTGCCCAAAAAAGATTCTGGATCATTTTCGAATACGTCATTCGTGAAAGCTTGATGATCTTCACGATATCGCGCGGATCGTTTTTGACAAGAATAATTCCCGCTGACTCAATCGCGACATTCGTCCCCGCCCCGATCGCGATTCCCAAATCTGCTTGCGTCAAAGCCGGCGCGTCGTTCACGCCATCGCCAACCATCGCAACTTTCCGCCCCTCGGATTGCAACAGTTTCACTTTCGCCGCCTTTTCCTCGGGTAAAACACGACTGAAGTACTCGTCGATCTGAAGCTCGTCCGCCACCCATTTCGCAACTTCCTCCGAATCCCCCGTCATCATCGCAATCTTAATACCAAGTTGCTTGAGTTCTTGAATAGCCTCGCGCGATTCTTCACGAAGAATATCAGAAAGCGCGATCGCCCCAAGCAACTCCCCGCCTCGAACAACAAAAATAACGGTCTTCCCTTGAGCTTGCTCTAATCTGATGGTTTGAAAGAATTCAGGCAAAAGCGTAACGCCAGCATTTTCAAGAATTCCCTCTCCCCCAACATATACATCCTGATCTTCGACAATACCATGGATACCTCGCCCTGGAACCCTGCTTGTATCTTTCGGTTCAGGAAACTGAACGTGCCGTTTATTCGCCTCTCGAACAATCGCTCGCGCTACAAAATGTTCTGAATGACTATCAACCGAAGCAGCAAAACGAAGCATGTCTGAATCCGAACCGGAAGCAGAAATAATCTTTTCAACACCATAATTTCCCTGAGTCAAAGTTCCCGTCTTGTCAAAAAGAACTGTTTGAATATCGCGTGCCGCTTCAAGTGCTAACCGCTGTTTTACAAGAAATCCGTGTCGTGCCGCCTTTGTTGTTGAAATCGATGCGACAAGGGGTACTGCAAGCCCTAACGCGTGCGGACACGCAATCACAAGCACCGCCACAAGCCGTTCAGTCGCGCTCGAAAAACCAGCGCCCATCAAAATCCACGCGACAAACGTAATAAAACCCGCAAAAACCGCGACAATCGTAAGATAATACGCCGCTCGATCCGCGAGTGTCTGCAATCGTGATTTCGATGCCTGCGCTTCCTGTACAAGTCGCATTACACCCGAGAGAAACGTCTGCTCTCCGATGCGCGTAACTTCGACCCGCACAACTCCATCACCATTGATCGTCCCTGCGATGACCTCACTGCCGATTTCTTTTGAAACCGGTTTTGATTCGCCAGTAATAATTGACTCGTCAATATGCGATCTGCCGTCGCGAACAATACCATCAGCCGGCACGCGCGCGCCTGGTTTAATAAGAACAATATCTCCAATACGGAGTTCGTTGAGCGAAACTATAAACGTTTTCCCATCCCGAATAACTTCCGCCATATCCGGTAAAAGTTTTGAAAGCTCTTTAAGCGCTCCTTGGGCACTCGAAACTGCTTTCATCTCGACCCAATGTCCGAGAAGCATAATTGTAATAAGCGTCGTAAGTTCCCAAAAAAGCACACCCTCTTTTTCAAAAAGCGTTGCGAAAATACTATAGAAATAGGCAGTTGAAACCGCGAGACTGATAAGCGTCATCATTCCCGGCAAGCGCGCCTTGAGTTCACGATACGCACCCGCAAGAAACACCCATCCGCCGTAAAAGAAAACAATCGAAGCGAAAATAAGCGGCATATACGCCGATCCCGAAAAAGCAGGCGCCTCAAAATCAAAAAGTTTTTCCGGCAAATCAGAATAAAGCACAACAGGAATTGTAAGAATAAAACTCACCCAAAACTTCTGAAGAAACGACTGTGTTTTGTGTCCGGCATGCTTGCCCGCCGTAGCTTCAGCGAAGGAGGGTTTATCAAAGACAATATCACCCCCCTGTTGAGAATGATTGTCCTTTACTTCCTCACGCAAAAGTTGCATCCCGCATTCGGGACAAAGCCCCGGAAGTTCCGCCCGAACCTCCAGATGCATCGGACACGTATAAATTCGTTTGTGGTCGTGTTCCATATAAATAAATTATACTCCGCAACTTCCTCCTTGATTCGAAGGAAGAGTTGTAACTTGTGCCGCGATCGACTGAAAACCGCTCGCGCTCGAATATGCAAATCCAAGAACCTTTTTCGCATCAATTTCATCCCACGAAATTCCCTGTTCTGCTAAAAACTGGGCAATCGTACGATACGTATCAGGAAACCACAGTGAGTTAACAGCGAGCGCAACGCGATACATCTCTTCTTCTGAAGCGCCGTTCACTGCCATAAGCTCTAAAAGCCCGAGCATCGCCATACCATGATTGCAATCGGGAAAATACGTCGAGTTGCCGCAACACGGCCGATAAATGTTTTGTGAAACTAGTTCAACAAGCGCCTGCTGTTCTGCGGTCAACACAATAAACTGATGCATGCTGTAATGCTCCATCGAATCCCCCTGAGACAACGTCCATCCGCCCGTTGAAGCAAACCGCCCTGCGCCACCGTACTCCGAATCCATAATCGGTCCCTGCTCAAGAATCAGATTTTTATTCCCCAAACCGAACGCCCATAAAAGATTGAGTAAATAAGACGCGTTATCTTCTGTCATCACAACCAACCCCTGCGCATCACTGAAAAGTAAACGTTGTTCCTCCTCGTTTAAGCCGCCTCGTTGAAGATAAAGATTTTCAAATTTCTTTGCGTCAATAACTCCTGCCGCGACCATCTGCTTCCCAAGTTCACCCCATCGGATCGGTAAAACAACATCTGCAATAACAGTATCTGTATCAGTAGGAATGCCCTGTTTTGAGATACTAGGAAGCGGCAAAAAGAAAAGTAATCCTGCGAGAATTACTACAAAACCAAGTTTGTAAAAAATAGAGTAAGACATCTTAACGTTTCTTCCGAGAAAGTTTGTAAAGAGCGAGAACTTCGCGCGTCGCCTTCGCGCCTTCCCCGTTCCGCATCTGATGAACAACGTGTGTTGAAAGATGGTTTTCTAAAATCAAATCTTCAACCCCCGAAAGCGCTTGTTTCACCGCGAGCGATTGATTGATGATATCAACACAATATTTCTCATCCTCAACCATCTTTTGAAGTCCGCGTACTTGTCCCTCGACAATCCTAAGCCGTCGAAGTGTGCGCTGTTGAATGCTTTTGTGCATAGAACAATGATACCCCAGAGGGGTATACAAAGCAAATCGTGATCCAGGGAAAAACCAAAACCCACCCGATAGGGGTGGGTCTTGGAGTCGCAAGTTAAAAACCTCGCGAGAAACCGCCTTCACGTCGCGGAGGGCGAGCTTCCATTGGCCGTGCTTCATTTACAATGATTTTGCGGCCATCAAGCTCTTTTCCGTTCCACATTTCAATCGCCTTTGTTGCCTCGTCATCATTTGACATTTCAACAAAGCCGAAGCCTTTGGAACGGCCGGTCATTTTGTCGGTGATAACACTCGCCGACTCAACCGCACCCGCCTGCGCGAACGCGTCTCGCAAACCGTCTTCAGTTGTGCTGTAAGACAGGCTGCCAACGTATAATCGTTTCGCCATCTAGCTAATAAGTTGTTAATACTCTCGTAGGACGACCTCTTCTGTCGAGCATCCTCTAAAAACAACCTGTCTTAGAGCAATCCCTAACGAAGAAAACCTACAAGTCCAGACTGTAGCACAGAGTACAAGAAAAAGCAACCCCCCTAAGTAAAAAGAACAAAAAGACCGAGGAATCCTATCCCTCGGTCTTAAACTCAGTAGTATCAACAAAAATTATCGACAGCCAAGCGCCACGCGAATCACTTGTGCGCCTTCGATAAGAGATGCGGCTATATCCGCCGTAACACCCGTTTTCACAGGTTGTTTACTAAACTGTTGTACCTGCTTCACAAAACTTTTCAAGAGGATACAGGCACCAATATCGTTATGCTGGTTATTATCGCACAGAAGCGACTTTGTCGGTTCGAGGTAGGCATTAAGAACAATCTTCGTAACAAAAGGCAGATCTAAGTCTTTAACTTTTTGTTGCAAATCCTTAATCGCCTGCTTCGGAGTAATGATCTCCCATGAAAGTTCCGCTGGTGTCGGATCAACATTCCCTACCGCGTCAACCGCCCGTACTGTAAAGGTATGAACACCAAGCCCAAGTCCATTGTAAGTCTTGGGGCTGGTACAAGAAGAAAATCCTGCCCCATCAAGATCACATTCAAATGTAGCAATCTCAGTGCTCGAAAACTCGAACGTTGCTGAGTCGGACAGTGTCGAACCTCCGTCCGGTATATCGGCACCGTTTCCATCCTTCACCGAATCAATTATTGTCTCTGGTGATGTTGAATCAAGAGTGAAGGAAAATGGCGTTGTGTAAGCGCTTGTATTTCCCTCCGCATCCTTCGCAAGTACCTTCCAATAATACAAAGCATCGGAAAGCGCCAATCCCGGAATGAATGTTGAATCGGTAAGACCAACCTCGGAAATAACAGGCGATGAAAAGTCGCTGTCATTATCAACAAGTAAGTCGTAACTTACAGGCGCGCTTGGATCACTCGAATCTGTCCAGTCAAATGTCGGCGTTGAATCATTCGTTACCGATCCATCAGCCGGCAAAAGAAGCGTCGGCACATCCGGCGGCGTTGTATCGCTGTCATCGTAGTAGGTCTTAAAGTAAAGATCTATGCCAAAATCAGACTCTTCAACGTCCTCGAAAATAGCCGCTCCCCCAGCGTAAGGATTGCCCGGGTTACCCATAAAGGAAAAACCTGGGCCTCCGGCGATCCTCAGAATCGAATGCTTTGTTCCGGGCGTGAAAAAGATCTTCGAAGGAAGATCAATGTGATTTATTCCCGAAGTTAAAGTAACACCTGAAACGGTTGAGAGAATTTCGTCTGTTCCGAAATTTCTAATCTGAAAGAACACGGGAGAAACACCGAAAGAAACTTCGATGTCAAACCCGATCATATTCGAAACCGTAGGTGTAAACGTCTGTCCCTCCCATCCATCATCGGTTGGGAAATCGTAGACAGACGCCGTAGTCTGAGATTGATCAACTACTCCATGCGCAAGCGCCTGTCCTACTCCCATCGACAAACTAAGAGCAAGAAAAAGACTCGCGACAAAAAACTTTTTAAGCAACATAGGAATAAGGTTAGTTAATAAAGTTAAGGTTTATAAAATTGGACCTTTATCCCCCTCCCCTCATAAAATACTGATTAAATATTAAGTTGTCAAACTAAGCTCTACAAACGATGAAACAAAGTTCCACGCTGTTAAAAACCGCGAAATCAGACGCGAAAACCAAAACACCCGCCCGAGGCGGGTGTTTATAAAACAAGATAAAAACTTACTGTTGTTGCATAGGAGCTGCTGGCGAACCCATCGACTCGCAGTTCTTACAGCGGCCCTTATGAGTAACAACCTCGTAGATCGCCGAAAGACCGACAAGAACGTAAACAATATCCGCGACTACTGAGGGTAAAAACGAACCGATTCCGACTCCAAAAACCTCAAGAAGCCAATTCAGTCCACCAACAACAAGAAGGATAAACGCAACCGAATGTAATACTTTCATAAAAATTAAAAATTACTCTACCCGACCTTTAACAGTAAGTATACCATAAAAAGCCCTAAAAACTCAGATTCCAGTTAAAACTACCGCGTAAATCCAAGGAATATAAGAAGGATAACAAGGAGAATCCTGTAGATGCCAAAGCTCGTAAACGTATGCCGTCTAACGTAAGCAAGAAGAAATCGGATGCCAAGAAGAGCGGTTATAAAAGACGTGATAAAACCAAGGAAAAGCAGGAGTGCTTGAGAAGAAGAAAATTCATGAAAGTTTTTGAAAAGATCAAATCCCGTAGCGACAACCATTGTCGGAACCGCGAGAAGAAAAGAAAACTCAACAATCGTTGCGCGTTTAAGCCCTAAAAGCATCCCGCCGACAATCGTCGCCGCCGATCGAGAAACCCCGGGTACGATCGCGAGCGACTGAAACAACCCAATGCCAAGAAGCGTCTTAAAATTCAAAGTTTTCAAATCATCACCCCCTTCCCTATCATTCTTGAAAAGATATTCAAAAAGAATGAGAATAAATCCTCCAAGTCCAAGCGCCCAAAGAACAACACTCATACTGCCGAAGAGGTTGTCCTTAATGAAACTATAAAAAAGAAGCCCAAGAACGCCCGTTGGAATAAAAGCAACAATAATTCGTTTCAGAACCTCAACATCAAGAAACCTCCGAAAGTATAAAACTAAAACAGCAAGAATAGCGCCGCTTTGAATCGCGATCTCGAACGTCTTCGTATAATCAGATTGTATGACCCCAAGAAAACGTGACGTAATAATAAGATGCGCGGTCGAAGAAATCGGAAGAAACTCCGTAAATCCCTCAACAACACCAAGTACGAGAGACTGTAAAATGTTCATAATAAATTAAGCAACTCCGAGTCGTGAACGACGTTAGAATTTATTTTACCAATACGAACGCTTACTTTCATATTCCTGACTTCTGCGAATGAAAAACACCAGGGACGGCGCTTCTAACGATGGATGCAACCGGCCCAGCAACAAGGCCTGCGCATTCCACTCCTAAGCTTTGAAAGAGCCTTCTTGATATGAATACGTCACGTCTCCGCTTTTTTGCCAGAGATAACCCAGCATATCCACTCATTGCGCGCGAGCGGCGTAATATCTTCCCATACTGCTCGCGCCGCAGGCGTTGCAATAAGGGCCTTCCGTAAATCCTCCGGCATGTTATGTACTACACCGGTGGCGACTTCCCCGCCTGCATCGCTACGCGAAGCATTGCGGGCAGGTTTTTTGGCCATAAAATTATTTTATCAAATCCTCTGAAACGCCAAGAGCCCGCGAAGATCCGTTGGCACCCTAGGCTCCGATTCTTTCCCAGTTGGCTTAAGATTTATTTTATTCATAAAAGAATGATCTCGTTAAGACCTAGAATCGTTGGCTCCGGCACCTGGATTCGAACCAGGGACCCACTCCTTACGTTTATCCTAATGTTTCCACTAGGGACGGACTATATCACCTCCCCGAAGGGAGCGAGGCGCTTCCCCCGACCTTGCGTCGGGGTACTCTCTTTCGAGATAGTCTCTACACCTGTCCCGCCTCTTCGGCGGGCTTGGCTCGGGATTGCCCTGAATTTAATCAAAGGGTTTCCCCGAATTCACCCCGTTTTTCAATCCGCCTTTCGGCGGAAAGCTGCGTGACGCCGCCTTCAATTTCTCTATGACAGTTAGCACGTACAAGAACGCACTTATCAAGCTCGGCTTTTACCTTTTCCCAAGATCGTGTGTAGCCCTTATCACCGATGCCAAATTCTTTCTTGCCATTCGCGTGATGTAAATCAAGAGCACCTTGATACTTGTGATAGCCGCAAACCTGACACGCGCCTCCTTTATACTCTATCGCTAACGTCTTAATCTTTCGCCGCCGCTTCGCGACGGCTCGGATCAATTCTTCTCGCCGGTCGGCGTAGGTTCTCTTGTCTGCCATACGTTAAAAGTATACCGCAGAACAAGAACGTCCACAGGGAGTCGCTCTACCGCTGAGCTATGCCGGAATATGAAATTGTTGCAAAGAAATCCTGGGAATCCCAAGACATAAAGACAATAGCAAAGGGAGGTGGTACAGGCAAGTCTGCGCCGCAAAATTCTTAAAAATCCCCTTCACCGGGCGTAAGCCAGGTGCCACTGAAAACCGTTGTGGATACAGCGCCCCGTGTTCTCGCGATATAATAGAAGTAGTAGTTTATGAAACCTAAGAAAGGTCGAGGAAATAAGGATAAAAACAAGCAAAATGAAAATAGCGAGTTGGTGTATGGTCATTGCGGGTGTTCTCGTGGCGGTTGCACCCTGGGCAGACCTAAATTTAACGACATTAAAGTGGGTTGAGCTCGTGCTTGGCGTTGTGCTCATTATCCACGGCCTCTTTGGCGCGAAGTGTATGTGTATGAAAAAAATGTGCGCCACCTGCGGAGTGGATGTATCACAAGGCGCCAAAATGCCTCAATAGTAGGCCGAGAGAAAAGTACAGAGAAACCAAAAACCCCCAGTCGGTGGGGGTTTTTGTTTCTACCAGCAACAAAAACTAGTTGCGGGTAATAGTGCGAAAGTTAACGAAACGAGTCGTCTTTGACTTCGTTGTCGCTGTTGTTCCTCCGCCGATTGTCGCGCCATTAACATCGTCAGTAGCAGAGATGCTGTTAGCACCTCCGTTTGATGACAAAGTTTCTGTCGCGTTGACAGTCGCGTTTGACTTATCGTCAACCTTCTCTTTTGATTTCTCCTTAACATCGGCTTTATACTCTGGATCATCGCCATCATTGCTAGAGATATCAACAGAAGGAGTGCTGGGATCCGGAAGACCTTCGTAGGTCAATTCCAAACTGTTCACATCGTCATTGGTCTCGATGTCGGTAAGAGCTGTATTACCACCCCCGATCGTAGCGCCGTTGACATCTTCACCGGCGCTGATGCTGTTGCTACCAACATTTGAGGAAGCGGTTGTGGTCGTTGTTACGGTCGCACCCGCGTTTGTCTTGATCTCAAGCTTTCGCTCTGAGTTCACCTTACACTTGAAACTGCCGTCATCGCTTGAATTCTTTTTCATAGAGCATGACGCCGCTTGGGCTGACGAAGCGAGCACAACTGCCGCCATCGCCGCCAAACCAATCGCAATTAATTTTTTCATTGTTTCTTCTAAAGAGTTGATTAATAATTGATTCGACCTTTAGACATCCTCGGGAACCCGTGCCCTTGAAAAGAACAAACGGGTCTAAAAACAAAATTAGTGAATCTTGAGATTCGTAAAGTTCACCCACATCGTCCGGAAAGCGCGCACTCTGGCATTACCGCTTTTGATTGTGGCGTTCGTAACATCCTCCGCGGCAGAAATCGTGTTGCCGCCGGCATTCGCGCTGAAATTTTCGGTAACATCCACAGTCGCCTTTGAATTAACATTGAATTCGGTTTCGTTCTTTTCCTTGACGTCCGCGATAATCACGTTGTCATCGCCCTCATTGCCGGAAATATCAACAGTTGGTCCATTGTTGTTCTGCGGGGGCGCTTTGTAATCAATCACGACACTATTAACATCAACGTAGCTATTGTAGTTAATATTCGCTGAACCGCTCGTAATTGAAGCGTTCGTGATATCACCGCCCGCGGTAATCGAGTTTCCGCCAGTATTCGCGACAATATTCGTGTTGATAGTAACGTTCGAGGTTTGATTAACGTTGATTTTCGTCGAGCTTGATTGCGAAACATTGCAGATAATGACGCCATCATCGCTCTTATTATTCTTAATAGTGCATCCCGCCGCGCTTGCCGGAGTTGCGCCAAGAACGAGGCCGAGTACAACTGCTCCTAAAACTGAAAGTGAAATTGCTTTTTTCATAATTTATGGTGTGGTTTGTAATGGATGACCTTTAAAAAGAAAACGACCCGAGGACGTTCCCCCGAATCGTTCGTTCATAAAGAAAAGAGCAAATTGAAAATATTGTCAACACCTGTGGACAGCAATAACACATCAAGAGATTATGTCAAAATGAGATTTTGACGGACGTAAACTAATGATTAAAGTTAATTATTTTAAAAAAAGCAAAGTAGTGCGCCGAATATTCTAAAAAAATATTTTTTACAAAAAACATATACTTCTAAGTACTCAGTAAAAATAAAAAATCGGCTACGAAAGCCGATTGTAAAAATCTCATTATGAATAACTATTTCCGCTTCTTGCGTAAAAATGTGGGAATGTCCCAGATATCCGACGACTTTTCTTCTTTCTTTGGTTCTTCCTTTTTCACTTTTGACGGTTCTGTCGTTCTCAAAAGTTGTTTTTCTTCAATCGCCCGATCGCTCGCGATTACTGTCGGTCGTTCAAGAGCCGCGAAAAGACTGACTTCATTTTGAACACCGCGGGTTACGCCAAGTCCGTTAAATCCGGTCGCGACAAGAATCACCTTGAGCTGCCCCGCTTTAAGACGTCGATCATGATACGCGCCGAAAATTACCTTTGCCGCCGGATCAATATTCTCGGTAATAAGCTTCG
>MHIZ01000016.1 GCA_001817765.1 Candidatus Colwellbacteria bacterium RIFCSPLOWO2_02_FULL_44_20b | reverse complement strand
TCAGTAACCCGCTAAATATAACGACCTTCAAGGTCGTTATATTTTGTTACTCAAGAGTAAGATGGTGAAAGCTGACAAGGTCTAAATCTCGAAGCCATCGAGCTGTCTCTTTTCTGTACTCGTCCGACCCGCTCAAAAACGAGCTAAGAAACTCACGATTGGTCACCGAAGGAAAGTTTTTAGTTCCAACATAGTCGGGATAACTACTCCACCGATACGATTCCAAAAAACGCAAAGCTTTCTCAGGATCTTGAATTTTCCGTTCTCGCCATTCCGGCATCACAAGGTCCAAAGGGTTTAAATGAATATAATAAGGAAGGTGAATAAAATGAGCGTCGTCTGTAACGAGGATACTCTTATAACGTCCTTCAAAAAGAGTGCCTCTCCGTTTATTTTTCTCATTAAAATATTTTACATATCCCGCATTAAGTTTCTGCATAAACAAAGGAACACCATTTTGAACTCGTGGCGAAAGTAGAAGGTGATAATGATTTGGCATAAGGCAAAACGCTAATACATCAACAAGAAGTTTACGTTTTCGCCGCTCTCGCTCAATCTTGCGTTCTCTGAGGTCGTTAGACTTTTGGAAAGTATAAAACGTGCTATTCACTCGTTCCTGGTCGTTAAATTCAAAAAGATCATGGACAAATCGAAAGTAATCTTGGTCATCAAGGAAAATATCTCGCTTGTCAACACCCCTATTCACTATGTGAGAAATTTTATATGAAAACATTGCCGCTACGTTTCTATTTTACCTCAATTCTTAAAACTTTACGACCTCAGAGGACGTTGTATTTCGTTAATCATTAAATTGGAAGTCTGTAATGCGCTGTTGACACACTGTTGTGCACAAATTGGTTCTAGAAGAGCAATAAATCTCGTATAATTAACTCTATAAGAAAGAAGCAAAGGGAAAACGTAAAAAAGAATGTTGATAGGAGATATTAAGCCTCCAATGGGAAGGCAGGTACAAATGATTAAAGAAAAAGCCGAACGATTATACCGTTGGGCTGAATTGATAATTCGTACATCAAAATACGGAACAGCTTTTTTTATTTCACTAATTGTAATTTTGATTGCGACTCCAGTCGTACTCGTAGCGACAACACCCGAAACGAAAACTATTGAGATTATTCCGGGAGAAATAACAGGAAACTGGGAAAATCTTGAAGCTATAAAAGTTCGGGATCTTGGACAAGAAGCCGGAGTAGCCGAGTTCAACCGAGCAAATTCTGCTTATACAAAACTTCCCTCAGAGATTTCAGGGGAAGAACAAGTAAGAGAAATAACAGAAGAAACGGGCAAAGAACAGGATGAAATAATAAAACAAGAAGAATCCGAAGACAAAAAAGATGAGCAAAAGTTTACAAAAGAAGAAGAGGCGATTCTTCAGAAAGCTGTTGAAGAAGCAAGGCCAATTGACGAAGTAATCGAAGAAAACAGGAAAGAAGAAACAGCCCCGTCGCCCGAAACAATACCGCAAACCGAAGAGGCGATTCAGGGCGAAGGAGAAGCTCCGACGGCACCGCCCGAAGAAAACTCTAACCCTGAACCAGAAGCATCGTGGTTTAAAAATTTATTCGCGTTTCTTGCGGTAAAAGCTCAAGAAGGAAATGAGCCTGCCGAAGAACCCGCTTCTAAAGAAGAGCCTGCGCCAGCTCCGTCAATAGAAACGTCCGAAACCGAAAATATGTCGGTCTCGAAACCAATACCAGAAGAAGAACAAACAAAAGAGGAACAGTCTATTTCTCAAGAACCGGAAGAACAAATTGAGGTCACTTCCGAAGAAACGCCTGTCCCCGACGAAGAAAAACCAACTGAAGAAGTAATTGAAGAAATAAAAGAGGACGTCCCGCCGATTGTCTTACCGACAATTGATGGACAAATGCAAGGAGAAGAACTGAAAAACGAGAAAGAGTCAGTCGATGAGAACCTCAAGATCTTTACATTACGGAAAGAAATTACCGTTTCGGGATTTAATCGTGAAACGTTAAGCGAAACAGCGCGTATTGAAAAAATAAAATTAAACGTCTCGCTTGGTATCTATGGATCAGAGAATGAAGATGATGAGGTGCTTATCGGATATCGCATTGGCGCTGGTAATTGGAATGAGCTTGCTTCGTTTACGCAAGATAGGAATCATTCAAACTTCACAAATGAAGGGTACTTTAGTTACGAACTTCCAAGGGAAAGTGATGTAAGAGATCTAAAAGTTGAAATATTCAACCTTTCAAATAACGAAGAATCAGGAGAAATAACTCCGCGCCCAGTACTCCTTGATGCCGTTTGGATAGAGATGGAGTATCAGGATGTTGATGACGTCAAAGAAGAACAGGTTGAAGAAGAATTACGGAAGGAAGCGGTTGTGCTTGAAGAGTTTGATATTGAAAACTTGCCCCGAGTTGATTTTGAAAAATCAATAATTTTCACGCCTGGCAACAAGAAGAATTTCAAAGGTGACGAGGAAGTTAAATTCGAACTTGACCTATCCGGTGTTCCATTTACTTTGCCCGAGAAACCCGAAGAAGAAGTAGTGCCGGAAATAAAACCAATTCCACAAGAAGAAGAAACAATACCGAGTGAAGAAACAAATGAGATTACCCCGCCCGTAGAAACAGTTCCTCCTACTGAAGAAGTTCTTCCGCCTGCGGAAATAACACCGGCACCACAAGAAGAGACGCCTTCCGTTAAACAGCCTCAACCGGAGAGTTTCTTAAGAAAAATGCTCGGAAAACTAAACGTGTTTGGAAATGCGAAAGCTCAAGAGGGAATCGTCCTCGAAGAGTCACCCCCAAACGAAAAACCAAAACGAAACCTCGCTGAGATAACTCGCCCGACAATTTCCAAAACGGAAATTTTTGACGTATATGGGAATAAAAAAGATATCATGCCGGTTATTGAAGAAATAGGCGATAAAATAAACATCCGCGTTCCAAAACCCGAAGCCGCGTTTCGTCCCGGTAGATATCGTATGCGAATTGAGATTTTCGTTGGTGACAAAGTACTTGTCTCGAATGAAGAATTTACCTGGGGCGTGCTTGCGATAAATACGAATAAATCAATCTATGCCCCCAGTGAAAGCGCGTATCTTCAAATGAGCGTTCTCGACGATACTGGAGACGCGGTTTGCAATGGCAACCTCGGACTTACAATAACTTCGCCCTCAGGAACGCAGGCCTATCTCACAACCGCTGAAAAAACAATTGAATACAGTGGCACCTGCCTTGGCAACAATGTAACGCACGATCCTGATTACGTAGCGCGTTACACGACAGGACAAACCGGCGTGTATCAAATGCGGCTCGTAAATCTTGATAATAATTATTTCATTGACGATTCATTTGAAGTACAAAATTCAATAAGTTACGACGTCGAACGCGTAAGCGCCACGCGCATCAACCCCTTTAAATCGGGTCGGTACACAATGCAAATCAAAGTAAAGCCGGTCAATGATTTTTCAGGAAAGATAATCGAAAGAATCCCGAGGAGCTTTGAAATTATTGAATCAACAGGAAACCCGTTCGTTGAGACAAAGGAGGGTAGCCCCTACAGAACGCTCACCTGGGATGTCTCGTGGAACGCCGGAGAAGAACAACTTCTGACATACGACTATCGCGCTCCGCAAAGGAGCCCCGAGTTTTATTTACTGGGGCCACTCACAATTACAGGAAACGCTTCGTTGCCCGGTTTTTTTGAAAACCCCGAAGCAGTATTAAAGAGCATCTTCGGATCAGGGAATACCGGTCAGGTTGATTTTGTTGAGGCTCGTGAGTGGCAAATTGCTTCCGACGCCCAAACGCGCGTCTGGTCATCAGGATTCGAAAATGGAAGTAACGGATCGACAATTGTCGCCTACGACGAATGGGAAGTTATAGGTAGCTCACCAACGCACAGTAGCGCTACAAAACGAAGCGGTGGTTTCGCGATGCAAAACAATCTTTCCGCTACGACCGCGTACGTTCAACACAACTGGGCGGCGGCAGGCAATACAGGAAATTCCTACATCAGGTTTTATCTCAATATCACAACCGGAACAAACGGACAGGAGGTTATTATGCGCACCCGCGACTCAGCTACGGCGGGTAACGCTTATTCAATCAAAATCAATACCGCCGCGAACAACAACACGCTTGAACTATGGGATGACATTCAAAGTGCCCAGGAAGGTTCGGATAGCAGCGCTCTAAGTACCGGCACGTGGTATCGCATTGAAGTTGCGTACGTATATTCAACAAAAGCAATAACCGCATATTTAAACGGCACACAATTCGCGACAGGGACAATGGACTCGACAAATGACAATATAAATATGCTTCGTTTAGGCGTCCAGACTTCAACAACCGCGAATCTCTTTTTCGATGATGTTGCGATTAACTCAGACGTTCTTCCGGGAAGCGGAAAAATCGTCCATATGCGTCCAAACGCTGATGGTGATAACCACGCGTGGCTCCACGACGATGGTACAACAGGAGACGCTAATAACTACACTGAGGTTGATGAGGTGGTTCCTGACGAAGGAACATCATACGTCAAAAGAACCACAAATGGCCTGCCAACCGACTACTATAATCTTGAAAGTTCAACAACGGCAGGTATCGCTTCAACCGACACAATCACTTTAACCGCGATCGGTACCCAACTCGGCGCTTCGAGTACAACAGCACACGGTACCCGTGAATTAACAATTAGAATAAAATCCACCGGCACAGAAAGTACAACCTCTAATATTGATCCTTCGAACACATCATACAGAATTCAAAGCGATGCGCAACCGCGTATTTATTACCAGCATAATTATATAGACCCAAATGACAGCGCCGCCTGGACAACAAGCGATCTCGATGGTCTGCAAGTAGGCATAACTCCGGATATAACGGACACAACTGGAACCTATGAAATTCGCGTTTCAGCAATCTGGGTTCTTGTTGAATATATTCCGATAATTACCGTCTCCGGAAACGTCTTAAACTACGAACAAACAACCCCAACAAACAATGGACTAACCGAATGCGATGGATCAACGACGATGATAAAGCTTCAGGTCAACGGCACAACCTATGGTCCTGTATCCTGTGTTGATAACGACGGCGAATTTAGTTTCACTGGTGTAGAAACTCCGGCATCCGGCGCGGGAATGGTGGCGTGGATCGACGGTCAAACGCCGAATGGCGCGCTCGTCATCCGCTACGACGGAAGCGGTAATTCAACAGGACATATATTTTGGGATGACTCCGTTGCGGTCACAAGCGACGATTCGTCTGCGGTTACGAATACGAATATGGATGTGTACGACAGCGGCAACGATGACGATATTCCGTACTCTGTTTCAAGTGGGGCGCTCACAGTCGCCGACGGATATGAACTCCATATCACAACCGGAATAACCTATGCTCCCGGCGGAGATGTAACAACATCTCCCTCAGCAAGCGCTTCAAGTACGGATGGTGATATTCATATAGATGGTACAGGCACGCTCGATGTTTCTTCTGGTGTTTCTTCACTTGTTGTTGGCGGTGATTTTATAAACGAAGGAACATTCACGGCAGGAACGTCAATTGTACAATACTTCACGGCAACTGCGACTGGTCACACGATCACTGACGGTGGCGAAAACTTTTGGAACGTAACATTCGATGGTTCCGGCGGCTGGTCATTCTCTGACTCGACAACAATCGACAACGTAATCCTTATGAACGCCGGAACACTTTCTGGAACGAACGACATCACGGCAAAGGGTGTTGTTGAGTGCTACAGTGGCGGAAGTTCCTGTGGAACCATCACGCTGACAGGTGGAACCTTCGCGATGTCTGTTGATGCGGCGAGAACTTTCGGTACAAGCAAAGTTGATGGCGGAGAAATATGGACATTCAACAATCTTACATTCGAAGCAAGTAGTTCAACCGACAGAACAATAACAATAAACGGTACCGGTACTGGAAATATCGTCGTAAATGGCACGCTGACAACCGGTCGCTCAATCGGAGGTATTTTAACGCTTGATAACGCGACAAACGATAGAGTCTTTGATGTAGGTGGAGCGTTCACGATTAATAGTTCCGGAAGGTTTGACGCGGCCGGTACGGGCGTTTCTTTCACAATCGCGGGAAGCTTCACAAATAGCGGAACCTTTACGGAAGGTGATGGTACCGTAACACTCGATGATGGCGGAAGTGGATCCGCGGTAACGCTAAATTCAGGTTGTTCAGATATAACAACCTGTACTTCGCAAGATTTTTACAACTTGATAATCAATAAGACTGATGCGGACGACGCTGATGATAATGTAACGCTCTCAAGTACGCATCTACGCGTCACAAATACACTGACGATTACCGATGGAGAACTTGTTCAAAGTACCCTTAATATTGGTGCTATTGGAGCTTCAACTGCGATCTCAATCGCTTCGGCAGGAAAATGGACAAATATCTCAACCGGCGATATCTCGCTCGGTGGAACAGTTTCAAACGCTGGAGTGATCAATTTAAATGGTGGCGGCGCGAGTTGCGGTGACGCTGATGGAATCGCTATAACATCAAATTTATTATCAACTGACACCGGTTTTCAAGTAGCGACGACAATTGAAACTGCGGCAAGCTGGACCAACTTCACCGCCGCCGCGATGAATTCCTCAAACAATTCGTATGCCGAATGCGGCGCCGCATGCCGTTCATTTGGCGCTTCAGGACAAACATCAGATTTCGGATTCAGCATCCCATCTACGGCAACAATCGTTGGCATCGAAGTAGAAGTTGAAATGAAATCATCTGGCTCATTCCAGACTGTCACTGAGAACCTCTCGTTGTCGTGGAACGATGGAGCAAACTTTACAAGCGAGAAATCAAACAGCGATACGAGTGGAAGTGATGTTACAAAAACATATGGAGGCTCTGCGGACACGTGGGGCAGAACTTGGTCATACTCAGAATTCAACAACGGCACGCTTCGAATGAAAATCCGTGATAGTTCATCGAACGTCGGATATGTAGATTTGGTCCAAATGAAAGTGTATTACACGACCCAGCCTCAAATCAGCTGGACCGGCGCGGGAACGTTCAGCGTCGCCGATGTAACTGTTTCTAATCAAGGTGGTTCAGCGGCTATTACTGCGGCAAGTTCAACTGATAGCGGTGGCAATGACACAAACTGGGACATTATTGCCGGCTGTCCGGCAGTTATTACTGTCGAAGGAACCGTATATTCGAGTGAGGGTGGAGCAAATATCGGAGCTGGAAAAACAGTTAATGTTCGTGTAAATGGTACAGGAAGTTACACCGATGACACAGACGCGAGTGGTATCTACTCAGTCGGAAGTGTTGATGTTGAATCTGGGAATGTTGTAACGGTTTATATAGATCAAGAAGGCGCGGATGAGGGCACGACAATTTATATTACTGATGGAACAAGTCAAACAAATGTAGATATCTATAAAGGCGCGGTAATTATCCGAGCTGATTCCGGTTCCATCACAAATGACAATCTCTACACAGCCGACGATACGGACGACGATATAAAGTACAACGTCTCAGCCGCTTCAGGTGGGACGCTGACCGTTGATGACGGGTTCGAACTGCACGTTTGGACAGGAGATACGTTTGCCCCCGGCGGTCCCATAACAATGTCTCCATCAGCCAGTTCGTCATCAACCGATGGAGATGTTCATATTGACGGCACGGGCGTTCTCACAATGGGTACGAACGCGCTCTCAGTTGGCGGTGATTTCACGAATGAAGGAACGTACACAGTTTCAGCGACACAAACAACGACATTTACCGCGACCGCGACAGGACATAGTATCACCGACGGCGGCGAAAACTTTTATAACGCGACATTCAGTGGCGCGAGTGGTGGTTGGTCATTTGCCGATTCAACAGCGATTGATAACACAATGACAATCACGACTGGAGAACTTTCCGGAAGCGTTGGAATTACAATCGCGAATGATCTTGTAATTACAAGTACGCTTTCAGGTTCGGGAACAATCGCGGTAACAGATGACCTTACGGTAAACGGCACGCTTTCAGGGACAGGAGATATAACCGTAAACGGCTCAGTAACCGGTTCGGGTACGGTAACGCTTACAAACGGCACGTTTACGCAATCTGTAGACGCCGCCGAAACATTCGGCTCAACCTCAGGCACGAATAATTGGACGTTCAATAATCTCACTATCCAAGCAAGTGGAGCCAGTGCCCGAACAGTAACCGTAAACGGAACTGCTACAGGTCAAATTATCGCAAGCGGCACAATGACAACCGGTCGTTCAACCGGAGGCATCTTGACTCTTGATAACAGTACGAACGATAGGATTTTTGATGTAAATGGAGCATTCACAATCAACAGCTCCGGGAGATTTGACGCGGCTGGCACGGGTGTCTCATTTACAATCGCGGGAAGTTTCACAAACAGTGGGATCTTCGCGGAGAGTAACGGCACGGTAACACTCGATGATGGCGGAAGCGGATCCGCGGTGAACCTTAACTCTGGATGTTCAGATGCTGATGCCTGTACTGATCAAAATTTCTATAACCTCACAATCAACAAAACTGACGCGGACGATGCCGACGATAACGTAACACTTCTGACAAACCACCTACGACTTACAAGTACTTTGACCATTACTGATGGCGAGTTTGTCCAAGGAGCGCTCAACGTCCGTGCTGAGGGATCAAGTGCCGTTTCAGTCGCGAGTGCTGGAAGATGGACAAATATTTCAACTGGCGATTTAAAGCTTAGTGGTTCATTCGCGAATGCCGGAACAGTACAAATGGACGCGAATGGAACAACCTGCGGAGATGCGGACAGTATTTTACTTCGATCAACTGACGCGGACGAAAAGTTAACGTTTACTATAAACGACGATGCTGATCAAAACGAAACAGGAAGTGCCGCAGTACTTACGAATTCAACAAAACAAATGGGTGGTACCTCGTTTGCAGATTTTGTTGGTTTCCGAATTACAAACGTAACAGTTTCAAATGCCGCGACAATCCGACACGCCTATCTGAAGGTGTATATGAGCGGCCACTCAGTTGGAGATGATAGTATTCGAGTTGTTGGAGAGGACGCTGATGACGCAGCTACCTTCACAACCGGCGTAAACGATATAAGTGGAAGAACGGATACGAGTGCTTCAGCAACAAACAATGTCGGTAGACTAGCTGATGGTTATCGGATTTGGGATATAACAGCGATTGTTCAAGAAATTATTGATCGTGGTGGATGGGCAAGTGGGAACGATCTTGTGATTATGCTTGATACCCCAAATAGTAATTTCAGTTCAACAATTTCCTTTGTAGAATCATCAAACGATCCAGAAATCGGAATTATTTATGGCGCCTCTGCGGATTCCGTTCGTTCTCCAAGTGTCTCGGGCACAGGAACGTATACAAATCCTGATAACGGATTTTCTTCAAATGGTAGCTATGCGACAAAAGCTGATAGTACGTCAGGTTCGCAAGTGTACGAATCTTTCGGTATCGCCGATTTAAGCGGCAAAGTAGTTCAAGGTATTTTAGTTAAAAACGAAGCAAAAGTAAGTGGTGATGGCGGTTCACGCGCGGAATATACGATTGAACTTTCATGGGATGGCGGAACAAGTTGGACAACTGCGAAAAGAGCCTTTATCTACACAACAGCTGACTTAACGCAATTATATGGAGGAGCAGATGCCTGGAGTCATACTTTTATAGCCGGGGAACTTACGAATTCAAATTTCAAAGTCAGAGTTTCAAATGACTTTGCGAGTGGATTTGAAGATGCTTCCATCGATTATGTTTCTGTTCAAGTTTTCTATTCGACACAACCAACCTGGTCTGGTGCCGGAACGTACACAATGCAAGATCTCGATATCTCATATCAAGGAGGAAGCGCGAGTATCACAGCGAATAGCTCAACCGACAGTGGCAACAACGGTGCGAACTGGACAATTAACGCTGGTGGTTGCGGTATCAGTGTTCAGGGTACTGTGTATATGGCAAACGAATCAACAATCGCGACTTCAGGTAATAGCGGTCCGTGTGATGGAAGTACTGCTGTGCTCTCAGTACGTGTAAATGGTGGCACCGCGAGTACAACAACCTGTTCAAATACTGATGCAACGTTCACGTTCTCAAGTGTCAATATGAGCGCAGGAGATACAGTAACGATCTATCTAACTTCCACAATGAAGGGGAACACTGTCTATCTATCAGACGGCACTGCTGACACGGGAATTGACGTCTATCAAAACACGCTTGCGATCCGCCACGAAAACGCGGGTCCGACCACAATCCCCGATATATGGGACTACGACAACACGGCAAATGACACCGATATGCTTTTTGACGCGGTTGATGCTACGCCAGATACATTAACAACTGACGATGGCGTAGAACTGCACATCAATACCGGCGACACATTTACTCCAGGCGGCACAGTAACGACAAGTCCTTCAAGCGACGGCACAGACACTATAAAAGACGGCGATGTTCATATTGACGGCACGGGCGTTCTCACAATGGAAACAAACGCGCTCTCAGTTGGTGGTGACTTCACAAACGAAGGAACATTCAACAAAACAAATCCGCAAACAACAACATTCGCCGCGACAGCAACAGGGCACACAATTACGGACGGCGCTGAAAATTTTGATTCAATCACCTTCAACGGCGCAAGCGGCGGTTGGAGTTTCGCCGACGCTACAACTGTTGACGTTGACCTCACAATGACAGCCGGAACACTCTCGGGCACGAGTGATATCACAATAAACGGCGGGGACGTGACAGGGGATGGAACAATTACGTTAACCGGAGGAACATTCCTAGTTGACACTACTGGCAACTTCGGTGGCGCAACGGGCTGGAGTTTCGTAAATCTCACCTTCGGAAACGGAACAGACGCAACAACAACGACCGCAACAGGGGCGGGCGCAATTACGGTTTCAACCGCACTAACTGTTGCCGCGAATCAAATCCTCGATGCCGCTTCAAAAACATGGATTCTAAATGGCACGGGAACACCGTTGAGTTTGAGTGGCGACAACCTCACCGAGAACGCCTCAACTTTTAGTTATAGGGGAGCTGGCGCGACAAACATTTTAAACACAACCTACTTTAATCTCGATTCGAAGCCAGCATCAGGAAGTCCAACACACACACTTGGCACGGCAGCTTCGCAAACGGTTAACGCTTCGGGAGCAATGACCGTAGGGGATGGCACAAACGCAGTAACGGTAACCGCCGCGGCAAATAATCCGACCCTGAATGTTGATGGTAATTTTACAATCGCGGCAAGTGGGACATTCACTGCTTCCGCTTCAGCAACATTCTCCGTCGCTGGCAGTTGGTCAACAAGCGCAACCGGTACATTCACGCACACAAGCGGCACCGTGACATTTGATGATGGAAGTGGTGACGGCTGTGAAACGATCAATCAGGGAGCAACGGGTACTGGTAAAGACTTCTTCAATATTATAATGAACGGCTCCGGCGGCAATTGGTCATCAACAACAACTGATTTTACGGCGGCAAGCGGTGGAAGTCTTACAATGACTGCTGGTACGCTCGACAGTACTTGTGGAAGCGCTCACGTCGTAATTCGAGGTGAAGTAGCAGGTACAGCTGGCGTTATTAGCTTGACCGGTGCCGGTCAAATCTTTGAACAACGACCCACGTCAGCAAATAAAAACTTCGGCACAACATCAGGAACAACCGCGTGGACATTCGTCAATCTCAGGTTTTCAAACGGCGGCGGTGGAGCGGATCATACGATTACAACCCAAACCGGAGGAAGTGGTGCCATCAACATAACTGGAATTTTAACCATTGGAAGAGCCGCTGATACGAAAAGAACGATTCTAGACGCGGGCAATCGCACCTGGACGCTTTCAGGAACAGACGGTGATCCGTTCATTATTACCGATATTACAGGAACTGACGGAGACTTAACGCCCGCAACTTCGACTTTTGTCTTCTCGGGTAATAATGGAGGTGGTAATACAACAATCCAATCTGAGACCTACAACATTCTTCAAATAAATAATGGAAGCGAAACGTACGCACTTGAAAGCACAACCGGAGCCGCCGATCTTACAGTAACCACCGGTACTTTGAGCATTGGGTCAAACGCCCTGAACATCACGGATGATCTCACTGTGAACGGAACACTTTCAGGTACTGGAAATACAACAGTAAACGGCTCCGTAACTGGTTCAGGTACAATTAATTTAACGGGTGGTACCTTTGAACAGATCATTTCAGGGGGCAATGAAACATTCGGCACGAACGATTGGTATAACGGTAGCTGGCCGTATCGGGTAAAAATCACTGTCCAAAACTCAAAGGTAGATGCTGATCTTACAGATTATCCCGTATATATCAGCCTTACCGATCTCCCTGCGGGATTTCATACAAATGTAAATCAGACAGATGCAAGGGATATTCGCGTTACGACTTCGGACGGAATAACTGAAGTTCCAAGAGAAGTAGTGTTTTACGATTCAGGAACTGACACAGGCGAACTCCACTTCAAGGGAAATGTCTCTAATTTAACTGATACAGACTTTTATATTTATTATGGCAATACGAGTGCTACCGAACCTGCCGTCGATGCTACGTATGGTAGAAATAATGTCTGGACAAATGGATACGAAGCAATACTTCACTTACAACAAGGGGGAACAACAAGTGCTAATGCCTATACGGATAGTTCCGGAAATTTCGTAGGGGGAACAGGTGTCGCGGATGTAGCTACTAATTCATCGGCAAAAATAGGCATTGGAACCACCTTTGATGGAACGGGTGATTATATTGATATCGGAACAAACTCTATTCTTAATTCAAGCGCGTTCACCCTCTCGGCCTGGATAAACACAGACACCGTTTCTAAATATTCCGGGGCAGTCACTATTGGAGATACAGGAGCAACGAACTCGGCATATATCGGTACCGTTGCGGCCGCACAAACAGGAACATCAAACTCCATTGGTGGCGGTTTTTATGGAACAAACTATGGAACAGGAGACACCACGCTAACGACTTGGAAGTATCTGCAATTAACATTTGCTGGTGGAGCTGGTGGTGCGGCTAAAATGTATGTAGACGGAACAGGGTTGGTAGACACAACGTATTCACCAAGTCTGGATGCGACATACACAAGAATCGGTAGGATCACTTCGGATTCGATCTACGACTTTGATGGCTCGGTTGATGAGGTAAGAATCATCAGCGCGGAACGAACCGCCACGTGGATTTCCACTGAATACGACAACCAGAATTCACCGTCTACCTTTTATAACCCAGGCGCGCAAGAAGGTGTCGTGGCAACCGCTTGGACTTTTAATAATTTAAAATTCAACAACTCCGATGGTGTTTCAGCTAGAACCATTACGCCTAACGCTGGCGCGGGTACTATTACAGTAACTGGCACATTAACTTTAGGAGACTCCGGAAGTCAAGATATCACTTTTGATAACGAGACCTCAAACGACCGCGATTTCGATCTTGATGGTTCTTTCCTAATTGCAACACGCGGTGTTTACTCTGCTTCTTCAACAGAGACATTCGCAGTCGCCGATGATTTCACAAATAACGGTACCTTCACGCATAACGGTGGAACAATTACTCTAGACACAACAACAACAGCAACGCTTGCCGGCTCTGGCTCTCCAGCGATAACTTTCTACAATCTCACGGTAACAACTGGCGGTAAAACACTACTTTTCACGGCCGGCGAAACTTTCAGAGTAAATGGTCTTCTGAAAGCCGAGGGCGCGAGTGGTAATGTTGTAAATCTTCACTCAACCACAACCGCGCAATGGTTTATTAACCATCAAGGCACAGAGAGCATTACCTATGCTCACGTCGAATACGGTGGTTGCGATGGATCGTCAACAAATATTACAGTTGCGACAACCGGAGCAAATGGAGGTAATAACGATAGTTGCTGGCTCTTCCCAAGCTTGTCATTCACGTTAAGTAGTACAAGCGCGAGCTTAAGCCTTACAAACTCAAATACGTACACGGACACGAGCTCTACAACATTAACCGTTACAACAACTTCGACAAATGGCTATAGTATCACGGCCTACGAAACGGGCGTGCTAACAAGCGGAATATTAAACACAATCGGAAATTGGGACGGTACGCACGGATCGCCGAGTAATTGGGCGGGAAATTGTATCAGTAACTCAGAATGCGGTTTCGGCTATAATACAAGCGATTCAACGCTTTCTGGCGGTACGGGGAATAGATTTGTCGATGGCGATTCCTGCGGAGCTGATAGCAAATGCTGGGCTGGCTTCGGCACAAGCGGTCCGGGCGATGCCGTTGCTGATGCGGGTGCTCCAGTAACAGGTCAGGCAACAACTATGACGTATAAGGCCTCAGTATCAGTAACGCAGGCAGCGGGACAATATCAAAACACCGTAATTTACGTGTTAACTCCTCAATTCTAAGAATGAATAAATTTATTATAGGAATTTTAAGCGGGGGATTGATTATAGGAGCAACCGTTTCAGTTGCTAGAGCTGTCGAGATTGGTTTCGCGACAACTAAAAATATTTTTGATGTAGAAATTCTTCCCGGAGGAAGCTACACGGATGATCTCGCCGCTTTCAACATTACAGAAGCCACGTTGCCTATCGCCATTGAAATAAGCCCCTGGAACTTAAAAGAAGATTCTGATGAAATTGAGTTTATTGTCACCGAACCTGGCTTGAATTCGGCGCTTTGGTTTGATGTGAAGCCCAAGAATTTTATTCTTGAAGGCAAAGACGGGTCAAGAAAGATTGATTTTACGATAACGCCGCCCGATGATGTTTCTCCTGGAACATATCTCGCGATGATGCGACTTGAGGCGACTCTACCTGAACATTATTTCGAAGAAAATGGGATGCGGTCAATTCCGGAATTAGGGGTTTTATTTTTCATTAAAATTCCGTCTTTTACGCTCGAGGGAACAAAAATCTCGTATACTGCTGAAATTCTTGGCATCGAATCGGAAGAAGAAAGAGTCGGTAACTTATTCCTAGGAGAAGCAAAAGCTGGTGTCTTTGATAGTGCGATTAAAAAGCTTACGGCAAAAGTAAAGAATAATGGTGTTTACTTCTTCAAATCTTCCGGATATCTGGAAATTAAAAACATATTCGGAAAAACGGTCAAGAAAGTTGAACTTTCCGAAAGATACCTTCTTCCAAATCGTATTCGCTCATTAGATATCGAAGTCGTTCCTCCCCCTGAAAATCTTGAAGGAAAATCGTGGTTCTCCCGTTTTCTACGCACCATTTACTACACACTAGACACCAACTCGTACGTCGGTCCCTATACAGCCACGCTCACATTAAGCGTTCCAAACGAACCACCTATCGTAAAAACTGTAAGTTTTTGGGTAATCCCGTGGAAATTCTGGCTCCCTGTTATTATCGGGTTATTCCTCATAATATTTTTTATCAAAAAATTCGGTTCTCGTCTGAAGATAGCTATTCAAGTTCTTTTGAAAGCTGGCCCACCTTCGTCTCCGCCGGTCAGTATTGGATGAGAATTAGAGACTCTTTACTAAAAATGAACCTCTGTGTGGATAACCTTGCCTCTTCACGGAATAATTGGCGTTGTATAATAAAACAGTCAAACGTTGCGCCGGTTGATGCGTGGCGAATGTTTCGTATAAAAATAACAAAGGTCAAAACTTAAATAAAAATTAAGATAAAAGGTCAATTAAGTAATACATCTACAAATAGATGTTGAAAGTAATGAATATAAAAAATACCAAAGGAAGAATAACATTAGTATCAATGCTCATCGTCGCACTTTTCGTAATGATGGGTGGGATATATATGTTTACACAGTCAACAAAGGCCGCAGCAATTCAGTCAGCGAAAGATGTACTCACTGACGCTCGTCCGGGTCAAGCATCAAATCATACGTTAACATTCACCATTAACAACGCGATTGATGCGGGAGATACCTTAACAATCGATTTCGATGACGGAACATTCGATTTCGTCACAACCGGTTTCGCTATCACCGACGCGAAAGACTACGACATTGACGATGATGGAGCGGATAAAGTTGTGGTCGTTGATGGTGCGTGCGCCGCTGATCAATTCGAGATAGACTCTATGACAAATAGCGTGTTTCAGTTCACCTATTGTGCTGGAAGCACGGCTGTTGCGAGCGGTTCTATTATGACCGTTCAGATTGGAACAAACGCGAGTACTTCGGGGGGTACAGGTGACACGCAAATTACAAATCCGGCGGAATCCGCTGGTGGAGGTGTCGCGGACACACCAACAATTACAGTTGGAGGAACTTTTGGTGGAAGTGGAGATCTTTTAGTAGCTCTCGTTGCGGGCGTTACGGTTTCAGTCACAGTTGATGAAAGCGCCGCGTTTACTATTGCTGGTCGCAGTGACGCGCAGTGTGCTGATTACGACAACACGGCGGGTACTGAAATTGCACTCACGAGCGCGACAGCGGTAACATTCCCAACAATCACAAGCTCAAACGATGAAACGTTCATCGATGGTTGTCAAAGATTAACCGTCTCAACAAACGCCGCGACCGGTTACGTTATAACAGTCGCTGAAGACGATCAGCTGGAATCTGTTTCAAGTACAATTCTTGATGGCACGTGTGATAGCGGATGTGGTGATTCAACGGAAGCTCAATGGGCAACATCAACAAACAACGGTTTTGGTTATTGTATGGTTGATATAGCAGGAGGAGGAGATGCGGCCGCGACAGCAGACGCCGGTTGGGGCACGAACGACTGTGATGATGCCGACACATACTTTAAAACAATCGCTTCGATTGCTGACAGCGATACAGTTGCTAATATTATGTCGAGCGTTACCGCAGTAAGCGGAGATGTATCTGACATCGGCTACCGTTTGAGCGTTAGTGATACACAAGCCGCCGGTGCCTATCAAAACATCGTCAGCTTTGTGATGACGCCAACCTATTAATTCCTAACAAGGATATCTAATCTATATGAAATCAAGATTTCAAATGCTCCTTGTGGGAGCGCTACTAGGGGTGGTAGCGATTACGGGGGTTAAAACGGCATACGCCCTTTCCATTTCTCCATTAAACTTTGAAGTCAACGGTAATCCGGGAGAAAAAATCTCGAACATTGTTCGTATTTATAACGATACGGAAAGCGTAATGTCCGTTGAAATGACCGTCCAGGACTTCGTTGCCGCGGGTGAAAAAGGAGAAGTATTAGTAAAGGAAGCTGGAGAAGAAACAGGGTATGGTCTCGCGAAGTGGGTTGGGCTTACCCCGGCAAGTTTCTCGTTAGCGCCACGATCTTCGCAGATGGTTGAGTTTACAATTGATGTTCCTATAAGTGCTGAACCTGGAGGGCATTATGCCTCTATCCTTGCTTCAACAGGCGGAACGCCAGGTGAAGGCAGTAGTGGAGTTGGAGTTGTTCAAAAAATCGGCTCATTGCTCCTTTTAAATGTTGCGGGAGAAGTTCGTGAGGATATGAGCGTTCTTGAATTTACTGTTCCCGAATTCTCAGAATACGGACCAGAAACCATTACCGCCCGATTCTCAAACGAAGGTACGGTCCACTTAAAACCGCGCGGATTCGTACTCGTAAAGAATATGCTGGGAGGTGAAATCGCGAGAGTTGATCTTCCGCAATTGAATGTCTTACCGAATAGTGTGAGAAAAGTTGACATTCCACTTGAACAAGGCGGTCAATTCGGACGCTACGAAGCAACACTCGCCGCGATTTATGGAGCAACAAACGAACCTGTATCGGCAGTAACTGTATACTGGGTCATTCCATGGAAAGCTCTCGCGGTAATCGGCGCTATAATTCTTGTGCTTCTTGTTCTTATAATCAAAGCAAGAAAGCGCCTCGGAATAGCGTTTCGTATCATCTTCAAAGGAAATAGTTCCGGGAGTTAATCAAACTCACTATAAATAGAGGGAATAATGAAATTATGCATCGCGATAATTGTCGGAATACTTAGTTTGTCTTTGTTGAATCCGCCTCAAAGCTTCGCGCAAGCTGAGATTGAACGCGATATCGGAATTTCTGTAACAATCGAGGGCGAAGTTGTTGAACTTCCCCAAGTACTCATAGGAGGAAGTTCAGGAGGAGTTGAAGTACAACAAGCAAAACTCGCTGTGAAAGGGTACGCTTATCCCGACGCGGGTATCACTGTTCTTAAAAACAGGGGTGTTATCGCGACACTGCTTGCTGATAAAAAAGGAATATTCGAGAAAACAATAACAACAGACGCCGGTCTCGCGACGATCGGCGTCTGGGCTAAAGATGCCTCTGGTAGAAATTCTTCTACGTCGAGCATCACGATCGTCCTACAGCCCAACACGAAAACAACAATTTCAGATATCGTCGTAAGTCCTACGATATCTGCTGATAGAAACAAAATCAGACAAGGCAAAGTTCTAAAAATATCAGGAAGCACGTTTCCAAAAAGCGTAGTCCGCCTCTTCAACAATTTTGCCGCGAGTCAAGTACTTGCTCCAGTTAAAGCCGATCAAAATGGTTTGTGGGCATATATACTCGAAACAAAAGAACTTCAATTCGGAGAATATTCCCTAAGAACAAACAGTCAACTCCAAGATGTTGGGCTATTATCCACGTTCTCCGACAATCTCAACTTCGAAATCGCTGAGGGCGGCAACATTGCTGATTTGAACGGTGATAATAAAGTTGACATCGTTGATCTTTCGATCCTTTTATACAATTGGCACAAACAAGTTACCCAAAATCATCCGGCTGATTTGAACGGTGATAAGACAATCGATTTGAACGACTTTTCAATTCTTATGTACAACTGGAACGATGAAAATCGCAATGTCGCCTAATCGAGTTAAAATTTTAATCGCTTCTGTCTTCGCTCTCGGAATATCTATAACGGGGGGATTCGGCCAGACAGTATACGCCGCAAAATTATATTTCTTCCCTCAAACAGCTGATGTTGTTGTGGGAGAAAATATTATTGTCGAACTTCGTCTTGATACAGAAGGCGAAATTATAAACGCGGCGGAAATACAAGGAAGCCTCAGCAATAAAAACGCTGAAATTTTAAGTCTCAACGAATCAAATTCAATATTTCAAATATTTGTTGAGCAACCGAAAGTTGAAGAAAATAAATTTACGTTAATCGGTGGTATTCCAGGCGGATTTAACGGCGTCGGTATTGTGGCAAAGCTTAATATTCAAGGAAACACAAACGGTAAAGCCGTCCTAAGTCTCGATAGAAACTCCCGAATGCTTTTGAATAGTGAAAGTGCTGACAGAGCTATGGTCATATTTTCTGAGAGTGAAATAAATATAATACAACAAAACAAAGATTACATTAAAGTAACCTCTCATACGCACGCCGATCAAAGCCGCTGGTACAATACAAACAAGGTTAATATTCACTGGGATCTAGAACCCGGCGTTGAGTATAGTTATTTAGTAAGTCGTGATCCAATTGGAGAACCCGACAACGAACCTGACAAACCGGAAGGAACGCTTCAATGGATGGGGGATATAGAACTTTCTGATCTTAAAGATGGTATATATTATTTCTCAGTTAAAAAAGTTGGAGCAAGCACCGTCTCTCGATACCTTATTAAGATTGATACAGTAGCGCCAGAACTAAAAGATGCCCGCGCGAATTCCGGTATCTCCGAAACTGATTACAAGGATTTCATTAGCTTCCTTGCTGAAGATGAAATGTCTGGTATAGATTACTACGAAATTCAACTCGATGATAAAACGCCGGAAATTGTTGTGTCTCCTTATATAACACTGAGTCCTTACACAAAAGCTATTGTGAGAGCATATGATAAAGCGGGAAATACCGTTGAAAAAGAAATAGAACGATCTCCTCAGGAAGCAAATATTGCGCTCATCGGTACTATTTTTACCATAGGCGTACTCATAGCGCTCTTTCTTCTAATGAGAGGACGGAGAAAAGTTAGTGAGTAGCATTTCATTTCTGCTATAATCAAAATACGGTGGCGAAACGATTCGCGGTCTTCTGTATAAGCGTAAATGTAATTCTGGGCGCGTATCTTATACACGCTCCCTTAGCAAACGCCCAACAAGGCGGTGCTTCGCTTTTTTTGCGTCCCGCCTCGGGTAGTTACATCGTCAATAACACGTTTGATGTCTCGGTTGTTCTAAACACAAATGGACAATCGATCAATGCTGTCGATGTAAATTTAAAATTCCCTCCGGATAAATTGCAGGTTGTCTCTCCTTCACTCGGCCAGTCAATCGTTGGCGTCTGGGTTTCTCAGCCGACTTTTAACAATCAGACCGGTACAATTCGTTTCCAGGGAGGAATTCCGTCTCCAGGCATTAACACGTCAAGCGGAATTATTTCAACAATAACTTTCCGTGTAAAATCCATCGGTACAGCGACAGTAACGTTCTCTGATGAGTCAAAGGTACTTTTAAACGACGGGCTCGGGACAAATATTTTAACAAATAAAAGTGGGGGAATCTTTAATCTTGTCCTTCCGCCTCCAGCGGGACCAACGGTCATCTCTCCAACGCATCCCGACGGAACACAGTGGAATAAAAATACAACAGCTTTGTTTGATTGGGTTCCCGAAGGAAGAGTAACAGCCTACAGTTATATTCTAAATAACGAACCGGTAGATACCCCCGATGACATTTCTGAAAGTACAGCAACTGGTGTCGCCTATAAGAATCTTGAAGATGGACTTTATTACTTTCACATCAAAGCCCTACGTGATGATGCCTGGGGCGGTGTAACGCATTTTGCTGTAAAGATTGACTCAACTCCTCCAGCTGAATTCAAGGTTGATATTGTTCCTGGAGCACGTACAACAAGCAAACAGCCGATTATAAACCTCGCGACAACCGACAATCTTTCAGGTATAGATCACTACGAGTTGAAAATCGTCCCACTCGATATTGAAAATATTTCTACTGCTCCCGAACAGTCCGAAGAAAACTTCTTCATCGAAACCGAAAGTCGTTATATTTCCGAAATGCTGAATATCGGAAAATACGATGTTATTATCCGCGCCTTTGATAGAGCGGGTAATATACGGGAGGTAACACAGCAATTAAGTATTGTAAATCCTTTATTTAGCATCTCTGATTCAGGTTTAGGAGTCACTGATAATCTCGTGATTCCCTGGGTGTTTGTTCTTATGGGAGGCACGCTTCTTGTTCTTGCTCTAAGTTACGGCTGGTGGCTCACCGCGCGATGGAGAAGAAACATTGAATTGCGCCATCTCGCCGGCGCTCTCAATGATCCGACAATTAGGGAACGCCTGAAATATTTGGAAGAAAAGCAAAAAGCCTATGTGAAGGGTATGAAAGCGGTTCTTGTATTCTTTTTATTGGGTGGACTTCTTGGAGGAGCCGTTGAGTCCGTAAAAGCTCAGTCTCAACAAAATGAAGTGCCTCTTCCGCCACCGATTATTACTTCAATTTCAAAGCATATTACAAACGAAGATGTATTTTACGTTGGCGGACGAACAGAAGTTTCAAATGGACTTGTCACAATCTACGTTCAAAGTCTAAAAGACGGGCAAATTACAAGCACGATTATCGCCTCTGATAAAAAAGGGGACTGGTTCTATACGCGCCCCGAACTCCTTGTCACCGGAAATTATCTTCTCTGGACACAGCTTCGGATCGGCAACGAAGAAAGTCCGCCGGGTCCGCAACAACAAATTAGTGTAAGTCAGACTGCCTTCCAAGTTGGTGCTTCGCGGTTAAGCTACGAAACACTCTATCTTCTCCTCGCGCTTATTCTCTTCATAGCCGCGGTTATTTTGGGGGGCTTTGTAGGATACAATTTCTATCACGGACGAAAAAAGCACAAGAACCTCTTGAAAGAAGTGCGGGAAGCCGAGGAGGCAATCA
>MHIZ01000015.1 GCA_001817765.1 Candidatus Colwellbacteria bacterium RIFCSPLOWO2_02_FULL_44_20b | reverse complement strand
GCCCCAAAAATTCGACAGCCGCCACCCCAAATCCCGCCGCTCCAAGCACCCGAACAAATTCGTCAACCACCTCCCGCGCGATAAAAGCCCCGAGAATTTCGTACTGTCCCCCTTCCTGAACATCCTCACCAACCCGTTGCCAGTCAGAGTAAGCCGACGCGATATCAAGCGGGGAAATCATCTGTAAATTAAGGACAGCCGCGTCGCGAAGCTCTTTCTCGTGAAGTTGAGGAAGATTGAATGCTTGCACGTAAACATTGCTCGCCGGAATAGAAAGAACCACATGAATAATTTTCTTCGGCGAAGAAATAAGTTGCGAGTGGATCTGGGCTAAAGACGAGATGAGCTGCGCCGCGTCCTTGACGCGTCCCTCGTAGACAACGCCCGGCGAAAGCGCAAGAAAAGTGTGTTTCACCCCATCTCGATCAATTCGTAAGAAACGAATGACTGAGTCCGTAATTTCGAGTCCTCCAATAGAAATTGAAGCGATATTCGTAACCTTCGTAACAACGTGTTTAAAACTAAACTTCATTATCATTAATTATCGCAGATTCTTCTCCTCTTTAAAATCCATCCCTACTTCCTATCTCCTGTCTTCTAACTTCTATACCCCTCCCCTAGAGCGCAACTTCCTCGAATGAAATAAGTTGCACCCGTCCCGTTCCGCCGGTAAGAGCGTTGAGAGCTCCATCAATCGCAAGCGTTGCCTTGACGCGTTTTTGCCGGTTTTGAGTCGTAGCAGTAGAAATAATTGTCCGCCTGGTATCCGAATCTTTCGTAACACAAACAGCGACAGTAACATCATCAGTGAAAAGATCCGGATCAAGAGTGAAGGTGTTCGCCGGAAGAACACAGGAGGCCGCCGTGGGATACCGTTTATCTTGAGTGATTTTGAGAAGCGCTTCGTCAGCTCCGGCATAGGCGGCGTTCAAAGCGATCATCGAAAGTTTCGCGTCCGTGCTTGTTTTTGAAGAAATGGTTGAAAGCGCGAGGCTCGCGATTCCAAGCTCAAGAATAATACCCGAAATAAGGAGTACTGTCGGAAGCGACGCTATTCCTTTCTGGCTCTTTTGTTGAAATAAAAATTTCATTGCTACTACATTCTACTTTCTACATACTACATACTTGCGCCTACGGGCTCCAATTTAAAATAATGTCGTCAACACAACTATTGGCCCCCGCGAGAAAAACTTTGTAACGAATATATTGAAGATTTTGCGAAACGTTTAGATTAAGAAGAATCGGGTAGTCTGGATTCGCCTGTTGATTCTGCGGATAATATGATACAACACTCCCATCAGAGCCGAAAAAGTTCCAAGGACCAGAATCAGAACTACTTGTTGCAATCTGAAACTTGACCCCTTCGCCGGCATTGCCAAGATACATAATCGTGTTGAACGCGGCGCCATCCGTTGCTTGAGTATTGAGTGTACTCGAAATTAGAGCGCTGTCGCTCGCGATACCTCGAATCGAAGCGCCCACCCCGCCGTTACAAGAAACTGAAGAAAAGGTCATGTTTATCGCTGATGAATAATCGCGGTTTGGTTCAGTAACAGGCCCCGTAACGTCCGAACTTCCGCCCCAATCAGAAAACTTGGCAAAATAATTTTTCGTCCGCGTCACATAAAATATCGAACGCGTTGTTTTAAGAACCGTGGCATCTCGAAGCCAATCAACAGCAACGGTTATTTTCTGTGTTGAAGGATCCTCTTGCTGGGTAATCGGAGCGCATGGAGCTACGTTTTCGAGGGTTTTGAGGGAATCGGTTGAACGACACACGTTCTCAACGTAAAAACGGCGTTGAAAATTAAGGTTATTTGTAATGCTATTTTCAACGCCCGCCATAATCTGGAATGTCGGTGACCCCGTCTGAAGATAATACGGGTTGGTGGACCCCTTGGGATCAGTCGTGTAAAGACTGTGCCAATCTGATTTTGTAAACGCTCGGATGTTATCAGAAAGTTCTTGGATAAGAGTCGCGGTAATGCGCGTCGCACGGCTTTCCATATTGACCCGAAGCGTTACGACAATCGCGCCTGATGAGATACCGATGATCATGCCGCCAATAGTAATCGCGATAATAATTTCGATAAGCGACTGTCCTTTGTTGTGAAGATAAAATTGTTTCATCGAATCCTAATTCGCTAAATATTTATTCTTATGGAGTAGCTTCTTGGTTTCCGACTAAAATTCCGGGCTCCGGATTCGCGTACGCCCTAATTTTAACATTATCAAAGCGCAACTCGGACTGAAGGTATCCGGCCTGTGTCCAAGGATTCCGCTGCCAGTAACTTCCGAGATTAAGATAAAACGGTCCGGTTGTACCCATTGCCCATGGCGTACTAACGGGAATCGCGCTACCGACAAGTTCGAAAGTAATGTTGCTTGAAGCATCAACTCGCATTCGCACCTTGTTCCAAGCATTCAAAAGAAACCCATTAGGTTGGGTAGTATAAAAACTGTACGAGCCGGGATTCACTGTCGTAGCGCCTCCACCCCATCGAACGCTACCGCCCCCTGTTTGCTTGCTCCCAAAAAGAAACGAGTAGGTGCCGCGGGCATTATCAGTATTTGAAAGAGCAACGCCGTAATGCTTATTGTTTTCGGAATAGCTCGCGTAAAAATCAAGATCAACGACAAACGGCCGTGCGAAACTGCTTGCCGTCTGCAACATCTTAAGATTGACTATTCCGTCATCAGCAAGTTTCACGTAGTACGTCCCGGTTCCATCCGCGATAAGAGTGCGGGTATCCCCAGGAATAGTGGTCCCTCCCGAAAGTTCCCACTTGGAAGAAAAAGACGCGGTTGGAAAATTATCAAAAAATTTGAACGTAGCATCCGCGTTCGAAAGCGACGTCGCGCTTGGATAACTGTAATAAAGGTAAATCGTCTTGTTAGTACTTGCTAGTATTGACGGTACCTCTACCCAAATATTAGTCGACGAAGTGTTGCAACCGGACTCAATAAAATAATCTAAATCAGTTGTTCCGTTCGTATCCCGAGCCCGAAGATCCCCGCAATCACTTCGCATTTTTCCATCAGCAATAAGTTGCGCGGTGTTCGTTGTAATTAAAACCTGATAATTCGTAAGCGCGCTCGGATTAGATAAATTATTGATCGTAACAGGCTTCCGCCACGCCCATTGATTCGGCGTATCAAAGAAAATAACATCTCCCACAGCTGGACTTGAGGGATTGACTAAATTTGTCGCGAGAGCGCAAAAATAATATCGCGTACCGGAGTTAAGGTTTAAAATAGTTTCTGAATAGGTTGAAATACCCGCCTCGGCATCGATAATATCACCTCCCGTAATCGGTGCCCGCCATCCAAAAGAATCGTTGCACGTACCAGGATCAGAAAGACTGTAGCGAAACCAACCTGTTGTGTCTGAATAGTTTGGTGTGATTTGGCCATTAAGTTGCGCTGTTGCCGCCGAAATCGGAGAAGCGTTTGTCGAAGAAACTGTGGGAGCCGAATAAATCGTGAAGAAATCGGCCTCCGTATCCGAAAGTCCACTTCCATTATTTACAACTTTAAGATCCCACATCCCGAGAGGAGTCGCGTTTTCTAAAGGACACGTTCCTCCGGAAAGTTGTGTCGTAGTAATAGAGAACTCCGTGCAGGTCAAAACCGACAATCCGTTTCGCAATTCGACAGTAACCCCGCTTGTCGAAAAATTATTCCCATTAATTTCGACACTGAGAGCGTCTGTATCATCTCCGCTCAAAGGAATTATATTTGTGATTGAAGGCGCCCCCTCTGGTGTTGGAAAAGAAACAACCTCATCAGTCTGTGTTCCAACACTATTTGAAGCAAGCGCGCAAAAATAATACGTCATAGAAGGGACGAGACCAAAAATGTTTTTTGAATAACTCGAAAAACCCGACCCTTCACCCAATGGAATATTATCCTCCGGATCTTCTGGAACTCGCGTTCCAAAAGAATCGTTGCACGTACCGGGATCAATATCGCTATAACGAAACCAGCCCGTTGTATCAGAATAATTAGGATTCGCCTGTCCGTTAAGTCGAGCCGCGATTGAAGTAATATTATCAGCATCATTTGTTACAACGAGCGGCGCGCTAAAAATAGTAAAAATAGGAAGCGTCGTGTCATACTGGCCATCGGGATTCGTAACTTTTACACTCCAGGATCCCGGAAGCCCTCCATCTAACGGACATGTGCCGTTGCTAAGCGTTGTCGAGCTTGTAAGAACAAAATCATCCTCACAAGGAAGATCTTGCGAACCGTTCCGGACAAGCGTTACAGACGTGCCCTCGACAAAATTAAATCCTGAAACAATAACATTCGTGATTGATCCGGGGTTCTGCCCGCTTGTCGGAGAAATACCGCCAACATCGGGAGAAATAAGCACGTCTGTTGCCGTGGCCGTCCCAAGGCTTGAGACGGTAATTGTTCGGTACTCCGATTCGCCGACTTCAACAAGCGAACTGATGACAACTTTATTATCAGTCGTTACAGGAAGTCCCGTTGCTTTGGCGAAAATAAGGTCTTTCCCATCGCCAAAAACCGGATCAGTAAATGCAACATCAACCGGAAGGTATGCCTTGCCAAGTTTTGTTCCACCGGCATACGTATCACCGTACCAAATTTCATAGAAATCAGTAGTGCCATCCGCGGGATTTTCAAAATGTATCCCCCATTGACTCGATGCCTCCTGATTTCGCGCTCGTTCAACGGTTATCCGTAGATCTGCCGTGATTTTACTTGCCGTATGGTCGAATGCCTGCCGATTTTTGAAATCAAGATAGTTCGTAACGCCAAGTCCGCCGACAACCGTGATAATTCCGACAACAAGAAGAAGCTCAAGAATAGTAAAACCATGAGCACGCTGTTCTTTTCCCCGAAAAGAAAAAGGATTCATTACGTACTAAGTATAACCCAAGAAATAAAAACTTCTGAAATGAAGATTTAGTATACGGGTGAGAAAGGTTTCAAAAACTAAGGAAGTATCTCTTCGCTTCCAAGCGCCGCCGTCGGCCACGGACTCACATACTGGCGGACACGAACATTGTCGTACCATGTCTCCGAAGTTGAAGTAGAACCGGTTGCCCACGGGTTATTATTATAGTACCCGCCAAGATGAATATAGAAAGGTCCGGTCACGCCATTAAACCACGTGCTAATTCCTGAAGCGCTGTTAACAGAGTCGAAAATAACGCTCCCGGAAGGGTCAACAGCCATCGCGAACCTGTTCCAGTCATTAAACTTCATATACATTGAACAATTACAAGTGGCTTCCTGTACAAACCCGCTTTGTCCGTTGAGAGGTACGTCAACGCTTGAGACAGCCCGCATCAAACTCCAATTACTCGATCCTCCGACATGGCTCGATCCTTGGAACGCGTAGGTACCTATTGACGAAGTAGAAGTAGAAATCGCCATTCCGTACTTATAATCACCGCTCGAGTAGCGAGGTTCAAAGTCAAGCTCAACAATAAATGGTCTTGGAAAAATCGCGGCCGGGCGTGCGGTTTTAAGACCATTCGAACCGTCATCCCGTATCCGTAAATAACTTGTTCCGGTTGTCACAACAGCTCGTATATCAGAGGCAGTTCCCGGAGAAACGCACCATTTGGAATTGCATCCGCTCGTAGGAAGCGTCGAACTCGAAGAAAAATCGTCGAAAAAGATGTACGTTGCAACGCCATCCGAAGCACTCGGAGCCGTCGGCGCTCCGTAATAAAGATAAACTGTCTTGGTAGTGCTTGCTGGTATCGA
>MHIZ01000014.1 GCA_001817765.1 Candidatus Colwellbacteria bacterium RIFCSPLOWO2_02_FULL_44_20b | reverse complement strand
GTGAAAAATCAATCCGCAACCGCTCTGCAGTGATGTTGCTTCCCCGCTGTTTCACGTGCGCCCCCAGAACAATCTGGAGCGCTTTAAGCAGTAGATGATGCGCTGTATGCAGTCGCGTCGTTTCTTCCGAACTATCAGCTAATCCTCCTTTAAATTTTTGGGTTAATCCCTGTCGCGAAATTTCCTGGTGTTTTTCCATTTCCTTCTGAAACGCCGAACGGGAAACCGTTGTACCCATTGAATCAGAAAGCTCCACCGTCATTTCAAATGGAAATCCATAACTCTGATGAAGATCAAAAACTTGTTTACTTGGAAGTTCATCGCCAGGTTTCTTGCCTTCTGCGACTTTTTCAAAAGCTTTAAGCCCTTCGACAAGTGTTGTTCGAAACCGTTCCTCTTCAACAGTCATTTCAGAAAATATTTTCTCTTTCCGTTCCTCAAGCTCCGAATACGCGTCTTTATACTTCTCGACAACCGCCGCCGCAACTGACTCCGTGAAGTTTTCGGTAATTCCAAGTTTATGTGCAAATAAAATCGCTCGTCGCAAAAGCCGCCGCACAAAGTATCCCTGATCTTTGTTTGAGGGCATTGCTCCATCCCCGATCAAAAAAGTCGCTGCCCGAAGATGATCCATAACCACACGAAACGCGCGGGTTTCATTCGGATTCTCGCCGTACTTCTTCCCCGAAAGCTTTTCCAAAATCTCCCGCATCGGCGTAAAAAGATCAATTAAAAACATATCCGGATTATCATTCAATGCTCCAGCGATCCGTTCAAGTCCGCCGCCAAAATCAATATTCTGATTCTTAAGCGGTTCAAAACCCTTCTCGGTTTTCACAAATTGCATAAACACACTATTCCCGATTTCCATAAACCTGCCGCAATCACAATTGACATGGCATACCTCATCTTTCCACTGCGAATTTTCGTGCAACTTTAACTCCGAACCGAAATCCCAAAACATTTCTGAGTCCGGTCCGCCCGGCTCGCCGATCGGCATATTCTCTGGCACCCCAGCGCGGCTCCACCAGTTTTTCTTTTCGTCGTAATAAAAAATCCGTCCGTCTTGCATACCGTCACGTTCGGCGAAATCAACTGCCGGAGCATCAATTCCCGCGCCTTTAAAAACTTCTTGCCAAAGCTTCACCGCTTCATCATCGCGTGGAATTCCCAAATCCTCCCGTCCGCGAAACACCGTAATATGTAAACGTTCCGGATCAAGTCCGACTTCTTTTGTCACGAATTCAAAAATCCACGGAATTTGTTCTTTTTTGAAATAATCGCCAAGCGACCAATTTCCAAGCATCTCAAAAAACGTCGTGTGCCGATTGTCACCAACTTCCTCAATATCCTGCGCTCGAAATGATTTTTGCGAGTCCGTGATGCGCGTACCAAGTGGGTGCGGTTGCCCTAAAAGATACGGTAGGAGCGGTTGCATCCCGCTTCCCGTAAAAAGCGTTGTCGGATCATTCTCCGGCATAAGCCGTGCTGACGGCACAACCGCGTGCCCGTGCCGTTTAAAAAACTCAAGATATCGTTTTCTAATCTCCGAACCAGTCATACGAAGTATTCTACTCAACAACCGTAATTACACCAACTTTTGCCGGATTCAGATGATCGTGGTATTCAAATATTCCCGTACGAGTAAACGTAAACGACCACATTGCTCCTGGTATAATACTGCTCTTCGGATCAAACTCAGAATACTCAGTATGTGTCGGATGAGAATCGGATGCCGGCCATACCGAAATCGTATTCTTATTTACAAACGTCACGGTATCCCCTTTTTCGATCGTAAGATTCTGCGGAGAAAAACCTTCTCCTGAAACAGTCACAATAAAAGATCGCGTGCCGTTAGTTGATTCAACTTCCGTCATAACTCCGTTCTCAATTTTAATAAGAGAAGTTTCCGTTTCATCTATATCAACAACAGGTTCATCATTGTGTTCAACAACCGTTTTTTCTGTAGAAACATTTTTAGTCGTTGAGGATGATTCAGACTTCGACTCTGACCCTGTTCCGTTTTCGTAGAATTCCTGATGTGAAACTTGAGTCGAGCTATCAGAAGAAATTTCGGTTTTCTGTTGAATAGAAACCGCGTCGCCCTGAGCCTCGATTGACTGCGTAAGTTCATTCCTGACTTCGATAAGAACGCCGCCAAACAAAGTATCCGCCTTGTCCTCAAGACGATTGATAGTTGTAAGCATACGCGACTCGCTGACGCCATCAGAAGAATCACCCTCAAAAACTTGAGAAACTTTCTTTCGGAAAGAGTCGGCATCATTCAGGTGTTTAGGAACCTCAAGAATCACATCATCAAGAGTCTTTTGAATTTCTTCAATTGTTTCTTGGGCATCTTCAAATTTCTCCGACAACTCTTCTAAAAGTTGCTGATGCTTCAGGGTTTTTTCTGTAAGTGATGAAAGAAAGTCGTCAAAGGTTTTCGTGTCGTTTGTCTTTTGAAGATTCTGAAGCCGTTCCTTAAGACGAAGCACCGCCTCTTCGTAATTACGAAGCGCTTTCTGAATCGCCTCCGTGTTATCTGGTTGAATTTCTTCTAGGCTTTTAAGTTCCGCGGCTTTCTGATTCGCTATATCGAGCTCAAGCACGGTCTTCTTCGTTTTATTAAAAGTAAAGAAACGCTGGATGCCACGTTTCCATTCTTTAAAAAAATAAAAAGGATTAGTTGGAAGCAATCCTGTTTTTTCAACGCCAAGCGTTTGAAGGGAAATTGTTGAGTCTGTAGCAACAGTTAAAACTTCTGCCTCAGATCCCTCTGCCGCCAATGTAACGCCAGGAATAAAAACAAAAATACTAAGAAGGAGGGCAAAAAAGAAACGATAGTAAAGTGTCATAAGATAAAAATTAGTAGCCTGTAAGATTCTTGACGTTGTGATGTGCCCGAATACGATCAAGCGCCTTTGCTTCGATCTGCCGGATGCGTTCGCGTGTCACTTTGAAAACTTTGCCGACTTCTTCAAGGGTGTGCGTCACGCCATCATTCAAACCGAACCGCATTTCAAGAATCTGCCGTTCCCGATCGGAGAGTTCTCCCAAGATTTCCTTAATCTGATCACGCAAAAGCCGCCGTGAAACAAAGTCTTGTGGCGTAAGGTTTTTCTCATCAGGAATGAATTCTGAAAACGTCGACGATTCATCGTCACCGACTGGTTGTTCAAGCGAGACAACATCCTGCGAAATCTTCTGAATATAATGGATCTTATCGAGTGGTACGCCCATCTCAACCGCGACTTCTTCCGCGAGCGGTTCCCGTCCGAGTTCTTGCATAAGCCGCCGTTTCGTCTGTGTGTATTTCGAAATCGTTTCAACCATATGAACCGGAATACGAATGGTACGCGACTGATCCGCTAACGCGCGGGTAATCGCCTGCCGAATCCACCATGTCGCGTACGTTGAAAACTTGTAACCTTTCCGGTAGTCAAATTTTTCAACCGCCCGAAAAAGTCCAATATTCCCTTCTTGAATAAGATCGCTGATTGAAAGATGAGGACTCCGATTCACATACCGTTTCGCGATTGATACAACAAGACGAAGGTTCGCTTTGATAAGCCGTTCGCGCGCGGACGCGTCCCCTTTTTCGGAACGTTTGGCGATTTCCCGTTCTTCATCTTTTGTAAGAAGCGGAGTTTTGCCGATTTCTTTCAAATACATCTGCACCTGGTCCGGCAACGTACCTTCAATCTTTGTCGCTTCACGAAGTTCTTTCTCGCTGATTTCTTCGCGAGGCAGTTCTATCAGTTGCGTCTGTTCAATAACTTTGATGTTTTCTTTTTCAAGTTTATCGTAGACTTCTTCAAGAAAAGAAACATCTTCCTCAACACGTGGGAAATAATAAATAATCTCTAAGTCCGTTACAAACCCCTTTTCCCGTCCGTATTTCACAAGTTCCTGAAGTTTCGCTTCGGAAACTTCTCGTTGCGCCTTTCTCTTCTTGAGCGCTGCTCCAGTAGGCTTTTTAAGAGCCTTAACAGCCTTTCGTTTGGTCTTCGAAACAGCCTTCGAACGGCGCTTTAAAACAGCCCGCTTGGGCTGAGAGTGCTTGCGTTTCGGCTGTGACTGCCTTTTATGACCTTTCAAATGAGGTTTTCGAGGCATTTTTAATATCTTGCATTTTTCTGGAGAGAGAGTCAAATTCCCTGAGCTTCAATTCGAGCTCAGTTGGGTTCTCGTTTCGTTCAAGTTGCTTGATAAGAAGCCGCAAAGCTTCTCGCTGTTCTTCAAGTGCTACAAGTTGCAAGATCCGCAAAAGTTCACGGAATTCGAGAAGAATCAATTCTTCCCCCTGTTCATCACTAATAAGTGCGGAAAGAAGGGTGATTTTACCAATAAGTTCTTTGGAGTCTCCTTGTGGTTCACGGGAAGTATTTCCTGAAGACAAAAAGACATACGCGTCTCGATAAGAGCCGGGAAGAAATTCAGAAACAGGGCCAATATCGGATAAAAATTGTTGTTGTGAGTACGCGAGTGTTAACAACCGTTCCGCGATAAGCTCCCGCCGAGTGAATTTTCGCTCCTCTGGAGCAGTACGGACCCCGTCAAAAGAATCACGTTGAAGATCAGACTTAACTTTATCCATTTCCTCGACAAGATACCGTTCATGAACACCCGTTTCCTGAGAAAGTTTTTTAAGCCAATGCGCCTGCTCAATCTTGCTGAAAAGATTTTTTATTTTCGAGAGAATAATGCGAATCCCATGTTTCTGGTCTTGAAGAGTTGCCCCGTGTACATAACGCTGGAAATAATGCTCCATCGCTAAGATAGCGCCTCTCATAAACTCTTCCATCACCCCGGGTTTTTTCTGAACCGCCTCCGCCGGATCTTTAAACTTCCCGAGGTTGAGAACTTTAACGTTGAAGTCATGCGCTCCCGCGAGATCAATGCTCCGCTCGGCGGCCGCGAGTCCCGCCTCATCAGTATCGAAACTTAAAATAAGAGTGTCCGCGAGCCGGCGAAGCGTTTTCAAATGTTCCGGTGTAAGCGCTGTTCCCGAAGTCGCGATAACGTTTTTGACTCCGTCTTGGTACGTCATCAAAAAATCCATTTGCCCCTCAACAAGAAGCGCTAAGTTCGCGTCACGGATATGATTTTTACTTTTATGAAACCCGTAAAGAACCCTAGACTTGTTAAAAATCGGCGTCTCAGGACTGTTAACATACTTGCCCATCTCACCCGTATCGTATTGAGGCAAAACCCTTCCGGTAAACCCGATGACTTTTCCAAAATGATTATAAAGTGGAAACATAATCCGCCCCCGAAACCGATCCATATGCTTTCCTTTTTCTGTCTTAAAAGTTAGTCCCGCCCGAATCATATTCGAAACATCGTACCCAGCCTTCATAAGATACATCGCAAGCTCATCAAATCCGGGCGAAGCAAATCCGAGTTCAAACTCCCGAATTGTTTCTTGGGTAAGCCCCCGACTCGTTAAATATTGTTGAGCCTCGGGCGATATTGAAAGTTTCTCACGAAAAAAATTCTTCGCTGTTTCGTTAATATCGTAAAGTATGCCGAACTCCCGTTGGTCGGCCGGGCTTATGTGTCGAAGTTCAACTCCGGCTTTCTCCGCGAGAATTTTAAGCGCCTCGTAGAACTCGATGTTCTCGTAGCGCATTATGAACTTGAAAATATCGCCGCCCTCACCACACCCGAAACAATGCCAAATCTGCCGCTCCGGAGAAATAATAAAAGATGGCGTCTTTTCCCCATGAAACGGGCAAAGCGCCTTCAGGTTCTTCCCTGCCGGCCTCATCTCAAGGTAACCCTTAAGAAACTCAACAAGATCGAGCTTCGCTTTAATATCCTCGACAGGTGAAGAAGAAGTCATACTTAATTATGTACCTTGTG
>MHIZ01000013.1 GCA_001817765.1 Candidatus Colwellbacteria bacterium RIFCSPLOWO2_02_FULL_44_20b | reverse complement strand
ACTTCCCAATTCGTCGTTCGCGTACATACGGAGAGCCATAAAAGTTCGAGTTGCCGGGTTGATTCGTCCGCGTTCATAGTTTTTCGGCACGGCTTTTTCGATTACATTCACCAAGTCAGTTGTTGTCAAAATCCGTTCTTTCTTTCCGGCTTCTTTGATGGCGTGGGCGATTCTTCTCGCGTACCGTTCATCGCTTAAGTCTCTTAAAATCACTTCAAGATCGTGTTCGCGTATTTCTCGCAGAATTTCATACACGGGCTTGCGGTTTGCGTCGTAGGTCATCAGAAGCGGCTCGGTGCGGAGAAAACTAAATCCTTTATTTCGCTCTTCTATTTGGTTTGATGAAAATCCGAGATCGAGGAGTAATCGATCGGCTTGTCCGAAATTCTTTTCTTCAAGTGTTTCAATAATGTTCGCGAAGTTCTCGTTTTCGCAGATGATTTCCGGAAGATCTTTTTTTCCGGCAATCTTTGTTTTAAAAGCGCGGATTGCTTCATCTTCCAGATCAAGCACGAGCATTTTTCCTTCTTTTCCGATTTTCTTCGCGATTTCGAGCGTGTGCCCACCTTCGCCGAGCGTGCCATCGATTACGAACTGTCCTTTTCGAATATCAAGTATATTTACTACTTCGTTTAAAAGGACTGGAATGTGCATTTTCTAGATTCCGAGCTCTCCCAGCTTTTCGGCGATTTCTTCAGACTGGCTTTCGCTTCGTGTTTTATATTCCCTCCAGCTGTCTTTATTCCAAATTTCGATTCTGTTATAGAGACCGGCGATAATGACTTGTTTTTCGATACCGGCGTACTTTCTTAGATAATCGGGTATCAGCACTCTTCCTTGGGAATCTACTTCGCTCTCCATCGCGCCCGCCATCATTAGTCGTACAAATGCCCTAGAGTTTGCTTGCGCGAGCGGAAGGTTAATCAGTTTTTGCGCGAGCGTTTCCCATTCTTTAGCGGTGAAGACGAACAAACAATGATCAAGCCCTCGAGTGATAATCGCGTTTGATGAAAGTTTTGCCCGGAACTTTGCCGGGACCGCGATTCTCCCCTTCGCGTCTACATTGTGTTCGTATTCTCCGATAAACATTTCTCTTTGAAGTTGCTTAAAAACTTGCCCTGGGGGAAGTTCCTTTTTTGCTTGAGTCCCGTGCCTACCTGCGTTTCTGGGGGGGTTCACCATCCGCCTTTTCCGCCAGCTGGCGGATTCGGCGAGATGTCGTTCCGTACTTTATATGTATTTATATGTACGGAACTCCACAATCATCCACTTCTCCCCACCGTGATTTCATTTTATTCCACATTGCTCCATATCGTCAAAAAATAGTGTCTCAAACAAAAAAGCCCTTTATTTAAGGGCTTTTCTTAGAAAAAGTGGCTTACTTATTCACAAGTTATTAACTTTATTGTGCCTAAAGAAATCTGGTTTTGTAACTTTGATTAGATACTTGACATACCCTCGGCTCCATGTTACTATAGTAATGCTTCTAAAGGTCTTTCTGATTTTTAACAATTTAATACTTCATGAATATGAAATATTTCACTCGAGAAGAGGAAATTAAAATTCGAAGTGAATTCGAGAGTGCTCTATTTAAACCTATGAGTGTTCCGCAATGCATTGCTTTTTGTAAAAGCGTTGCTTTAAGACCTGATGCACGAGACGGTTTTCCTTCGGTCGTCAATCTCTGTGGCATGGAGCTTGCTCTTAAGATAGACCGAGAACATTGGCCTCATTGGAAATCGCATTACGTGATTGAGAAGTTACGCAAAGATCTTGATGTTCCTGACTGTATAGTCTACTAGAGTAGACAATGCCCCTGAATCTTAAATGATTGAGGGGTGTTTTTATTAAAAAACTATCAGAATGTAGGTCGGGTTTGTGTTTCTATAGCCAGTAGTCGGTTGTATTTTGCGATCCGTTCACCGCGGCCGAGACCGCCGAGTTTGATGCCGTCGGCTTGGACCGCATAGGCAAGGTCAGCGATAAAATCATCGTTTGTATCTTGTCCCCTGTGAGAGACAACGACTGTCCAGTTCCATTCTTTTGCTAATTTCACAGCTTCTAATGTTTCAGATATGCTTCCGATTTGATTTGGTTTAATAATCACGCCGTTGATACTTCCCTTTTCGTGGGCGCGTTTCATTCGTTCGATGTTTGTGGTTGTGAGGTCGTCGCCGCAGACAACAATGTCGTTTCCAAACATTTCGTGAAGTTTTTCGAAGTGGCTAAAATCTTCTTCTTTGAAGGGATCTTCAAGGAAGAACAAATTATATTTTTCTTTTGCTTCTTTGTAGATTGGCAGAAGTTTTTTAGCTGAGACGCGAACATTGTTCGCGGCGGCATCAATTCCAAAATCAACGAGGCCTTGAACGGCAAGCGCTTTCGCGACTTTCTGAAAAACTTTTAAGGGCTCAAGGTTGTTTTTAAAATTCGGGGTAAAGCCGCCTTCATCGCCGACGTTTACTGCGCTTGGACCAACATTCGTTTTTACGTACTCACGAATCAGGCGATACATTTCTTTTCCAATCTGAATTGCTTCTTTAACGCTTCGGCTTTTTGGAATCACCAGATATTCCTGAAAATCGAGTTGGGTGCCCGCGTGTACGCCGCCTTCGGTGCAGTTTATATAGAGACGGGGCGCATTTGTTCCTTCGCCTTTGCCGTAAATATCCCTGAGATGTTTCCAGAGCGGAACACCTTTTATTTCAGCGGCGAGGCGGCTCGCGGCAATTGAAACCGAGAGAATCGCGTTTGCGCCGAGTTTTGATTTATTAGTTGTACCATCGAGTTCGAGGAGTGTTTTATCAATGTCGCCTTGGTTTTCGGGGTCGCGTCCTTTTAAGATCGGTTCGATGACTTCGGTGATGTTTTGAATCGCTTTTCCAACCGGAACGTAGTGGGCTTCGTGCGAACCTTTGCTTTCACCTTCGGGAATGCTTGCGATTACTTCTTTTCCTCCGCCTCGCATCGTAACTTCAATAGTCCAACCGCCGCGGGAGTTTAAGATTTTTCGAGCTGAAATTGATTCGATGCTTGGCATTCTAAATCACTTTTATAGTGAGAATTTAATGGGGGGCGTAATCATTTTATGATTCTTCGGAATCAATAATTTTCTTAATGATAACGCCGGCTGATATAATGAAGAATAGTCCGGCGAGTACTTCAATTGTGAATTCTGGATCTGAGTCCATAAGACCACCGTGTTGACTAGTGATAAAGTCGAGTATGACTATTACAGCTGAAATTCCGGTATACCATATAGCGAATTTTTTCCAACCACGAAAAACTTCTTCAGGAAAGAAAAGAAGGGCGATGAAGCTAAGTAAAGAAACGAGAGAAAAAATTCCTATGAATAGACCTATATATTCAAGATCGAGGATGCTTTCTAGTCCATATCCAATAAAAATCGCTAAAACGGACGCAACAGCAAGTAAGAATAGCTTTTCTCTGTAACTCATAATTTTTTATTAATTTGTTTTTCGACTTCGGCGATTGCGAGGGTTGTTTTTACTACAGTGTCAGGATTTAACGACATACTTTCGATTCCTTCGCGAACCAAGAACTCGGCGAAGTCAACATGATCTGAAGGCGCCTGACCGCAGATGCCGATGTACTTTCCTTTTTCTCTGCATTTCTTAATGATTTCAGCAACCATTTTCATAACCGCTGGGTTCTTTTCGTTCGCGACGTGGCTTACAATGCCGGAATCTCTATCAAGCCCAAGTACGAGTTGGGTCAGATCATTTGAGCCGATTGACATTCCATCAAAGATATTCAGAAATTCATCGGCAAGGAGGATATTTGAAGGAATTTCGCACATTACATAGACCGTTACAAGATTTTCTTTCGGAAGATTTCTTTTTTCGGCGATATAGCGGGTTACGAGCCCTGTTTCAGCCATAATCTCGAGCGTCTGAATTCCCTCTTCCGGCGTACGACAAAATGGAACCATTGGAATGACGTTTGTGAGCCCCATTTCGTCACGGACTTTTTTAATCGCGATACATTCGAGTTTAAACGCTTCTTTGAATTTCGGATCGTAGTAGCGGGAGGCGCCGCGCCAGCCGATCATCGGATTTTCTTCGAGTGGCTCGTAGGCATCGCCCCCTAACAGCGTTCTATATTCATTTGTTTTGAAATCTGAAAAGCGGACAATGACATGACGCGGGTAAAAGGCAGCGCCGATTTTCGCGATGCCGTAGGCGAGATTATCAACGTAAAATTCCGTTTTGTTTTTCCACCCTTTTGTTTTTTCGTTGATTTTCGCTTTGAGTTTTTTATCGAGTTTATCGAAATTTAGGAGTGCGAGCGGATGGATGCCTATGACGGAAGCAATAATAAATTCTTCGCGCGCGAGCCCGACGCCTGAGTTCGGAAGAAATGATTTTTCAAAGGCGGTATCGGGAGTCGCGATGTTCATCATTATCTTTGTTTTCGGTTCGGGGATTTTCTTTACATCGTGCTCGATAATATCGAATTTCAAACTACCACTAAACACGATCCCCTCTGAACCGGTTGTATCTACCGTAATCGTATCGCCTGTTTTGATTTTTCTCGTCGCGTTTCCTGAACCGACGATCGCGGGAATGCCGAGCTCACGGGAGACAATCGCGGCGTGCGAAGTTCTGCCACCTTTATCCGTTACAATTGCCGCGGCAATTTTCATAATTGGCTCCCAGTCGGGATCGGTCATATCAGTTATCAAAACTTCACCATGTTTGAATTTGCCGATATCTTTGACACTTAAAATAACCCGCGCTTTTCCAATCGCGATTTTACTGCCTACGGAGGCGCCACGAACGAGAACAATACTTTCTTCTTTTCGTATATATTCTTTAATCTTCGAGTAGTCGCGGCCCGCATGGATTGTTTCAGGGCGGGCCTGGACAATAAAGAGCTCGCCGCTTTTTCCGTCTTTTGCCCACTCGATATCCATCGGCATCCATTTACCGTTTTTTTCCGAGTAGTGCTCCTCGATTTTTACACCCCAGTTGGCGAGTTGGCGAACTTCTTTATCTGTTATTACAAAATTGCTTCGCTCTTCGTCAGTTGTATCAATAACCTTTGTCTGTTTTACGCCCTTGTTGCTTCCGTAGATCATTTTCTTGAGTTTTGTACCCAAGTGTTTCGCGATTACAGCGTTTGGCGCTTTTTGAAGCGTTTGTTTCGCTATAAAGAATTCATCGGGAGTAACTTTTCCTTGCACCACCATTTCACCCAAGCCCCACGAACCATTTATGATAACGACATCTTTAAAGCCGGATTCAGTATCGAGGGTAAACATTACGCCTGATGCACCGCTGTCGGAACGCACCATTCTTTGGACGCCTACCGAGAGCGCGACTTTCGAGTGTTCGAATCCTTTATCAACGCGATACGAGATTGCTCGATTGGTAAAAAGTGAAGCCATCGCGGCTCTTGCCGCTTCTTTTACTTCTTCGGCACCACGGATGCCAAGATACGTGTCATGCTCGCCCGCGAAGCTCGCACCGGGCAGATCTTCGGCGGTCGCGCTTGAACGCACTGCCGTATCTATATTTTTGCCGTAGCGGGCTTCCATTTCGCCGTAGGCATGTTCGATTTCTTCTTTCAGATCTTCCGGAAATTCTGTTTTCACAATCATCTCTCGGATCTTTTTACCGACACGAGCGAGTTCTTTAAGCTTACTTGTATCTAAACCCTTAAGCGTTTCATTAATTTTTCCTTCAAGCCCTGTTTCGCGCAAAAAATGCCGATATCCTTCGGCGGTAATAATGAAGCCACTTGGGACACTGACGCCCTTCGCGCCAAGGGTTTTAATCATTTCGCCTAAGGACGCGTTTTTGCCTCCAACAAGCGGCACGTCTTCGATACCCACCTCCTCCATCCAAACGATGAACTTTTTATTATTCCCCATTGTTTCGTGAAACTACTTTAAGCGCGATCGTTATGTCCGATACGTTTGTTCCAGTCGCGCCTGTTAGAATATAATCCCCGCTTTGTTCGAAAAATGATGTCGCGTCGTTCTCTTCAAGATACGCCTTGATGTCGAGACCTTTTTCTTCGGCTTTTTTGCGTCCGAATTCATCTGCGATCGCACCCGCGAATTCGCCATTGTCCCGCCCATCAGAAGCAATTGACGCGATCACCTCTCCGCCGTTTACTTCTTTTAACGCGGCGAGTGTTAGTTCTTGATTTCTTCCTCCGCGTCCCTTTCCTTTAATAGTAACTGTTGTTTCGCCTCCATACAAAAGTACTTTCCCTAAATCGGCTTTGCGAATTTCTTTCGCAATGTTTGCCGCCACTTTGCGCGCTTCGCCAATGAGCGCCGTTTCTCGTATTTCTACTTCGAGACTATGCTCTTTTGCTTTTTCCGCCATCGCGTTTAACGCGGTTTCGTTTGAAACAAGAAGTATGTTTGAAACATTTTCAAAATATTTTGATTCTTTGGGCGTTTCCGTGAGCGGATATTCGTCTTTGTTCAGCTCTTTCAGACAATCGTATTTTTTCAATATCTTTTCGGCGTCTTTGACGCTCGTTTCGTCTTCGACGGTCGGCGCCGAGGAAATGACGTTTATATCGTTACCAGGCACATCTGAGAAAATCAGCGAAATAACTTTTGCCGGATACGCTTCCTTAGCAAGGTTGCCGCCTCGCGCATATGAACTGTGTTTACGGATCGCATTGATTTCTTGAATTGTCGCGCCTTTTTTGAAGAGAAGTTTCATAAGCGCTGTTTCATCTGCGGCAGTTATTCCTTCTAGCGGAGCTGAAAGCAGTGTTGAACCGCCACCTGAAATAACGAATAATACTACGTCGTTTTCGGTTTTATTTTTGAGAAGTTCGAGGATTTTTTTCGTTGCCGCGACGTTTGCCTCGGAGGGCATTGGGTGTGTTCCTTGTAGATACTCAAGCTTTTTAAAACTTGCTTCTTTTGAATCGCGAATATCAAGTACGATGCCGTTCTTTAGATATTTACCGAGCATCGGTTCGAGCGCGGTCGCGGCATCGAGGGCACATTTACCGATCGCAACAAGTGTTACACCATCTTCTTTGAGCGGCGTTACTGTTTCGTTTACCACAAGCGCATTATTTTCAACACGGACTGATTTTTCGATAACGTGCTTTGTTTCGATACTTTCAAGGCCGGCTTCGATAATCGAAAGAAGCGTCCGGCGCGGTTCGGTTAGAGCAATTTGCTTGTAGTTTTTTATTTTCATGGTTCGACAAGCTCACCACAAGGTGGTTCGACAGGCTCACCACAAGGTGGTTCGATAAGTTCACCACAGGCGATATTTAGTAAACTCATCTTAAAAAGATTTTTGTTTCCAGATATCGTGGAGAATGCGACAGGGATCAACGATGCGCGGATCTGAAATCTTGTAATACACATTTGTGCCCTCGCGGCGCATCTTCACAAGACGGGCGTGGCGCAGAAGCGCCAGGTGTTGGGAAACATTCGCTTTCGGGGTTTTTACGGTACGAACGATATCGCTTACGGGAAGCTCGCTATTGCGAAGCAGATTTAAGATTTCGAGACGCTTTGAATTGGCGAGAAGTTTATAGATATCGGCATTCCGAGCGTAGGTTGTTTTAGGAAATGGGGATTTGATCATTGTGGGAAGTATGTAGCCCCGACGCTCCTCCAGAGGTCGGGATATATTTAAAGTATAGAGCTAATCAGTATAGAGTTCTACTCTAGTATTCGATGCCACGGCGAGCCTTTTCCCCTTTTTGATAAGGGTGTTTTATTTCTTTGAATTCGGTTACGAGGTGAGCGATTTCTATAAGCTCCTGATGCGCGCCGCGACCGGTGAATATAACGTCAATGGATTCCGGTATTTCTTTCGCGAAGCTTATAATTTCCTCTTTTACAATCAAATTTAACATTCCGGCTACGTTTATTTCATCAAGCACGATGAGATCGAATCTGTTTTCAGCGATTGCCTTCTTTGCTTTCTTAAAATGAAACTCGGCGGCTTTTTTATGCGCTTCGATCGGCAACGTATCTCCTAAAATACCGACAAAGCCCTCACCACCTTTTTCCAAGTAGATTTCCTTCGTCAGCTTCTTAAGCGTTTTTTCCTCGCCAGTTTCTACTTTCGGACTTTTAATAAACTGGAAGATGCCGACGCGCTTGCCTTGTCCCGCGGCACGGATTGCCTGACCGATTGCCGCGGTTGTCTTGCCTTTTCCGTTTCCTGTGAAAACGAGAATCATAGTTCGGTTACACTCACTATAAGTCCTACGTACAGAGCCCCCAACCACACGAGGGACACTTGAGGCATCCTTCGCCCCTGACAAGCGTTGTGCCGCACTTTGGACACTTCACGAGCGGTCCTAGCGTGCCATTCCCATTTCCATTTTCTGGGTTTTCTTGTTTCTGTTTGTCTTTTTTATCACCAGGGGCATTCAAAACCTGGTTTTCGATTGAGCCATCGCGGTACACGGTTACTCCCTTGCATCCAAGTTCGTATCCCAAGAGATACGTTTTTTTCATATCTTCGATTGTCGCGTCCGAATGAAAATTGATTGTTTTTGAGATCGACGAGTCAACCCATTTTTGGAACACGGCAAGGGCGCGGATGTGGTCTTCCGGTGTTAGATCGTGGGCAACGCGGAATACTTTTTTGACGAGTGGTGGGAGATACGAGATCTTTTCAACGCTTCCATGACGGGTTGTAATTTCTTTCAAGAGTTCCTCGTCGTAAATACCGAATTCTCTCATTGCGACGCCGAATTCTTCGTTGATGTAATAAAAGCTTCCGACGGCGACATTTTTTTCGAATACTAAGCTAAATGCCGGCTCGATACCTGAGGAGGCGCCAGCGATCATCGAGATCGAACCGGTTGGCGCGATAACAGTGGTGTAGGCATTTCGGAGACCATGGCGTTTTATAAGTCCCGAAACTTTTTTCCAATCACAGTTCCAACTTTTTTTGTCGTAGAAACCGGCGAATGGCAGTTTGCCTTGTGGATAAAAACTCTTTTTATAGTACGGGAACGATCCACGGATTCTCGCGAGTTCGGACGAAGCCATTTTTGATTCAAAGTTGATGAATTCCATAAGGCGTTCCATAAATGCCTGACCTTCTTTGCTGTCGTAGGAAACGCGAAGCGCGAAAAGTGCGTCCGCGAGTCCCATAATGCCTAAGCCAATTTTTCTTGTTTTCAATGACATTCCTTCAATCTGCGGGAGCGGGAATTTGTTGACATCAATCACGTTGTCTAAGAATTCAGTTGCCTCGTGCACTGCTTTGCCAAGTCCTTCCCAGTCAAAGCTTGTTTTTCCCGTTTCAGGATCACGCCTTACAAAGGCGTACACATTCATACTCCCCAAATTGCAGGATTCGTTCGGATACAAAAGCACTTCGCCACAGGGGTTTGTCGCAAGAATCGGCCCCAGTTCTTTTAAAAACGGGTTGTGTTCGTTGATGCGATCGTAGAAAATCAAGCCTGGTTCGGCGGATTCCCACGCTTGGTAGACGATGATGTCGAATAAGGTACGCGCGTTTATTTTTCGCATCACCTTTCCGCTTCGCGGATTTATAAGCGGATAATCTTCGTCTTTTTTGTAGTACTGCCAGAAGTCGTCCATCAAGATAACTGAGATATTGAAGTTGCGGAGCGCCTTGTTGCCTTTTTTGGCGGTGATGAATTTTTCGATATCAGGATGATTCGAATTCATAATGCCCATATTCGCGCCACGGCGAATACCGCCCTGCTTTATGACGTCCGTCATTTTATCGAAGAGACTCATAAAGCTGATCGGACCGGATGCGATGCCTGAGGTGCTTCGGACGATGTCGCCTTCGGGGCGGAGTTTTGAAAAGTTGTATCCGAGGCCACCGCCAGCTTGAAAGATAAAGGCAGCGCTTTGGAGCGTTCCCATAATACCTCCGAGCGAGTCATCGATATCAAGTACGAAACAGGCGCTTCCCATACCGAGTTTTCTTCCGAAGTTCGCAAGCGCCGGCGTATTCGGGAGAAAACGCTTATAACGCATCAAGTTGTATAACCGATCGATTCCTTTTTCGTGATCTTTATAGGTACTTGATTGGAGCGCTTTCCATACCCTTGACCACGAGACTTTCATTTTTCCTTCAGATGAGAGCCTGTCGTAGAGGGTTTTGAGTGCTTCGAGGTTGTACTTATTTAAAACATACTTTCCTATTTTTACTTTTCCTTCGCTTTTTACGGGGTCAAAACTTTCAATGGGCTGAATTTTTGATTTTCCCGATTTATCAAAGATGTTCTTTTCATATAAGAATGACGGAAGATACGTATGGACCGCGACACGTTCGAAAAGCTGTTTCGGACTTTCTATAAGATGCCCTTCTTCGTCTTTCGCGAGATAGCGAGATTTTAAGACACGAAGCGCGTTCGCGTCGAAGAATTTATCTACCTCGTCTACCGCGTCTTTTTCTAGGATTTGTTCTTTTTCCCGACGAACCGCGAGCCGTTCATCGCGGTAGGTCATATAGGCACGAACAAGGCGTACTTCGCCTTCTTCGATCAGAGTTTTTTCAATAACATCCTGGACTTTTTCGACGGTTGGGATTTCTTTTGGCTTCACAGCTGACTCAAGCTTTTTCAGGGCGCTTTCAGCGTAGGCGCGGGCCCGTTCGATGTTACTCATACCCAAGCTCGTCATTGCTCGAAAAACAGCGTTTACGATTTTTTCTTTATCAAAAGGGACTATATTTCCATCGCGTTTCTTGATTTCTTTCACTACCTTCTTTACTTTTTCCCGCCTGAGGCGGACTTCAGCCCGAGGCTGATGAACCTTGGGTTCAAGCCTTGGGCTGGCTTTTTTGGTTTTTTTCATTGTTTTGAAAATAGGTTTATGGATTGGAGAATTTCGACTATCTCAGATCTTTTTCCGCCCAAGGCGAACCAGCTTATAGCTGGCTTTTTCTTGAAATGTTCGAGGATGGGTATTTTCTTTTGCAGTAATTCGTAGCCTTTAATAAACGCGAGGCTCCATACAAGGTCGCCAAGCAACATATTTCCTAAAAAAGGCAACGCCATAAAGTACGAGGCGGCGAGTCCATCCGTTGTTTTTGGGTAGAGCGTGCCAAACATCCAGACGGCGTAATTTGTTGTGAGATAAAAGAGTACTGATCCGGAGATGGCGGCGAGGGTTATATTTTCGAATGATTTATTTTCTTTAAGAAATCGCCCGATTATTGCAATAAGGAGGAAGCTTCCATACACGACCGCAAGGATTTTTATACTGTAGAACCCGATGATCATATCGCTTATTACCATTGGGATAAGTACTAGAAATATACTCCAGGAGTTGCGCGTATACGCACCCGCGAAGAGTGCGAAGGCGCCAATTGCGGTTGCATTCGGTGGATGCGGCAGAAAGCGTGTTGCCACGGCAATAAGCGCGAGCGTAGTTAAAATCCCTGCTGATTTACGAACTTCCATTCGATGATGTCGCCGCTTTTTACTTTGTACATATCCGCGCCGACTTTCGCGTATTCGTTATTTGCCCAATATTGCCAATATTTTTGGTCTGTACCGTTCTTTTCAGTGCCTATTTTTT
>MHIZ01000012.1 GCA_001817765.1 Candidatus Colwellbacteria bacterium RIFCSPLOWO2_02_FULL_44_20b | reverse complement strand
GAAAATACCATCAGGCAAAAATAATATTTGATGACTGGATATGGAACGGCGAAGGTCCCTACACAATTGTCTATAGAATATACAATTCAAGCGGGGAACAGACCGCCCAAAAAACAGTACGCCTCTTCGTGAAACACTAAACAGTTTCCAACACAAAACCCGCTTATGAAGCGGGTTTGTCTATATCTGTACGTTAATGTCTCGGCGGTCCGGGATTAACAAAATCATGCCGCGGATCGCGAGAAGTCATAGCTTCCCCACGATTTTGAATAGAAGACGTAACAGCTGGTCTGAGATCGGGTACGGATGCTCGTCTCTGGGATCGAAAGTCGCGCGGAGTAAGAGGACGACGACGTTCAGTCCGATAACGAGTGATATCTCTGCGGAGCCAAGCCTCGAATGATTTGGAGTTGCTAAGGCGCGAGAGATAACCACGCGGCGCTCCTACTTTCATAAAAAGACCAAGAAGTCTTGCGACTTCAGTTAACGGTTTCGGATAGTGATTATCCATAAACGTAAAAAATATTAATAAAATTTAAGGAACCTTTATGAAGTTCTATATACAATCTCTAGGTAATACTGTCAAGAAGAATTTTTATTCTAAAGAACGGCCTTATCCGGCATACGCGTCATTCTTACTAAGAAATCGTTTGAGTCCAAGAACATTGTAGTCAAATGTATTCATCCTCAGAGCTTCATCAGCGGTAAGCCATAATACATCAAACTTTTCTTTTCCCTCAGTGTCCGGGATGGCCTCACTTATAATTTCTAATAAAATGGGCTGGTCTACCCTATATCGCCACTCGTTTTTATTTTCAGCAAAAAAATGAGCTTCAAATTCGCCTCCAAGCCGTCTCACGGCTTTTGTCTTTAAACCGGCTTCTTCTAATACCTCCCGCTCTGCCGCGTATTCCGGAGTTTCACCATCTTCAATTCCTCCAATAACGGGCGCAATCCAATTAAATTGTTTCCATTTAAGAAATAAAAATTTGCCATCACTCGCGCGTTGAATAACCGTAGAAATCGTTTTTCTAAAAACCTCGCCTTCGTGCGCTTCGCCAAATACCGGCCGTACCGTATCTTGAGTTGATAAGAAACCCTGAGAAAGATGAAGTCCTTTTTTATCCATAAAAATAAAGTTGAATGTTTTCTAATTCTTATCCCCCTCTATACCAACTTCTATGTCCTATATTCTTCTTATATTGTGCACCCACCAGGGATCGAACCTGGGACCATCTCCTTAAGAGGGAGCTGCTCTACCAACTGAGCTATGGGTGCATATAATTATGTTTATTCTCGACGAGAGGGAACTACTCTACCTCCGCCAGCCGGCGGATGGGCTATGAGTGCGTAAGTACAGTGGAGAAATTTACTTCGCTATTCTACTGAATCTGATATAATTTGAAAAGACCTATGGAACCACAAAAATTTTCTCAAAAACAATTAATCGCAATCGGCAGTGTATTCGTTGTTATCATACTCCTTGGTGTCGGCTACTGGTATGTATCACAAAGACAAAACGAGGAAACGCAACAGGCAAATGAAGAAACTAATCAAGCGCTTGATTCGCTTTCTGAATCCTTGATTACCAGTGAAACAGTTATTTCAAACCCCGTAGAAGGTAAGCTCCCAGAATTAAATCCGGTTGAAAAAGCTAATCCGTATAAAGAATATAAAAATCCATTCGAATAAAAATGAAACGCTATAACTGTTTTAAAACAAGTCTAGGTATTCTAATCGGAAGCATCACGATTGCGTTCGTTATTATTTCAATAGGAACTGCTACGGCAGAAAGCGAAACCGATATTGTATATCCCATTGCCGAACTCGGAAGTTGTGCCAATAAAGAAGAATGTATGGCGTACTGCGAAAAATCAGAAAACATTGATGCATGTCTTAACTTCGCCGAAAAATATGATCTACTCTCCGAAAACGAAATAGAAAAAGGAAGAAAATTTGCCAAAGTAAAAATTGGTCCCGGCGGCTGTACAAGCCACACATCCTGTGAAGCATACTGCAGTGATGTAAGCCATATCGAAGAATGCGTTGCCTTTGCCGAACAGAACGGCTTAATGGAACAAGAAGAACTCGAAGAAGCAAAAAAGATTAAAAATGCGCTTCAAAAAGGCGCGAAAATGCCGGGTGGCTGTAAAAATAAAGAAACGTGCGAAGCATATTGTGAAAGCGGAGAACACGTTGAAGAGTGTATCGCCTTTGCCGAAGCCGCGGGATTTATGGATCCAAAGGAAGCTGAGATGGTAAGAAAAACGGGCGGCAAGGGTCCCGGCGGCTGTAAAGGAAAAAATGAATGCGAAGCTTTTTGCGAAAAAGAAGAAAATTTTGAATCATGTCTTAATTTCGCCGCCGAACATAACCTAATTCCGGCTGATCAATTGGAAATGGCTCGTAAAACTGGCGGTAAAGGACCAGGCGGTTGCCGCGGTCGCGCGTGTGAAAACTATTGTAATGATTCAGCACATGGGGAAGAATGTTTCCGCTTCGCTAAAGAGAACGGCTTCCTAAAAGAAGAGGATATTCGTCGGATGGACGAAGGTAAATCAAAAATAAAAGAAGCGTTAACCCAAGCCCCGCCAGAAGTAGCAACGTGTCTCAAGTCAGTTGTCGGCGAAGATATTCTTACGAAACTTGATTCTGGAGAATTCTTTGGCGGTCCCGAGATCGGCGAAAAGATGCGCTCTTGTTTCGAGCAGTTTATGAAACCACCGGAAGGTCAAGAAGGAATGCCTCCATTCGGCGGAGAGTTTCAAGGCCCCGGCGGCTGTAAGGGTGAAGCCGAATGTAAAGAGTACTGCGCAAGTAATCCCGAAGAGTGCAAGGCATTCGCGCCATCACAAACACCCTTTGGCGAAGAAGGAATACAAGGCAGAATGCAATATCAGAATCCCCAAATGCCAATGCGGGAATTTGTCGGTCCCGGAGAATGCCGTACCCCTGAAGAATGTCAAAAATATTGCTCCGAAAAACCCGAAGCATGCCAAGGATCTAAACCCGCGGAAGAACAAATGATGCAAAGAAATATAATGCCATATGAAGGTAATGTGCGACCATATCCAACACAGAATCTTCCCTGCAACTCAGAAGAGGAGTGTTTAAAATATCGCCAGGAAATGGAGATGCAGTATCGCGAGCAAATGCAAAACAAGATGCCGACGCAACCCCAACAAGGAACAATGACGCCCGAACAATATAAGATGATGTATCCTGATGGAAATTATCCAAAGCCGCCAGAAGGGGAACAATATCAAAACTACCAATACCCCAACGAACCATATTCTTCTGCTTCTCCAGACGGGAATTATCCAACACAGCCCTCTCCGCCTTCTGAACCAGTACAAGAATCAGTGCCTCCACCGTCACCCGAATCACTCTTGTTTCCTCTCTATCCAACCGCATTTATTCTTCAAGTATTTTTCGGTTTACTAGGACTTTAGTAAAAAAAGTAAATAGAATAAAGAAAAAGAAAGGATACTATCATCCTTTCTTTTTTATTGAAAAAAGCATACCATTTCGCCGGAAAATAGTTCTTACAAAAAGGAGAAAAAACCAATGAAAATCTTTGGCCTTATTGCCCTCATTGTAGGGTTCGGTCTTGATTTAAGTATCTTCTGGATCGGAAGTATTTCATATGCCATCACAGGCGTAATCCTTGTGGCGGTTGGTGCCGTCGCGCTCTTCGCTCCAGAAGAAAAACCCCCGAACAATCGGGGCTCATAAACGCAAAAATTATTTTTTTATAAACTACGATCTTTGCGTTTTCTTTTTAATTAAAATCAACTGCTTCGTTTCCTGTACCCCTATATTCAATATTCTATATTCTTGTGTACTATGTGCCCCCGGAGGGGTCCCGCAGTACTGCGGGACGGGTTTCAAAAGAAACCCAGGAATTCCCGAAGGGACAATTTTTTGATCGAGGCTCTGCCGAGATAATATAATGTGCCCCCGGAGGGAATCGAACCCCCAAATCGAGCTTCGAAGGCTCGCGTTTTATCCGTTAGACTACGAGGGCTTCAAAATACTCTACCGTCCCCATAACCTAAAAACAATAGGAAGGGTATAATAAAAAGCGTGAAGGTCGAAATCCCACAAGAAATAAAATCAATCCTCAAAACTCTGGGAAAAGAGGGTTTCGAAACGTACATCGTCGGCGGATGTGTCCGTGATTTATTGCTCAAACGTAAACCGAAAGATTGGGATGTTGCGACAAACGCGAAGCCGCCCGAAATCCAAAAACTATTTCCCGAAAGCATCTACGAAAACACTTTCGGCACAGTTGGAGTAAAAACAGGAGCTGAAGACGCAACGCTTGCGATTGTAGAAGTCACAACGCTCCGGCGGGAAGAAAAATACTCCGATTACCGCCATCCCGACGTCATCGAATTCACAAACACAATTGAAGAAGATCTTGCTCGCCGAGACTTTACGGTAAACGCAATCGCGCTCGATAAGGACGGCAACTATATCGATCCATGGAATGGCGAAAAAGATCTAAAAGATAAAATCATCCGCGCCGTCCGCGACCCCGAAGGACGATTTCAAGAAGACGCGCTTCGTTTGATGCGCGCTATTCGATTTGCCGTGCAATTAAATTTTGAAATCGAACCAAAAACAGAAAGCGCGATTAAAAAACAAGCCGGTCTCCTTCGAGTAATCGCGAAAGAACGCATCCGCGATGAATTTATAAAGATCATATTAGCTTCCGATGGCGGTTCGGCTCGTGGAATCTATATGCTCGAAAAACTCGGTCTTCTCGAATATATCGTAAAAGAACTTCGCGAAGGTATTGGTATAGGGCAAAATAAACACCATATCTATACAGTTTTCGAACATAACGTTCGCGCGCTTGATTACGCCGCGCAAAACGATTACTCGCTCGAAATCCGTCTTGCCTCGCTCTTGCACGATGTAGGAAAGCCGCGCACAAAAGCAGGGGACGGGCCAGATTCGACATTCTATAATCACGAAGTTGTGGGCGGCAGGATGACATACGATATTTTAAATCGTCTTCGATTTCCAAAACGCGTAATCGAATACGTAACACATCTTGTTCGGTATCATCTCTTTTATTACAACGTGGGAGAAGTAAGTGAAGCCGGTGTTCGCCGGTTTATAAGCCGAGTCGGCACGGAGTGTATTGAAGATCTTTTGAAAGTTCGCGAAGCCGATCGTATCGGCTCCGGCGTTCCGAAAGCCGTTCCTTACAAACTTCGCCATCTGAAATTCATGATAGAAAAGGTAAAGACCGATCCGATCTCCCCAAAGATGATAAAAATAAACGGAAATGACCTGATGAAACTTCTCAATATCGAACCCGGACCAAAGGTAGGAAAAATTCTTGCCGTGCTCCTCGAAGAAATACTTGATAACCCAAAGAAAAACGAAAAAGAATGGCTCGAAGAACAAGCAAAAGAATTAAATAAAAGAACTGAAGCCGAACTTGAAACAATGGCCGAAGCGGCAAAAAAGCGAAAGGAAGAATTTGAGTCCGGTGTTGAAGAAGAAATGAAGAAGAAATATTATGTGAAATAACTATGTTGTCAGACAGAGATATTAAGGTAGTTATAAACGAAGGGAAATTAGTATTTACGCCCGCGCTCAATTCGGATCAGATAGGTCCGGCCTCAGTTGATTTAAAACTCGACAATACGTTTCTTATTTTTCGTCCCGAACGTAATCTTGAGCTCGATCCAAGAAAAGGTCTTCCGACAGACCTTATGGACAAAGTGACTCTCAAAGAAGGCGACCCGTTTATCCTGCATCCACGTTCGTTCGTACTTGCCGCAACAAAAGAACAAATGCGGGTGCCGAATGATCTTGTACTTCGTGTTGAAGGAAAAAGCACGCTCGCGAGAATGGGAATCCTCGTGCATACCGCCGGCTTCGTCGATCCGGGTTTCGACGGACCAATTACACTTGAAATATCAAACCATTCCGGTCTTCCTGTGTTGCTCTACCCGGGAATGTATATTTGCCAAATAGCCATCCATCGCTTATCCTCACCTGCAGAGGTCCCCTACAATAAGAGAAAGAAATCCTTATATAAAGGAGATCCGAAAGGACCGACAGCCGCGAAAACAGGAAACCTTTTTTAGCCTAAGTGGCTCTTCAAGAAATAATTAATAACATACGGGGTGTCGTATAGTGGTAGTACGCAGGCTTCGGGAGCCTGCCTGCCGGCAGGCAGGTCTGTAGCCTGCCTAGTATCCCGAGAAGTTACGGGCCGTAGTGTAGTGGTAGCACGAGTCCTTCGGGAGGATTTAGCCCGAGTTCGAATCTCGGCGGCCCGACCAACGTAATTTAGTATATAAGAACGCAACCTAGGTTCTCCGCCAACTGGCGGATCCAGTGTCCCGATCGAATGAAGATGAAGGAGGTACTGAGTACAGCAGTGCGAATGTACCGAATCGAACGAAGGTGAGGGAGATACTGAGAGTAGTAACACAAATGTACCGACAAGATAATTTCAAAAGGTCGAAGTTTCAAAAATAAACTCTAAAATGACTTCGAAAAAATGGGCGCTCGCAATTCTTGAAGCGATACTCTGGTATGGGACGCTTTATGCTCTGATTGGAACAATTCAGGGTAAGTACGAACTCTGGCTTGGCGCTCTTATGGTACTCGGGTTAGGATATGCCGCCGCATTTGCCTGCCCGCTTTTGAAAGAAAGCGATGAATGGAAAAGACTCTGGAAGAAAAACGAGCCGGCGCTATAAAGCAAAAAACAAAAAACTGCTATAACAAGGCGGTTTTTTTGTTTTACCTCCGCAAAGGTTTGCTTGACACAAGAACAGGCGGAACTATACTTATATCCATAAATGAAACGGACATATTTCCAAATCACAACAAAGGTTACAACCTCAATGCTTCAAGGCTGGTCGGGGTAGTGTCGTGATTAGATAATATATAAAAATGACGCTCCCTCGAACAAAGGGAGTTTTTAATTGTATATACAAAGATGGGAAGAAGTATAAATAAAATATTCTTTGATTGTGACAGCACGCTTGTTGCTGGTGAAAGCTTGGATATACTCGCCGAGATGCAGGGCGTGCACGGTAAGATAAAAAAAATGACGGACGCCTCAATAAACGGCCAAATTCCGTTCGACGGAATTCTGAAAGAAAAAATGGATATCATCCGTCCGTCTGACGCGATGATAAGAAAACTCATTCCTGCCTACATCGAACGGTGCGTTGAAGATGTCAAAGAAGTTATAAGCGCCCTGCATCTTTTAGAAAAAGAAGTTTTTATTCTTACTTCAAATTTTCACCATATCATTGATCCTGTTGCCTGGGCGCTCCAAATTCCACGCGAACGTGTCATCGCAAACGAGCTCTATCTTGATGAAAACGGGGAATATGCTGGTATAAATGAAACATCACCCCTCTGTGGCGAAAATGGAAAAGCAGAAATGCTCAAAAATCATAAAAAAGAAGGAATAAGGATTGCCTATGTAGGGAATAGCGTGACAGATCTTGTCTGTAAAAATGTCGCCGACGTTTTTGTTGGATTCGGCGGCGTGGTAAATCGACCGAAGGTTGAAGAACAATCAGATATCTACATTCCACACAAAAGCTTAGCGCCACTACTTCTCTATCTCCTTGAGCCGACCGAAATTGCTGAACTCTACAATAACGGATATACCCGCCTAC
>MHIZ01000011.1 GCA_001817765.1 Candidatus Colwellbacteria bacterium RIFCSPLOWO2_02_FULL_44_20b | reverse complement strand
CATCTTTTATCAAAATAAGAATAGAATGTTCCGTCTCCATCAAAATGCCCTCTCAGAAAATCCCAGAAATATCTTTTTTGAATTTCTAAGCCTCCGATACTTTTCGACTTATTGGTGCTTAAACCTATTCTAAGAAGAAATTTATAATATCTAACATCTCCAAACTGGATTCGATAAGATTTCTTTTTTGTTCCCGAGGTTTTTTGACTTATTCTATTTTTTAGATTTAAACATCTTTTTAAGTTTACGACTTGTTCCAAGTCTTTTGAGGTAAAATCAAAATGTCTTGTATCCTTTGAAAGATTACCATCGGTTGTTAAAAGTCCTAGCGCGTAAGCAAAGTTTGGCGACCATTTTATTTTGATTTTTTCTTTTCTCGTTTTCTTCATATTCCCTATTTTGTATTCTTCATTTTACCTCAAGTTAATAGCGTATGCCAACGTTATTATATTTATTATGTGGAATAATAAAAAAGAGTTGTTGAGCTCTTTTTTATTATTATTCCGTACTCTTCTGTACTCAGTTTACTGGATACCGATCTTTTTACTTGTTTCTTTTCCGGAGCGAGTACGGAGATAATAGAGCTTCGAGCGTTTGATTTTCTTGCGAGGCGCCTGGGTAATTTCGATCTTCGTAACGTTCGGTGAATAGAGCGGGATAACTTTTTCAACACCAACACCGGCAACCGTCGCGCGAAGCGTGTAGCTCGCGCCGATTTCCTTGCCATGCTTACGGGTAAGCACAATACCTTCAAACGAGCTGATTCGTTGTTTATCACCTTCTTTGATGCGCTCAGAAACCTTAACCCGCGCTCCCGGCTTGATCTGATCTAATGTTTTCTCTTCGATTGCCATAATGATATAGTAGATTACCTATTCCGCCTCTTTGCGTCAAGCTTTTTACTTTTCAAGGGTTTTTAAAATATCTTCCAATTCCGGCGGCAGTTTAGCGCTCAACACAACGCGCTTTCCGGGCGCGAGAGCCATTTCGAGCGTTGCGGCGTGGAGAAATTGACGATTCACCCCAAGTTCGTTCTCCCTCGCCTTTTTACCTCCATAGAGTTTGTCGCCGACAATAGGGTTGCTCATTGAGGCGCAATGAACCCGAATCTGGTGGGTACGTCCTGTTCGGGGGGTTATTTCGAGCAACGTATAGTTTTTGAATCTTTTGACAACTTTGTACTCGGTTACTGCTTCTTTTATCATCTTGCCGCCGAATATTGTTCTTTTTATGGTTCCTGCTTTCAAACCGATTGGCTTTTCTATTACTCCCTTTTCTGACCTCGGCATTCCGTAGACGAGAGCGATATATGTTTTTTTAATTTCCTTTGATTGAAAGAGTCCTTTTACATAATCAAACGCTGGTTGGTTTTTTGTGAGTATAAGAACGCCTGATGTATCTTTATCAAGACGATGGACAATACCGGGACGATCCGGCGAATCGCCTACGCCTTTTGCTCTGGGATACTTTTTAAGAAACCAATCATTGATTGTTTCTTCATCTTCCTTATGAGCTGTTTTATGAACAAGCACACCGGCGGGCTTATTAACAGCCACGATGTTTTCGTCTTCGTAGATAATAGGAATTTTCATTTCTCTCTTATAAATAAAAAGAATCCCTTATCGGGATTCTTTTTATTTTACCCTACTCCTTCTTCTCTATATAGGGTCTAATCACGAGCCATAAGATATAGAAGAGCGCGATGATGAAGAGCAGGCCAAGGATGAAGATAATCGTACCAAGCGTTGAGTCGCCGGCGATTCCTTCCAAGCCGGCAAGAAGAAACGAGAGAAGACCACCACCGCTTTCTTTTTTCGTCTCCTCCTTTTCACTCATAAGTTTTTTCTGGATGTCAGCCTGAAGCGCGAGAATTTTCAACTGCGCGAGGTTAATTTGATCGATGATTGATTGATTGTTCGTCACGACAACATCGCTTGTGATATTAATCGTTGCTTCGTCCGTCATTGATTGATTGTTATAGCTGTAGCAACGAATACCAACTTTAAGGTTTCTGATGCTTTCTACATCACGATGACGCGCATAGAGCTGACGAGTACCGGATGCGCCTAAGGTTCCATCGGCCCACACACCCCCATCAACTTTTGGAATTGGATAATCACTGTATGGTTGGCAGTAGCTTGCACTTGAAGCATCCCAGGTGACTGTTACAATCGCATTTCGGACAACGTTTGCGTAGAAATCAAAACCATTAACTCTTAAGGTTACATTCGGATATGTTGTTACCGGCACATATGAAGTTTGCGGGTAAACTGAAATGCTCACGCTCGCGCTTCCGCCTTCGATATTATTTGAGTTGAAGACTTTGAATGTTATCGTTACTGATTGCGTGTTTCCGCTTGAGTTTGTGAAGCGCGCGCTTGTATTGATTGAGCTGTTATAGATTGTTCGCGTTGCGTTGCATTGAATGTCAGATGATTCCGTATAGACATTCGACGGACAGCTTGCGTAGACCGTGTAGTAGCTTACGTTCGATGTCGGTGCTTGGAATGTTACATAACTTCCCGAAGCAACCGCGTACGAACTTGCCGAGACGCTACCAATCCACGCTGAAGATGTACTCGGAGGCGGCGTTACTTGCGACGCGTTGACTAATACCGTGATGTTTTGACTTCCGCCTTCTTGATTGCTGCTATTGAAGACCTTAACGGTGATTATGACCGTTTGCGTATTTGATGTGCTATTTGTGAGCGTCAACCAAAAATTAATGGAGCTTGAATAAACTGTCTTAATTTCGTCGCAGTTACCACCATACGACGCGTTCATCGAAACGCCGCTCGGGCAATTTACATAAACCGTGTAGTGATCAATGTTTGATCCTGATCCAGTAACTGTTACTGAATTACCTGAGTTGATTGTATATGTGCTCGCGTTCAACGAATTGAGCTGCGCTGGTTGTGATGACGGCGGAGGCGGCGTTACTTGCGACGGATTAACTGTTACCGAGACGTTTTGGCTATTTCCTTCTTGGTTGTTGCTATTAAAAACTCTGACTGTAATCGCAACAGATTGTGGACTTGAAGCTGAATTTGTAAGCGTTAACCAGAAATTAACCGAGTTTGAATATACCGTTTTTGTTTCGTTGCAGTTGCCGCTATACGACGCACTCATTGAAACGCCGCTTGGGCAATTTACATAGACCGTGTAGTGGTCGATGTATGAACCGGAGCCAGTAATCGTTACTGAGTTTCCTGAATTTATAGAGTAGGCGCTTGCTGTTAATGAATTTAGTGAAGCAGATTGCGATTGCGGAGGAGGTGTTGATGTTTCGATCCTGAACCACCAGGTCGATGACCAATCACTCCAATTATTATTCGTACCGTAGGCACGAACACGCCAGTAATACGTACCGTCGTTTAGATATGGTGTGTTTTGTACCGAGGCATAAATTGGCTGATTTGCATATTCAAGGCTTCTAAAGTCTGAATTATTATCAACTTCGATCCTATACCATGATGTATTGTTGCTTGTGTACCACTCAAGAAGTGGTGTGTGTGAAGAGACCGTTGAGCCACTTGAGGGCGACCGCAAGCTCGGTACTGAAGGGTTTTGCGTGTATGAGGTAGTTGTTACTGTCGTACCTGTATAGGTAAAATTATATCGCTCAAATGTCGCGTATGTATTGTTGGGATTTACAACCCTAACCTGTACCGACCCGGAACCTGATGGAACAGTCGCGACAAGTTCGCGATTACTGATCCAGCTTGTCGCGGCATTTACACCGCCGAAAGTTACACGAGAACCATTCTGGAAGAAATCACCATAGAGATAGATCGAATTTCCTTGCTGGCCGGTTGATGGCGAGAAGGAATTGATGAATGGAGCGTTTTGATTTAACTGAGCTGATCCAAGCGGATAGGTCGGAGTCGTTGTTTGGCCTTGACCGGAACAACCTGAGAATGTTTTCGGACTGCCGGAAATAAGAGGATTGGGACCATTTCCTGATGTGTCGATAGCATACGCGTAGACCTTGTGGGACTTTCCATCTCGAAATTGAGTAGGAATTGTCCAATTAAAAGCATGATAGCTGTTGCCGTATTTTCCTAAATCTGAACGATAAAGACTTGCCGGAATTCGAGCTGTTTCACTGATCTGGCCTGTCTGACCGTCAATATAGATAGCAATTGGAATCGCTACATTTGGAGTATCCGCATCCCATGCCCAACCGCGAACTGATTCGCAATCGGCGGCATCAAGATAACCTTCCGGGGTTGCCGCGAAAACTGATTCGGCAATGGCAAAAAAGCCGATAACCAAACCGGTTACGACTACTGAAAGGACGATTAATTTGCTAACAAAATCGTGCTTATTTTTCATAAGGGGAAATATAACATATATTTGTAATATTGTCAAATACTGCCCTATTTCCCCTTTTAGACAGGCTTTTTATGTAATAACGGATTATACGGGTCTTTGGGTTCTAAGGTCAAGAAAGACTCTATTTTTTTGAGGTTTGGCTTTTTATAAAGAAAAGCGGCTTGTAAGCCGCTTTTTTTACGTTCTTTTAAATATTCTCCTCCACCATCTTAATACGAAGAACTCAACTATTACATACCATAACACCATAAGTACTACGCCTAAGAGCAGTCGTGGCAGAAAACTTAGATACCACAGTATCTTTTGTCTCTTTGTTTTCTCATTTTGAGATACCACATCTATCCTTTATAACGAAGGCGGGACGCGTTTTTTATTCGCGTATTGCCGTCGTTTTATTAATGACCTTTAAACTTGTGTGCACCCTGCAGGGATTGGACCTGCGGCCTCTACAGTGTCATTGTAGCGCTCTACCACTGAGCTAAGGGTGCATTTTGGCGTGGGGGCGTGTCCATACAAACGTTCTATCATCCCGACGTTCGCCAGCCGGCGAAGTCGGGACCCCGACTTCAATATATTATAGCTAGCAATTGAAACGTCGGGGCTGAGCTATGCGCGTGTTATAGCAAACGTGCGTATTGTAGCAGGGATTTGAAATTTTGACGAGATAGAGAAAGGTGAAACTATTTTACTTCTTTTTCGATGTCCCCAATTTCTTTTCCAACAAACTTCTCTGCGTTATCCAAATCTTTTTTCAGCCGTTTGATAATTCTTTCTTCCTCTTTGGTGAGTTGTCGTTTAACTTCAGCCTTTTCGAGCATTTTAATTTGATCGCGGATATTATCTCTTAGTAGATTAAATGCTTTATGGAGAGCTGATTCTGCCTCGCGGGTTTCTTTGCGTAAACGGTTTCGTAATGCCGAGAATTTATGCCAACTATAATAAACGAACGCGAGAAGCGCTGTAACCAAGACAACTAATGGGATAATCACCGCAAGTAAATTTACTGCCCAAGAGCCTAGTTTTAGAAACGCGGGCTGCTCTACGGAAATTGTTGCTTCCTCAGAGGGCGCACTTTTTGCGCCTCGTTCATCAGTTATTTCAGCCCATAGCTTATAAACCCCGTCGTCTAAATCTTCTTCGGCGACAAGCGTGAAGTTGCCGTTTTCGTCGTTCCTTACAGTTTGGTTCTTCGGTTCTTCTCCTTCGCTCGCGAACCATATTACTGTTTGGGCATTTGGATACTGAGTTTTTCCTTTCACGATAAGAGTTTCCCCGGTCGGCAACTGTTTAGGATATTCGGTGATAGTGGGCGGCTCAAGAGTTTTAATAACGAATTCTTCTGCGCTAGAAGTATAGTTACCCGCTTTATCAAATGCTTGAACGAAAATTGTTTTTTTGCCTGGCGTCTGAAGCGGCAACGTAAAGGGGTTGTGTTTTAATATCTCAGGCGCAATCGCGAGAAAGTCCCCTTCGCCGACTTTGACTTTATAATAGTCGATGCCCGAGAGTGAGTCGGTGGTTTCAAAGAGGGCTGTAGGTCTCGGATTAGTGGTTTCTTCTCCGTCGACAAATTGTATTAAGAATGGTTCTGGAGATTCTGTATCGATGCGGAATCTAAAATGAGAAATACCACCCCAACCAGCTTTGTTTTTCAAGCGAACATGAAAGTACCAATCGCCACCTTCTAAATCAGAAATTCCTTTTGAGCTAATCGCTGGTTCATAATACACGGTGGGAACAGCCTGTGGAATTTTCCCAACAAGTAGACGAGCCGCTGTTACATCCGAGGGCACTAGCCAAGTGAACTTCGCGTCATTGAGGGCATACCATTTATTGGGGTCTGGATGCGTGGGCGAAGAAATCGGCGGCGGCGCAGGAGTACCTGCTGTTTCAGACGGAGTGGTTGCCTCCGGCACTGTCGGCATTATATTTCCTAAAGAAAAACTCGCGTTTGCTAGATCCTCCAAAATATTCGTTCCCTTGCCATCATTGGCAAGTACTGAACCAGAAGAGAAGGTTAGGACTGCGGTTCCTGTTGTTTTCGCTTTAAAATTTACAGTGATAACCTTGCCGCTTGCGCCGGTAAATCCTGGATTTAACACAATGCCTTCAAAATTTATCGTGCCAGCACTATTAGAAAAAGAAGGTTCCTGCACCCAAAGCGTCATAATGGAGCTGTTTTTGGAAAGAGAGGCAACTTCTAACTTGTCGGGAGGGAACGAGACAGTCCCAGAGGCGGCGTTCATTGCTTTATCGGCGCTTGACACGTAAACATTAACCGAGAAGGTGGAATTGATGACTTGCGTCCCTGAAGACGGAGAAAAATATAACGCTGCTGCCTCCGCAGTTTTAGGAATGACTCCCAAGCACAGGAGAATTAACGCGATTTTATAAATTTTTGTCATGTTTGCCACAAAATTTTTCGCAAATTAATCGCGGCAACAACTAAGCCTATCATTACTAGTATACCGAGGATCCAGTAATTTCGATACAGCGATAATGGCTTTTGCGGCGGCAATACAGCGATTCTTTCATTGCTATTTTTATCAACTGCTTTCACATAGACATAACTTCGAAGGTCTTGATCTTGAAGCAAATACGGGCTCTCACCAGTAATCCATTGTTCATTTTGTATTCCGATATTCCTGCTCTCTTGAATTTCATAATGATCAACACCTGATTCCTTGTCTTGTGTGGAGAATGCTAAAAAATATTTTCCATCAAACACCGTCGAGTCGCTTGCGATCACTGGCTCAAATGTCTCGGGCGCGTCAGTATCCTTTTTTTCAACCACCGTAGATTGAGAAAGCGGCGCTTGCCCAGCAATGATGAAGTATAAATTGTGAACTGATGTTTTCGTCTCCGTGCCTTGTCCGTTATTGATTAATGTTTTTATACTTCGAACTTCGATTAAACCTTGTCCTTTCTGGATTGGTTGAAAAACTAGCGAGAGGACTAGGCCGCTTTGACCAGAATAGCCGCCGGGGATAATTCCAGAAAATGGAATATTTCCATTAACCATTTGGGGATTCTCAATCCAAAAGTTGACTATGGAGCTGCCGCTTTTTATTTCTTTTAGTTTAAGAAGCGTCTCTGGAACAATGATTTCGCCTTCGATAGCATTGATGTCTTCATTTTCAGTATTAAGGAAGAAGCTGACTTCAAACTTGTCCCCGACTCTAATTTGCGTATTTTCAGTCTCAAAGAACGTCTCTGCCGCAAACGTCACCTGAGGTAATAACGCAAACATTACCAAAACGGTAAAGAGGCATGTTTGAATTTTGAGTTGTGATTTTGAATTTTGCACCCTGAATTTTGAGTTTAAACAGGACAATTATCCAGTCCAGTAGAATGCCATTATGCTGAAGTCGATAAGGTCGATCACGCTGTCACCGTTGAGGTCGATATCTGCTGGCGGCGACGATCTTTTATACCAATACGCGACGATAGAAAAATCGACGAGATTCACGCGTCCGTCTTCACTCAAATCGTATTTCAAAACTTGAGGCAACGTGGCCACAACATTTTTTGTGCCAACTATAAAACCTATAGATTTACTGAAAGAACTGATTTCACCATTGTACGCAGACTTAGAGCGGGTAAGGTGTTGTCCCGTTGTCAGGGGTGTAGTATCAAAATTATAGAGATAGGCTCCATTCTGATCAGATTTTGTCTTATTGAAAAATTCTTCATCCGAATTTACCGCGATTGTGACCTCGGAATTCGGCGTGCTTTGTCCAAAGATCGCAATCTGATCGCCTTGTTTTACTTCACTTTTGTCGATCGCAATGGTCGGTGCGATAAAAATACCGCTCACCTGAGTGGTGGCGCCTTGCGTAATAAAGACGGGGAAGGTGAAAAGAGCAGATCGCCTTCCTTCGTTATCCTCACCAGAAACCGCGAAAATGTAATTACCAGAAGACAATCCTGTTAAGGAGATATTAAAATTCGAATCTGGACCAGCTACGGTTGTTATCGCAAGCTGTCCATCTTTTAACACGCCAACCTTGCTTAATGGATAAGCTCTACCACTAAATATTACAGCTGTTACCGATGGCGCTGGAGGCGTGTAGCTTCCACCACCCCCACCCCCGCCACCGCCGGAGGCGCAGGAAGATGTATTGAAAGTACAATTTGAATTACAGCTTAAATTGCCGCTCGCATAACCTTGACTCGTACAACTTGCTCCGTTTAAATCGCTTCCGTCGCACTGTTCCCCTGTTTCTTGGAGATTGTTTCCGCAAAGGGTTAAAATTTCAATTCGAAAATTGGAGCTTGAACCGGCCAAGGCCCTTTGTGGGACAAAACTCAAAATACAAAACGAAAAAACTAAAAAGAGAAATAAAAAGCCCAAAGAAATGGGTCTTAGTTTTGCGTTTCTATTTTGCATTTTGAATTTGATGCGAAATTTAATTCGCCGTTATTGTGAGTACCATACTAATATCATAATCGCTGGCAACGGGCTGTTCCGCTGGAATTTTCTGGCTGATGGAGACCCCTTGCAATGTCCAGTCACCAACATCGTCAGAACTCGCGAACGCTTCCAGTAAGGTAATACTGTTCACCGCTGGTATAGTTATTGAATCAAAAGCGGCTGACACACCCTTGGTGATATAAGCAGTGGAACAGCTCGGGCATTGCCCCACAGATAACGTCGCGCTAGAAGCATCTACTGTCATCTGTCCGCCAACGGAATCGGCATCCGCGCCATCGGTACAGCCAGAGCCGGTAGGATCGTTAAAATCATAATCAGTGACTGTGCTATCCCAGACATCTGTGATATTTGTCGCCCCCAAGACCAAAGTCCAGCCATCGTTAGCGCCATTGTTGTTGTTTATGTAAATCTGCTGAGAAGTGGTTCCAAAACTTCCTGTAACAGTTTGGCAAATAAAAGAGAAAGCAGCACTGTTCATAGTCGTTGCGGGGCTCCCAACAGGAACATAACTGGCATCAACAATATCAGCAGTAATGGTTCCGCCTCCTCCCACTCCCCACGCCACATACCGATAGTTGTTTGATCCCGAAGTATTGGTTTCAGCAACGGTGCCCACTGAAAAGCCGGTGGAAATAAGGCCGGTAATGACTCCGGTAAGATTGGCAACATTGATAAACGGCAAAGCGCTGTCAGCGGCCATGCTGTTGGTGCGTTCCACTCCCCGAGTGGCGCCTGTTGCCTTAACCCAGAGATTATCCGGCTGAAAACCGACAGTGGTAATATCTTGAGCAACACCGGTACCGCTGTAGGTATTCACTGTAAAGTTAGTTCCTGATTTGAAACCAAAATACCAATAATAGTTGGCAGCAGTATTGACATTAGTAGCGGTGCCTACCTGAAAGCCGTCGGAGTTGAGTGTTTGGACGTTGTTGGCCGCTTCAGCTGTGGCCGCGAAAAACCCACTCAAATCTCCTGATTGAGCTGATGTCCGGAATGTTCCGCCGGTGGCGCCGCTTCTTTTGACTGTTACCATATTCGCCTGAAAAGGCAGACGGGTAATATTTCTGCTGTCTATGCCATTACCATAGTAGGCGCCGATGAAAAAGTCAGCCGCGCCGGAATTGGTGTCCGGTTTCCAAGCATTGCCGTAGGCCGCCCAGTAATAGGTGACGCCGGATGAGTTGACCGTGGCATTGGTTCCGATGGTAAAGCCGTCGGTGTTTAACGAGGTGATGCCGCCGGTAAAGTTCGCGGTGGCGGAATCAAGATAAGCGGTGGAATCGCCGGCAATCATTCTGGTGCGGAACACGCCAGCTTGAGTGGTATTGCCTTTGATAATAATCAAATCGGGAACAAAAGATAATCCGGAAATCACCTGGTAATTGCCGGTGCCGGTATACGAATCATTGGCCATATCAAAAGTGCCGCTGGATGAATGAGCGGCTGTTCCGCCAAAAGCCGCGTAATAAATGGTGTTGCCTGAACCATTGGCGGTGGAGTTTGCGCCCACGGAAAAACCATTCGCGTCCAAAGAGGTGATCGCGCCCACTACATTGGCCGTGTCGGTGTAATAACTGGAGCTATTGCCGTAGGATTCGGTAGTGTTGTATATCGCCGAAACGGCCGTTGCCGCGTTGGCGTTTTTCATAAAGACAAAATTCGGCTGAAAGCCGGGAGCGGTAATGCTCTGCGAGGTGCCGTTGCCGGTATAGGTGCCGACATTCATTGAACCGGTAACATTTTTGAAGGCGACGTAATAATAAATTCCGGCTGAAGCGTTGTTGGTTGCGCCGACGGTAAAGCCGGTGGCGTCAAGAGTGGTGTAGAGAGCGCCGGTGGTCTCTTGGGTGGTGGCAACAAAATACTGGCCATAATTATCAGGCATAGATGAAGACCGCCAGTTGCTGGCAACAGCGGTTGATTGCTTAACCCAGACAAGATCGGGTTGAAATCCGGTGGTAATGGCTCGGGGAGAGGTGCCGTTGCCGGTGTATTCGCCAACGCAGAAAGTGCCGGAGGCAGAGCAGTCCGAGCCGGCAAAAGCCACCCAAGTCATGCCAATATTGGCAGAGTTGGTATTTGCCGTATTCACGGTAAAACCGTCATTATCAAGCAGAATCTGGCCGGTGACTGTGTCGGCTACAGCGGTAAAATACGGACTGTTCAAAACCGGCATTGCTTTGGTTTTCCAGACCGCTCCGGCGCCGGCAGTCGTATTCGGCTTCAGAAGAATCACTTCGGGTTTGAAGCCGAGGCCGGTGATTGACTTGGCGGCTCCGTTGCCGATGTAGTAGCCGGTGGCAATATTATAAGAAGCGGCTCCGCCTTGAGTAGAAGTATTTTTCCACGCCGCATACCGGTAGTTGTTCGATCCCGAAGTATTGGTCTCTGCCGCCGTGCCCACCGAGAAGCCGGTGGAGATGAGGCCGGTGACGGCGCCGGTGAGATTGGCCACGTTGATAAACGGCAAGGCGCTGTCGGTGGCCATGCTGCTGGTGCGCTCAACGCCCCGGGTGGCGCCGGTCGCTTTCACCCAAATATTGTCCGGCTGAAAACCGACGGTGGTGATGTTTTGGGTGGATCCCGTGCCGCTGTAGGTATTCACCGTGAAATTGGTTCCGGTCTTGAAGCCGAAATACCAATAATAGTTGGCGGCCGTGTTGACGTTGGCGGCCGTCCCTACCGAGAAACCGTCAGCATTGAGCGTTTGCACGATATTGGTGGCATCGGCCGTGGCGGCGAAATAGCTTGATGAGTCGCCGGAATGCTGGGAGGTCCGGAATGCGCCGCCGGTGGCGCCTGACCGCTTCACCGCCACCATGTTCGGCTGAAATGGCAGGCGGGTGATGTTTCGTGAGTCGATGCCATTGCCGTAGTAGGCGCCGATGAAGAAGTCAGCCGCGCCCGAATGGGTGTCCGGATTCCAGGCGTTGCCGTAGGCCGTCCAGTAATAGGTCGTGCCGGACGTGTTGACGGTGGCGTTCGTACCCACACTGAAGCCGTCTTGGTTTAAGGAGATGATGCCGCCGGCGAAGTTGGCGGTAGCTGCGTCAAGGTATGCGGTGGAGTCGCCGGCGATCATGCGGGTGCGGAAGACGCCGGCTTGGGTGGTATTGCCCTTGACGATGACGAGGTCGGGTCTGAAATCAAGCCCGGCAATCATCTGATAGTTTCCGGTGCCGGTATACGACCCTTGGGCCATTGCAAACGTGCCGCTGGCGGTATGATCCGCCGCGCCGCCGAAGGCCGCGTAATAGAGGGTGTTGCCGGAACCGTTGGCAGTGGCGTTGGCGCCCACACTGAAACCGTTCGCATCCAGAGACGTGATCGCGCCCACTACATTGGCCGTGTCGGTGTAGTAGTGGGAATTGTTGCCGTAGGATTCGGTGATGCTGTAGATTGCCGACACCGCCGTACCGGCATTGGCGTTTTTCATGAAGAGAAAATCCGGCTGAAAGCCCGGGGCGGTGATACTCTGCGAGGAGCCGTTGCCGGTATACGTGCCGACATCCATTGAACCGGATACTTCTTTGAACGCGACATAATAGTAGATCGCGGTATTGGTGTTGTTAGTCGCGCCGACCGTGAAGCCAGTCGCGTCAAGCGTGGTAAACAGCGCGCCACTTGTTTCTTGCGTGGTGGCGGCGAAATACTGGGCGTAATTATCAGGCATGGAGGAAGAGCGCCAGTTGCCGGCCACGGCCGTGGATTGCTTGATCCAGACAAGGTTGGGCTGAAAGCCGGTGGTAATGGCGCGGGGAGAGGAGCCGTTGCCGATATAGGAGCCGACGCAGAAGGTGCCGGAGGCAGAGCAGTCCGAGCCGGCGAATGCCGCCCACGCGTGGCCGGTATTGGCCGTGTTGGCGTTGGCTGTGTTCACGGTAAAACCGTCGGCATCAAGAAGGATGGAGCCGGTGGCGGCGTCAGCTGTCGCGACAAAATAGGGAACGTTTAAGGCGGGCATGGCTCTGGTTTTCCAGACCGCGCCGGCGCCCGCGGTTGAATTGGGCTTTAAGAGAATCAATTCGGGCTTAAAGCCCAAACCGGTGATGGACTTGGCGGCGCCGTTGCCGATGTAGTAGCCGGTTTGCATCTGAAAAGTCGCCGCATGCGCTTCTTCTATGCGCGGACGCAACAACTCAACAAGACCTTTATCTATCACATTCGGGTCTTTCATAGCATGATAGAGATAGTCCACAATGTTTCTATCTGTAATGGTTTGCTCTATCTGCTCCAAAAGAACAGACGAAGGGAATCCCGCAAGAAAAAGCGCAAACATAAGAAGAGTTACAGTTACCGGCTTAAATATTTTTTTAATTATTCGCCACATATGTATATGCCGCGCTTGATAACTCTCTCATAATTTCTTGTGCTTTTTCTACTCCGCTGTTGCTCCCTACCTCAATCATAACCGTGATGAGATAAGGACGATTCGGGACATAAACAATTCCGGAATCAAGAAATGTCTTTACTTTAAACGCTTCTCCAATTTTATGAGAAAATACAACCTCTTCAGGCACGCCGTTGCCCAACAATTCATTAAAAGGAGTTTCTGAAAGCCATTTTAAAATTTTTTGGGAATTTTCACGATTTAAATAACTGGCTGTATAAAGAGCCCGAAAAATACGGGAATATTCTTTTGCCGTAATATCATAATTATCATTAAAAAGTTCTTCCATTCCAAGCGCTTCAAATATATCGGTATAATCCTCGCTTGAAAGATTGCGCACTAAAATTCTGTGGGATGTGTTGTCGGAATTAATCAGCGTCTCTTTGAGTAATTCCTCAATCGTGAATTTTGTGCTGACCGGTTTTTTATACAATTCCCCGAATTGCTCGTCTTTGTCCTCGGAAAGAAGAACTAGTTCGTTGGTAAATTTCCATTCCCCCTTCTCTATCTTTTTCATTGCCGCAAAAACAGTGGGCATCTTGCTTAGAGACGCCGGCCAAAAACGCATGTCTTGGTTTACGGAAACATTCGCACCAGTATTTAAAAATTCAAAATAAACGCCAATATGATTTCCCTCTTTTTCATAGTTGGCTACTATCTGCTTTATCTCTTTGCGTATAGGTTCTATGGTGCTGAAAAAATATTCCTGCGGGATAAAATTTCTGGAAATATCAATCAGGGGGTAGGGATTATTTGCTGCGGAACGAAATTTTGTTTCATAAATCAAAAAACCGCCAGTCGCAAGATTGGTAACGACGAGTATGGATATGAATAGTTTAATTCCTTGGCGGGACCTTAATTTTTTCTCCTGGTTTAAACGCATAGGGTGGTTGTAATTTATTTACCTTGGCAAGCAGTTTCCACGACACATCAAACCGTTCAGCAAGAGATTTAATATCCTCGCCGGATTCTACTTCGTAGCTAACCCAATTGTTTTTAATCCATTTTTTGCGTTTTTGCGAAAGCCAGAAAAGAAATCCACCGAATGCCAAAGCCAAGAGAATGATAATCTCTATCGCCAAAGCCGCGGGTGTCGGAAAGCTCCAGAACCAAACCGACGGACCTTTAAGCCGCGTTAATTCCTTGCCGCTTTGTACGCCTACGCCAGCTTCGGGATTTTCATCGTATTCCACGAAAAAATTGGAGCGATACCATCCTCCCCAGAACGGCTTTTTTAGTTCAAAGTTCCAGTCTGAGGTGTCGCCTCGCAAAATCGGATATTGCCCGCCGTGCGTAAGATGCGTTAAGCCAAAGAAATAACGCGTTACCACTTGCGCATCCGCGTCGATAGAAACATTGCCAAGATTTTTTACCAAAGGATGAAGCAGAAAATTGCCATTATCACGTTTCGTCACCGTAAATCCGACAATTTCAAGTTTTCTCTCAAGTTCCCCCGGAATAGTAACAGCGACTCTAAGCCCTGTACGAAAAGACAAGCTGACTCCGCTTCCGTCCTCTGCTTTTTCTTTCTTTTCCTGCATAACAATACAGCCGTTATGCTCGCCGACACTCGCGTTTTTGGGAACGTGAATAGAGAAAGGAACAAGCTCGTTCGTTCCCGGTTCGAGCGTTACCTCTGATTTTTTAACCGTAATCCACGCGCCTACATCTTTTTTAGCTTCTGAAAACTGGGCGCAAGCAAAAGCGCCGCCCGTGGATGGCGTGGAATCAACGGCGTAGACCAGCATTGTTTTTTGCTCGGTTGCGTTGTTTACTGTTAATATGCCTTCTTTTTGGATATCTCCCGGTTCAAGGGTGTGAATAAAAATAGATTCTGTGCGAGGATTGTCCGCCCTTGGATATGCCGGTCTTCCTCCAAAACCGCCGTATTCAACTGCAAAAACATTGTTGGCCAATAATGTTATGCCAAAAATTGCCGCGCTAACTCTAACAAATCGCAATAATTTTTTTTTAGCGCTTGGGTCTTGCATGGTTTTTTGTTAGTTTAGGAACCAGAAACAGTCAGCACCATACTAATATCATAATCGCTGGCGGCTGGTTGTTCTGCTGGAATTTTCTGGCTGATGGAAACCCCTTGCAATGTCCAATCACCGATGTCAATAGTTCCGTCGCTCGACATAAGAACGACTGAATTAGTAACACCCTCACTGTAAGAACCTGATGTTCCTACTGAAACACCCGTGGTTCCATTTGCGCTCGAGCCTTGGGCAATACTTGCTCCGCTTGGATCAACCGTCATCTGTCCGCCAACGGAATCGGCATCCGCGCCATCGGTACAGCCAGAGCCGGTAGGATCGTTAAAATCGAAATCCGTACCCGCGCTGTCCCAAACATCTGTTGTGTTTGCTGGCGCCAAACCTAAGCTCCAACTGGTGTCCGCCGCATCAGGATTTGCGACATAAATTTGTTCAGTAGTCGTACCAAGAGTACCAGTTTTTGTTTGGCAACTAAAACTGAAGGTCGCCGCGGCCATCGCCACAGCAGGGCTGGTAACCGAGACATAAGAGGCGTCCACAATATCTGTGGAAAGCGTGCCGGGGTTAATCGCCTGGGTAAAGTTGGATGTTGACGACGCCAACACATATGTCGCGCTTCCCAGTCCTCCGGTTACTAACATTACAAGCAATATCGTGATTGCGATATTCAATCTCCCCAATAACTTTCCGATTAACTTTTGCATAATTAGTAATCAGCTTACATTTATAAAGACTTATTTTTATTGATTCGACTTTATTTAGAAGTTTTTATTTTCGACTTTTAATAAAAACTCAGTCGGTTGTTGTTACTTAACGGACTGACAAATAAAGTCTCCCCTTTTACTTGTACACGAAGAAGGTTGAACTGAGCCCAAATTTTGTTGGTATTAACTCATGTTCTACCTACTTGGTTATTATAATAACATTATATGCGTTTGACAATTTGAAGATCAAGAAAAGATATATACCCCTTTCCGACCTCGGCAGCTGGATAAAAAAGGGGGCGAAGAAGGAAATTTTTCCTGATTATTTTTCGCTGTTAAGCGAAAGGAGAAGTGATTTTGTTTCCGGCTCTAGTGGGTATAGAGGGAATCGAACCTTCGTTCCGAGGCAAGCATCTTTATTAATTCTATAGTAGCTTGCCAGCGCAACTATTCCCAAATAGTTGCGCCCCCACCTTATCGGAACTGTGCTTTTCCTGGGTAATATGGTTAACTCAAGACCCTTTCTGGTGGGCGTGGAAGGAATCGAACCTTCGACCCCAGTCTTATCAGGACTGTGCTCTACCACTGAGCCACACGCCCAAAAGGTTTTTATTATTCTACTCTAATCCAGTTTTCTTTTTATTAAAAGAATGAAGTGTCTGACGACCTACCACTGAGCCACACGCCCGCGTATATCTACCAGAAGAATTGTAACTAAGGTGCGTCGTTCGTCAATGACATATCTTTTACAATCCCAATTCTTCAAACCCTTTCATATTGAACTCAGTAATTGTTCCAACACTCGTTTCGGGAATTGAGAGTGCTCCGACTGCCTTTGTTCCGATAAAACTCAGGGACGATATAACTGTAGCGGTTAAGATAATAACTATCAGAAACGACGCTATGAAAAGCATTGTTTCTTGTTTACTGATTGAGTGTTTTGTCATCAGCGGAAGAATACTTTCCCGGTTAACGTAAGGTTCAATGACTCTTCGTTCTGACGAACGATATCAAAATTATCGAGACTTGTAAAATAGCGGCTTTTCTCGATATCCCGAATGAGTTCAATAAGATTTCCGTAAGCGCCTTGGGCAATGATGGTGAACTGGATTGAGCCGGGTTCGTCTTCTTTGCGTCCTGTTTCCGGACCGAATGTTATTGTCAGCGGAGCTTTATTCTTCGTTCCAAGACCCTGCATCTCCGGACGGAATGTCAGAAGCTCGTCTCGTACCGTCATTGCTTTTTCGAGACGAGGGAATAGTTCTGTCGCCTTTTTCGAATCGGCACGAAGCGAGGCAAGCGCCCCTACGGCACGCTGTTGAGTGATTGCTTCAAGGCGTTTTTCCTGTATTTCCTTGGAGACTTTTCCAAGATCGATCGTTGTTATAATAAGCGCAATCACAGCGACCGCTACAATACCAAGAGAAACACTTATGATGATGGAGATCTTTTTCTTAAAACTTTTTACCGCCACTGTTTTCTTAATTCTATACTATTATCTTATAGAGTACTAACCTATTTCTATGGAACACATAACACTTTCCGACTCGGATTACCCTTCTTTACTTCGTGAAACCCAGGCGCCGCCAGAGCGACTCTATTTTTTAGGAACATTGCCTTCCCTTCCTATGATCTCAATTGTCGGAACACGTAAGGCTACTCCTCAAGGGCTTCGAGCCGCTTACGAGTTCGCCGCTTGTTTCGCGGAACACGGATTCGCCGTTGTGAGCGGTCTCGCGCTTGGTATTGACGCCGCCGCGCACCGCGGCGCGCTTTCGGTCAAGGGACAAACTCTCGCGATCCTCGCGCACGGCCTTCATATGATTTATCCGCCGAATCATAAAGATCTCGCAGAAGAGATTGTTGCTTCTTATGGAGGGCTCATTTCCCAATACGAAGAGGGCGTTCCCCCTTTAAAGCACCGTTTTCTTGAACGCAATAAGCTTGTAGCAGGGATCAGCGTCGCGACTGTTATTATTGAAGCGCCTGAAAAATCGGGCGCGCTTGTTACAGCACGGCTCGCGCTTGAAGCGAATCGGGAGATTTTTGTAGTACCAGGCCCGATTCACCATTTGAACTATCGAGGATCGCACGCGCTTATTCGCGAGGGCGCCCGACTTGTTTCTTCTCCTTATGATGTATTTCAAGACTTAGGCGTTTCTTCTTCTTTGTCTCAAGCTTCTTCATTCATTCCTCAGAACGAAGAACAGCGTTTGATTATTTCTGTGCTACGCGATGCCGGCGTGGCGCTTCATATTGACAAAATCATCGAACTCACTCACTTTGAACCTCAGACTGCGAATCGAGAGGTCGCGCTTCTTACAATTCAGGGTATAATCAGAGAAACATACGGCTCTTACGAATTATGGGTCTTCGATCTAGACAAAAAAAATTAGTTATTGTTGAGTCTCCTACAAAAGCGAAAACCATTTCGAATTTTTTGGGTTCTGATTATATTGTCGAGTCATCATACGGGCACGTTCGCGACTTACCAAAAGGGAAACTTGGCGTTCTTGTCGAAGAGAATTTTGAGCCGCAATACGTTATTCCCCGTAAAAATCAGAAAACCGTAACGGCACTTAAAAAACTCAAAGCAAAGGCGACGAGTGTTATTCTCGCGACTGATGAAGACCGCGAAGGAGAGGCGATCGCTTGGCATCTTACTCAGGCGCTTCAACTTGATGAAAATTCGACGGAGCGAATTGTTTTTCATGAAATTACTGAGCCGGCAATCCAGGAAGCACTTCTCCATCCCCGGACGATTAACTCTAACCTTGTGAACGCCCAGCAGGCACGGCGGGTTATTGATCGACTTGTTGGATACAAACTTTCTCCTTTTCTCTGGAAGAAAATCAGCCGCGGGCTTTCGGCGGGACGAGTTCAGTCAGTCGCGCTCCGTTTGATTGTCGAGCGTGAGCACGAAATCAAGGATTTCAAACCAGACGAATATTGGACTATCGAAGGAGCCTTTACTACAGACGAACACGAATCATTCGAAGCGTCACTTTTCAAAATCAAAGGAAAGGCTCTTCTAAGATTCGATATCCATTCTCAAAAAGAGGCGGAGGAGATTACCCAAAGACTCCCCTCTCTTTCTTATTCAATCGCGGACGTCCAGAAAACTGAGATTAAAAAAACACCACCCGCGCCTTTTACAACGAGCACGCTTCAACAGGAAGCTTCGAAGCGGCTTCGGTTTTCTTCAAAGAAAACAATGATGCTCGCCCAACGACTTTACGAAAACGGGCATATTACCTACATGCGCACTGATTCGGTTAACCTTTCACAAGAATCGAAGGTGGCGGCGCACCGTTGGATATCTGAACACCTTGGTTCCGCGTACGTGCTTTCGGAGGGGCGAACTTTTAAAAATAAATCACGCCTTGCTCAGGAAGCACACGAAGCGATCCGACCGACGAAACCTGATAATTCGCCGGAACTTTTTACGAGTGAACGTGATGAAACCAGGCTTTATGATCTTATCTGGCGACGGTTCATTGCTTCCCAACTTCCTCACGCCCGTTTTGACGCGACGTCCGTTGATGTTCAGGGAGGCGACTACATATTCAGGGCGAATGGAAACATTCTTATATTCGACGGTTTTTTGAAAATTTGGCAGACAAAATTTGAAGAACGAAATTTGCCTCATTTACAAAAAGATCAGCCTGTACACCTCGACAAGGTTACGCCGACTCAACATTTTACCGAACCGCCAAGCCGTTACAGCGAAGCAACGCTTATTAAAACCCTCGAAGCCTATGGGATCGGACGACCGTCTACTTACGCGCCAACGATTTCACTTATTCAAACTCGAAATTATGTTCTTAAGAATGCTCAGCGGAAATTTGAACCGACTGAACTCGGTGAAATTGTCGCTAAGGTGCTTATTGAAAACTTTGCCGATATCGTGAACGTTGATTTCACGGCAACGATCGAGGAAGAGTTTGATACTATTGCTCTCGGCGGCATCGTGTGGCAACGTGTTGTTTCTGATTTTTACGGGCCGTTTGAAAAAAACTTGAACGAACGCTACGAAACTGTCTCGAAAGAGGATATTGTACCGGAGAAAACCGGAATACTTTGCGAATTATGCGGCAAGGAAATGATTATCAAATTCGGACGATTTGGAAAATTTATTGCTTGCTCCGGCTACCCCGAATGCAAAAATACGAAGCCCGCGCACGAACCCCCTTCCCTTGATATGCGCTGTCCGAAGTGTAATGTTGGGGACGTTGTTCAAAAACGAACACGAAAAGGCAGAATCTTTTATGGATGCAATCGCTGGCCTGAGTGTGATTTTGCTTCGTGGAAAAACCCTAAAGAAGAAGAAAGGGACAAGAAGACAGAAGACAGGAAAGAAGAAAAGAAATAGACAATTTTCTGGTTTTTTTCTAGGATACGGTTACTACTATGACGATTGAGGAATTGATCAAAACTCAGCCTCATTCACTTTCGCGCCGAGCTTATGACTTCGCGTTTAAGGTTCATCGCGGCCAGAAACGCTTAAGCGGCGAGCCTTATTTTAATCATGTTGTCGGGACGGCACAGAGCCTTTTAGATTGGCGCCTTGACGAGGTAAGTATCGCGGCCGGACTACTTCATGATGTTGTTGAAGATTCTGATTATACGATTGAGGACTTGCAAAAAGAATTCGGCGACGAGGTCGCGTTTCTTGTCGACGGCGTTACAAAACTTGGGCGCCTTAAGTATCGCGGAGCGGAACGACAGGTTGAAAGCCTTCGAAAAATGATTTTGGCCTTGAGCCAAGATCTACGAGTTGTTCTTATTAAACTCGCTGATCGGCTTTACAATATGCGGACGCTTGACGCGCTTCCGCCTCATAAACAGAAACGCATTGCCCTTGAAACTTCAGAAATTTACGCACCGCTTGCCTATCGGCTCGGCATGCAACGTTTAAGCGGCGAATTACAAGACCTTGCTTTTCCTTACCTCTATCCCCAAGAACATACGTGGCTTCGCGAGCAAGTTAAAAACCGATATCATATTCGCGAGGCGTATCTTCGGCGCATTGCTCCAAAAGTTGAGGAGGCCCTTAAAGAAGCGAGTATTGATATTCTTAATATCGACTTTCGTGCAAAACGTTACTCAAGTTTGTATAAGAAACTTCTTCGTTACGAAATGGATGTCGATAAAATACACGATCTTATCGCGTTCCGGATTGTTGTTACTTCATTACCTGATTGTTACAACGCCCTTGGTATTATTCATCAGCTTTTTCCGCCGGTTCCCGGACGCATCAAGGATTATATCGCGCTTCCGAAACCGAACGGTTATCAGAGTATTCATACGACCGTATTCGGTCCTGAACAACGAGCAATTGAATTTCAAATCCGAACTCAAGAGATGCACGATGAGGCAGAAAACGGCATCGCGGCGCATTGGGCGTACGAACAGACTAAAGGCACGGGTGCCTATGTCAAAAGAACTTCTTCGTTTGCTGATATGAATGATATTACCTGGGTTCACCAGCTTCGTTCTTGGCAAGAGAAGTTTGCCGATTCTGAAGAGTTTATTGAGTCGCTTAAGGTTGATTTCTTCAAAGACCGCATCTTTTGTCTTACGCCTCAAGGCGAAGTTGTTGATTTACCCCTTGGTTCGACGCCAGTTGACTTTGCTTACCAGATCCATAGCGAGATTGGCAATCAGTGTGTTGGTGCCCGCGTCAATCAAAAATTCGTACCGCTTGATTACGAACTCAGTTCAAGTGACGTTGTCGAGATTGCTATTCAAAAAAATAAAAAGCCTTCTGTTTCGTGGCTTAATTTCGTTAAGACTTCAAACGCACGAGATCATATTCGAGCGGTTCTTCGTTCATCCCGATCACAAAACGGCCTTCTTCGCCAAGCGGCACGAGAGAGCGAACTTCGTCTTACTGTTTACGATCGGCCCGGGCTTTTGCGTGATATTGTTGAGACGATTTCACGTTCACACGTCAACGTTCTTAGCGTGACGACAAATCCTATCAGCAAAAGCAGGCTTCAGCTTTTTAAGATCAAATGTAATACTGTCAATAAAGAAAAGCTGCAAAAACTTCTTTTGAAACTTAAGGGAACGAAAGAGGTTAAAGAGACGAGTTACCTTCTTTCGTAACTTTCTCAATAATCCCTTGTAGTTCTTCGGCTGAGTAGAAATTGATCGTGATTTTGCCTGTTTCGCCGTTTTGGCGTACATCAACTTTTGTGCCAAGAAATGTTTCGAGACGTTCTTTTAAAAGCTGGATTTCGGGTGTGATTTCGGGCCTTGATTTTTCATCTTTTTCTTTTGTGACAAGGCCTCTAATTCTCGTTTTGACTTCACGAACACTCAGATTATCACGTATAATAGACTGGAAGAGCATTTCTTGATCGGCAAGTTCGGAAATTCCCAGAAGCAGACGGGCTTGGCTTTCATTGATCTTTCCTTCAGCGACAGCATCTTGAATTCCTGAGGGAAGATTTAAGAGACGCACTGCGTTTGCAATATATTCCCGGCTCTTCCCGACGCGGGAAGCAATTTCGCGTTGCGTTAATTTAAATTCATCTTGAAGTTTCGCGTAGGCACGGGCGGATTCGATCGGATTTAAATCATCACGTTGAACATTTTCAATGACAGCAAGTTCGAGTTTTTCCCGATCTGCGGAGACTTTACGGATAATCGCCGGGACTCGTTCCAGCCCAATCATTTTCGCGGCAAGCAGACGACGTTCTCCAGCAATCAGTTGGTATTCAATCTGTGTTCCGTTCTCAACTTCTTTTTCAATTTTTGAAACAATAAGCGGTTGGAGAATACCGAATTCACGTATTGAAGAAGCAAGTTCTCTTAGGGCTTCTTCGTCAAAGGAACGGCGGGGCTGTTGAGGATTTGGGAATATTTTTTCAACCTCCAAATGGAAAACAGCGCCTATTTCAGGTGCGTCATCTTTTATTTTTATAGGCTCCTTTCTTTCTGTGTGCTGCTTTTCCTCTGGCGCGTTTTCAGGCGTTTTTTTTGTCTCCTCCTTTATTGATTCCCCCAGTTTTTTTTCTTCAAAAGGAGGAATAAGCGATTCTAATCCTTTACCAAGCATTAAGGTTCATTAATAAAATTTCCGAATTCTTTGTCCTTTTGTTTATAATAATTTTCATCACGCATAACTTCTTCAGCAAGACGACGGTACGCGGCCGCGCCTGGAGAGTATGGATCGTGGAGTAGAATTGGCTTTCCGAAGCTCGGTGCCTCCGCAAGCGAGATAACACGGGGAATTTCGATCTCGAAAACAGTATGCGGAAAGTGGTTCCTGAGGTTTTTGCCGATTTCCCGCGATAAATGCTCCCTCCTATCGTACATCGTGAGTACTGCGCCGGCAATGCGGAGCGGGTGTCTTAGGTTGTTCTGGATTAAGGCGATTGTTTCGAGTAACTGACTTAATCCCTCGAGACTATAATATTCCGCCTGGACCGGAATTAGGATTTCGTCCGCGGCCACAAGGCCGTTTACTGTGAGGAGGCTTAACGACGGCGGAAGATCAATTAAAACGTAGTCGTAGTGGTGTCGAAGCCTATTGACAAATTTTCGTAGGAAATATTCTCGTTCAGGAAGATCTACTAATTCGATTAACGCGCCCGCCAAATCAGGGCCCGAAGGAATAAAATGGAAGTTAAAAATCTGTGAGTGCTTGATAATTTTTTCCGGTTCGTGTCTTCCTACGATGCCATGATAGATGTTTTCTGTTGCTGAACGATCTGCTCTATGACCAAGAGCAGAACTTGCGTTCGCCTGAGGATCAAAATCTATAAGCAAAGTATTCTTTCCCAGAGCGGCAAGATAACTACCAAGATTCACGGCTGTTGTTGTTTTACCGACGCCGCCTTTTTGATTACAGATCGCGATAACACGCGCCATAGTATGAGAAGCTATCTGGAAAATTTGTATTCTACTACAAGCTTATTAGTTCGGTTCCGGCTTCGTCACTCCTCCTTGATGTATCACTTTTATTGATACATCCTTGTCGTCGTTTCTTGCCTTACTTGAACTACTCAGCTTTCGTTACGTCGTGCCAGAGGCAGGTCCGCCTCGAGCGGAAAAATGACTTTCCAGATAGCTTCTCATTGATTCTACCCGAAAATTATGGCAGTATCAATTGAAATTTAGTGTATTGCCTGCCCCCCACACCAACCAAGTTTCTGCTACACTCTTAGGTTGCATTCTTACTAGGAAAGAATTTTAAAAAATGTTGTACGTATGAACGCCCGGGTGGCGGAATGGCAGACGCGCACGACTCAAAATCGTGTGAGGAAACTCATGTGGGTTCAACTCCCACCCTGGGCACAAAAAAACGACGCATTTTACGGGCGTCGTTTTTGTTTTATATTCGTTCGTAAATTTTCTTCAGTTTCCGTATTTTTCAGCGAATTTTTCGTCTTTCATTGATAGATATATGATACCCTCAACAAATCCTATGATCCAAGGAACAACAGCCCAGGTGAAGATAAGATATAGAAACCCTTGTCCGATTTTCCCGAGGTAGAATTTATGAGCCCCGAAACCGCCTAAGAAAATACCGAGGAGCCCGGCAATTACTTTATTCCTTTCGTTGCTTTTCCTTTGAGGAACTCCGCATTTTGGACATACAACCGCTTTTATCTTGAC
>MHIZ01000010.1:405-7167 GCA_001817765.1 Candidatus Colwellbacteria bacterium RIFCSPLOWO2_02_FULL_44_20b | reverse complement strand
TTCGAATGCCTTTTACTTTAGTTAATAGTCCTTTGTCTCGTCAAATTGTTCTTTCAGTACTTCTTCTTTATACCCTAATTCAGTCAGGACATCTTTTACGACTTCTACTTCGTTCCATTCGATTTTTTTGTCGTTCTCAAGATGTAAAAAAGCTTCACTTCCTTTGCCGGTTATAACTATAAGATCTCCGTGCTTTACGTCCGTGACTGCCTTGCGAATCGCTTCTTTGCGGTCTATTACGGCGGTGTATTTACCATCAGGAATTCCTTGTCCGATTTCGCTTATAATTGTTTCCGGTTTTTCATCGTATGGATCTTCGTTTGTGAGAATGACCTCGTCACATAGTTCGGAAGCAATTTTTCCTAAAACAGGGCGCTTCCATTTATCTCTCCCGCCGCCCGCGGAACCTAACACGCAGATCATTTTCTTTGGTTTTAGATCTTTCAACGTGCGATAGACTGCTTCAAGCGAGTGGGGCGTGTGGGCATAATCAACAACAACCGTGAATGGGTGCCGCCTTACAAATTCAAGCCTCCCTGGTACGCCGTCGAACTTTCCTACTATTTCACGAATCAGTCCTTCATCGATATTCAAGATTTTCTTGGCAACCGCGTGGGCGGCGGCGACATTCGCGCGATTGAATTCACCTATCATTTTAAGTTCCCAGTCTTTGAGATCGGCTGATGAAAAGAAAATAATATCTTCTTCACGATATCCGCTTTGCTTTAAGGCGCCGACAAAGAACGGGGTGTTTGGATCGTCGCGATTTAAAACGAAATATTTCTTTGCCTTTTTTGATCCTACCGCAATATCTTTAAAGAACTGAATTTTTGCGTTTCGATAATTTTCAAAACTTCCATGAGATTCAATGTGTTCAGGATGAACATTTGTCAAAACCGCGACGTCAAAATCAATGTGTTTATGCCGATGCTGCAACACTCCTTGGGATGTTGTTTCTATAAGCGCGTACTTACACCCCGCCTTGACTGCCCTACTGAGAAAACGCTGGATAAAGGCGCGTCCAGGCATTGTGTTGCCTGTCAGATTTTCTTTTTCTTCTTCTCCAACCTTTATCCGAACCGAGGAAATGAGCGCTGTCGCATTGCCTTCCGTTTCTAAAATGTAATTAATCAACTCAAGTACGGTTGATTTTCCTTTTGTGCCAGTTACCCCAATGACAAATAATTTGGACGAGGGATTCTGAAAAATTATCGCGCCGATTTTGGCGATCGCTTTATGGAATAGTTCCTTAAGTTTTGCCATACCTCTTTTCTTATTGTAGCATCCTTTTCTTTTTACTTGATTCTTCGAAGCGCATCGCGAAGACGCTCATCAACAGACCTAAGCTTTGGATCGATGCGTTCAATGATGCGTTTTGCTTCGGTTTTTGTGTATCCAAGGCTTATTAGGGCATCGAACACCTCATCATCTGATTTCATTGTTTGTACTTCTCCCTTTGATCCGTCTATCGCAAGTTTGCCTCGAAGTTCTAGAATAATTCGTTGGGCTGTCTTTCTACCGATTCCAAACGATTTTGTGAGCAGTTCGTTTTCGCCTTCCATTATGGCCGCTACAATCTTTTCGATTGGCGCGGCACTCATAATTGTTATCGCTGATTTTGGCCCGATGCCATTTACCGAATTCAACGATTCAAAAAAGGATAGTTCTCTTTCAGCGAGGAATCCATACAATTCCAACGCGTTTTCGCGCACGTAAAGTGACGTATATAGTTTTGTTTTTTCTCCTTTTTTAAGTTTTTTACCCGTATGGGTTGTTATAGAAACTTTATAGCCGATGCCGCCTACTTCAAGAACAGTCCAGTTGTTCTTCGTTTCAGTAATTACTCCTTCAAGCGTGTAGAACATATCCTTAATTTAAACGTTTTCATACGTCCTCAGCAAGTTTCTCATTATTTTTTTCGATTTTGCTGAACTCGATGTTTGACTTCCCTCTTTCTCTCGGCTAGTGTGAAAATACCTATGGAAAACGGATCGCTTCAGCAGTATAAAGACGCTCTCTTAAAGAGTAAGAAGGAGATTGAAGAAGAGCTTCACACCCTTGATCGGGTTGATTTCGGCGACGAAAGAACCGATCCTGACGAGGAAACTGACGATTCAGAAGAGCGGCAGAAAAATTTAGCGCTTGAGGTAGTGCTTAAGAGCAGGCTTCAGAACGTTGATCGCGCTCTCGAGAAGATCGGCAAGGGCACCTATGGGATTTGTGAGCGTTGCACCGGCAAGATTGAAGAAAAATTACTTCTCGTTGACCCTGAATCGCGCTTTTGCATCAACTGCAAGAAGGAATAGGACTTGTCAAAAAATAACCTTTTCAATTTCATCTCATCTTCACGTCATCTTTGATCAGAAAAAATCTTCATAATAGTTCGCTATTTTTCAGATTTTGTTTTGACAAATCTGGCGTAAACCTGAGCGAACTTGAGAAACGTTATTTATTTCCAAGTCCTTAGTTTATGAATCTCGCAAAAATTTTTTCCGCAGAACTCGAAGGAATAGACGCACGGCTTATCGAGGTAGAGGTCGACATTAATGTCGGCCTTCATAGTTTTACAATCGTTGGTCTTGGGGACAAGGCAGTCGCGGAAGCGAAGGAACGTGTGAACGCGGCTTTAAAAAACAGCGGGGTTAAGCCGCCGAATCGGGAGAATCGGAAGATTACGGTAAATCTCGCGCCGGCGGATGTCCAAAAAACCGGATCACAGTATGATTTGGCAATTGCGATCGGTTACCTTCTCGCAACGGGGCAGATTAAGAAGTTTGACGCGACGAAAAAACTTTTTGTGGGCGAACTTTCGCTTGATGGTACTATTCGACCTGTTGGCGGCGCTTTGAATATTGCCCACCTTGCGCGTGAGCTTGGTTTTGACGCGGTGTTTTTGCCTCAGGCAAACGCGCACGAGGCGAGTCTTGTTTCTGGAATCACTCTTATTCCCACATCAACACTTCAGGGACTCATCGGGCATTTAGAAGATAGGGATATTCTTCCTGTTTTTACTAAACCTGCTTCTCCAGAGGCAAGAATTTTGCCGGCGCTTGATATTTCAGAGATCAAAGGACAGGAGAGCGCAAAGCGGGCGCTTATGATCGCGGCCTCGGGCGGGCATAATGTTTTTATGATAGGGCCGCCGGGGTCCGGAAAAACAATGCTCGCACAATCCCTTGTTTCGATTTTGCCCCAACCTGACCTTGAAGAGGTTATTGAAATTTCAAAGATTTACAGCGCGGCCGGACTTTTTACAAAATCGTTTTCGTATTTCGCTTCACGGCCATTTCGCACTCCGCATCATACAGCCTCCCCTGTCGCGGTTATCGGCGGCGGTTCAAATCCACGACCTGGAGAAATTAGCTTGTCGCACCGCGGCGTTTTATTTCTTGATGAGCTTCCCGAATTTCGGCGCGACGTTTTAGAAGCGCTCCGACAACCGCTTGAGAGCGGTACGATTACTGTATCACGAGCACGCGGAACGCTTACTTTTCCAGCACGGTTTACGCTTGTTGCGGCGATGAACCCATGTCCTTGCGGATTTTTTAATGACCCAGAAAAAGAGTGCACGTGCACGGCGTATGAGGTTTTTAAATACCAAAAGAAAGTTTCGGGACCGCTTCTTGATCGGATTGATATCCAGATTACCGTACCGCGAATCAAAGTGGAGGTTTTGCGCGGAACGCGGGAAACCGAGGAGGGCGATCGTTTACGTGAACAGGTACTTACGGCTCGGATGCGGCAGACTGAACGATTCGCTCACGCGGGAAAATCTATTCGAACAAATTCGGAAATGAGTTCGAAACAATGCGACGAATTTGTGAATCTCAGTTCAGGGGCTGAAACGTTTTTACGAGAACGATTTGATAAGTTGCATCTTTCGCCACGGGCATATTATCGGATACTTAAAACCGCGAGAACAATCGCGGATTTAGAAAATGCTCCATATGTTGACGTACCGCATCTCGCGGAGGCGTTTCAGTACAGGGTTAAAGAGATCGCCTCTTAGAATCTACTTATTTATTCCCCGAACGGGTTTTTTGCACCAATGACTTCGAAGTGAACGTGACATCCTGTTGGGCCATGGACATTGCCAGTTGAACCGATTTCGGCGATCTTATCTCCTTTCTTTACCGTATCACCAGTATTTACAAGGTTTTTTCTCGTGTGACTGTAGAGCGTTTTTACCCCTTGACGGATGGGGTGCTCAATTTCAACGAACCCACCATAGCCCTCGTTCCATTTACTTGGGCTTCCGACTCGCGTTACAACACCTTCAGCGGCGGCGTAGATCGCCGTACCGCAGACGTTCGCAATATCAACAGCGTTGTTATAGTGAATTTTTTTCCAGTTCCATCCTTCTTTTATTGGAAGGGAGAAATAATTTCCCAAATCCGGAAACCGCAGATCTGTTACAGGTGATACTTGCCTTGGTCGGGCGCCGGGAATAATAATTGTTTCACCTTCGCTGAATATACTTTCTTCGTTTAATACACTGATTTCGTCGGCTTCTATTTTGTATAGCGTGGCGATTGACTCGAGTGTTTCTCCGTTTTTTATTTCATGAGCGACCCCCGAGACCGGCAAGAGTACAATTTCTTCTCCCGGAATCAATCTGCTTTTTTTAATACTATTCGCCCAGAGGACTGTTTCAATCGAGATTCCAAAATTTTCCGCAACTTTAGAAAGTGTATCTCCTTCTTGGACTGTATAAATCATAATCCCGTTTTTTTGCGTTGTTACGTTACCGAGAGGATTTCCGCCGTTTAAAAACGACGCTTTATCAACAATTGTAAAACCAAGAAAATCTTCGTTTATGCCCGAGTTATTTCCTTCCTGCCACCTTAGACCTTCGGCGGCGCCGTCCTCGGTGTAGCGCGGAGCGTTTCGTTCATTTATTTCATTCGTTGCTATTCCCCCTAGAACACCTTGGCTTAAAAGCGTTGTCTCTTTAATATCCGTTGCTGGCCGAATTGATTGGATAGCAAGTATATTTACGACAAGCACGCCTATAACTAAAAGGACCGTGATAACGGTCTTTTGTTTTACAAACCTGTCTAAGCGTTTAAAATGAAGCCAGTATTTGGCTTTTTGCCTTTTCATTACTGATATACCTATGATACCCCGAAAACAGCCTTTTTATCAACCAAACTCGTCTTTGCCAGACTCCAACGAGGCGGGCTCGCCCTTGCTTTCTTCTTCTCAACAGGAGGCGGTTTTTCATAAAGACGGGCCGCTTCTTATCACCGCGGGAGCAGGATCCGGGAAGACCAGAACGCTCACAAGCCGTTTACGGCATCTTATCGAGGTTCATGGGATTTTGCCGGATGATATTATCGCGATTACTTTTACCAACAAGGCGGCGGCTGAGATGCGAAATCGTTTGCGCGGCATTTCCGGAATTTCTTCTTTTTCTCCTTTCATCGGTACGTTTCATTCGCTCGGCGCCCAGATCTTACGGGGTCACGCACAGCTTCTCGGAAGAACTAATCGTTTCACTATTTTTGATGATAACGATTCTTTACAAACAATTAAGCGGGTTTTGCTCGATCTTGATATTTCCAAGGAACAACATTCACCAGCATCGCTTCAGTATTCTTTTTCGAAGATAAAAAGTGAATCTGTCCCGCCGGAAGATGTTTTTCTCAAACCGCATCTTCGCGCGGCTTTTACAGCGTACGAAACGAGCCTTCGTGAACAGAATACTTTTGATTTTGACGACTTAATTGAAAAACCTGTTTGGATTTTTGAACATCATCCCGACATACTTCAGGCGTATCAGAAAAAATTTCGTTACATTTTAGTTGATGAGTATCAAGATATAAATTCGGCGCAATATAGGTTTGTCAGACTTCTTGCTGAGGGACATGGGAATTTGAGTGTTGTTGGTGATGACAATCAGGCGATTTATTCATTTCGAGGGGCGGATTTTCGTAATTTTTTAAGTTTTGAGAAAGATTGGCCGACGGCGAAGATCGTCATACTTGGTGAGAACTATCGATCGAGCGGAGCTATTGTTACGGCGGCGGCGGCTGTTATCGCGCACAACAAACTTCAGCGACCAAAAGAACTTTTTACTTCAAACCCCCATGGTGAACTTATTAAAGTTGTTGAAACAACGGATCCGGCTGATGAGGCAAATTATGTTATGCAAGAAGTTTTAAAACGAAACAAACTTTCTGAGACCGCGATTTTGTACCGGACAAACGCGCAATCACGAGCCCTTGAGCAGGCGCTTAGTTTTTATGGGGTGCCGTATGAGATTTTCGGCGGACTTAAGTTTTATGAGCGAATGGAAATTAAAGATATCGTTGCTTGTTTACGATATGGCGCCAATCCTCTTGACGCGGTCAGCCGAGCACGGATTGATAAGAATTTTCCGAAACGAGTTTCGCGCGGCCTTATTGCCGAGCTTCCCGATCGAGTCCACGACCTCTCGCCCGTTGAATTTATTGGTTTTGTTCTTAAAACAACCGAGTATCTTAGTCTTCTCAAGAAAAAATTCAAAAACGCGGAGGAGCGTATAGAAAACATTGATGAATTGATTCACTTTGCCTCAAGTTTCAAAACCCTTTCTGAATTTTTAGAAACAGCGGCGCTGAGTCAAGATAGCGAGCGGATGGATACCGCGAAACGTAGTGTGAAGCTGATGACAATTCATACCGCGAAGGGCTTAGAATTTGATTACATTTTCCTTGTTGGTTCAGCTGAGGGTTTTTTGCCCCACCAGAAATCACTTGGATCAAGCGACGAACTTGAAGA
>MHIZ01000010.1:0-369 GCA_001817765.1 Candidatus Colwellbacteria bacterium RIFCSPLOWO2_02_FULL_44_20b | reverse complement strand
GGGCTTGCTTCGCGGTTTTTATACGAGATTCCGCCGGAGCTTGTTGAGTTTGAGAGTCGTGGAGGCTACGGACCGTTTCACGACGAGTGGCCACCGAACGGGGGTGAGGATGAAGTTTACCTTACTTGATGAGTATGTAATAAGTAGTATGTAGAAAGTAATAGAAATTTAGAAAAATTATTTATGAGACAGAATTTGGGACAATCTTTCGATGGATTCGACAGGCTCACCACAGATAAACTCAGGATTCTATACAAATGAGACAAAATTTAGGACAGCATTTTTTGCATAACAAAGCGGCGCTTCAGAAAATCGTGGACGCGCTTTCTTTGCATAGCGGTGAAATTGTTATTGAGGTCGGACCGGGAC
>MHIZ01000009.1 GCA_001817765.1 Candidatus Colwellbacteria bacterium RIFCSPLOWO2_02_FULL_44_20b | reverse complement strand
TGCTGCAGGCGCTTTTGGCGGCAGGGTACGCGATGGAGGATATCCGGCATGCAATTTTGACGGTACAGGCAGACCAGTTGAACGAAGAGAAGATGTTTCCGAAACCAAAGGAAAAGAAACCACTTCCGCCACCACCGATGCCGTCTTCGCTTGACGAGCTTCGACGAGTTAGAACCTCAGAGCCACCGCGTGTTCGTGAAGGAGGATTTTCACTTCCTGACTTTCAAGGGGTTGCGGAGCGAGCGAAACTGAAAACAAAACCTTTTCCATGGCCGCCGGTTGTCGCGATTTTTATCGCGATTCTTATTATTGTCGCTTTTCTTGTAGTGATTCTTCCGCTCGAGTAAACTCGAGGTATGCGGCGTACGTTTCTTAGTATTCTTTTTCTTCTTGGGGCCTTATCCCTTTTCTTTTATTTTCGTGTTACGGTGCCCCGTTTTTCAGAGGTTCGTCCCGATGGTCTTCAAGCAAATCTTGCTGAAACTCAGGCCGATGATGAAATAACCCTTCTTTTTGTCGGGGATATTATGCTTTCGCGAGATGTAGCGAAGCAGATGTCGAAAAATAACGATTTTCATTTTCCTTTTCTTAAAATCGCGGATGTTGTACAAGGTGCTGATGTCGCTTTTGGGAACCTTGAAGGGCCGATTTCGATGCGCGGAGCGAACCAAGGAAGTATTTATTCGTTCCGAGCAGATCCTCGCGTTATCGAAGGATTAACATTCGCTGGATTTGATGTCTTGTCGATCGCGAATAATCACATTTGGGATTGGGGATCTGACGCGCTTTATGATACGCTTACTTTTTTAAAAGACGCAGGTATTAAGCCGGTTGGGGCGGGAGTGAGTTATAGCGACGCGAATGCGCCGACTGTTGCTGATGTAAAAGGACGACGGGTTGCGTTTTTTGCGTACACTAATTTATATCCAGACAGTTTTGAGGCGAGTGATATTAGTTTGGGCATTAGCGATTTTGACTTGCCGAAAGTTCAGGAGGCGATTCAACAGATTCGGGGAGTTGCGGATGTGATTGTTGTTTCGATTCATTGGGGTGAAGAATATAAGACGCAATCGAATGTCGAACAACAGGCAATCGCGCGGGCGCTTATGAACGCAGGAGCAGATTTAGTAGTTGGGCATCATCCACACGTGGTGCAGGAAGTGAGGGAGTACGCTTTAGAAAACAGACGGAAGGCGTGGGTTGCTTATAGTTTGGGCAACTTTGTGTTTGATCAGAATTTTTCGAAAGAGACGATGGAGGGATTGATGCTTGAAGTGAAGGTAAAGAATGGAAAGATTTCTGAAGTTAGAAAGATTTTGGTGAAAATTAACGATACTTTCCAGCCAGAGTTTTTTGGGGAGCAGTAAGGAGTTGGAAGAGAAGAAGCAGTAGTTTCTGATTCCTTTCGTATATTTCTATCAGCACCGACCGTCGACGCACTCCGGCGGTGCGTCGCGGTCTCTGCTCTCGTCCCGCCGATCCGCCCTAGGCGGAACCAAGCTCGGCGGGACTGCGAGAAGTGCTGTACGAAACATACGCAAGGAATCTTGAGGGATGTTTACTTCCTGTAGGGGGGGGTGAGCGTACTAAAGGTGATTAACACGGTACTAACCAAACGACAGCGTTAGTTTTTTATTTAGGAGGTTCTCGTATTATACTTTATGTGATGCTTATTTATATCGGATCAGACCATCGGGGGTTTCAGCTTAAAGAAAACTTGAAAGGGTTTCTTAAAGATTTGGGATATGAGATCTCTGATCTGGGGGCGAAAGAATTTGTGCAGGACGATGATTATCCTGATTACGCAAAAGAAGTTGCCTATAAAGTAAATCTTGACCCGATGCTTTCGCGAGGGATTGTGATTTGTGGGAGCGGGGTTGGGGCGGATATTGTCGCGAACCGATTTCAGCGAGTACGGTGCGTTTTAGCAAGTTCGCCGGATCAAGTGATGGCGTCGCGAAACGATGATGATACGAATGCTTTAGCTCTTGCGGCTGATTTTACTGATTGGGAATCAACAAAGAGAATTGTTTCGGTTTGGTTACAAACGCCGTTTTCGAATGATCCAAGGCACAAGAGGAGGATTGAGAAGATTGCTCAGGTTGATCAGTAATTTATTTGCGTGATTATTCCAGCAATTAATTGTCAGGATTATAAGACGGCGCAGAAGTTGGCGACGATTAGTTTAGGGTTTCTTCCGGCGGGCGGATGGTTACATTTGGACGCTGCAGACGGAGTTTTTACGCCTGCTGTTACGTGGGGAAGCCCCTCAGGACTTAAAGAACTTATCGCATCGAATTCTGAATTTATAAAACTTAATTTTGAGGCGCACTTAATGGTTCATAACCCTGAAGAAATTCTTGAGGAATGGCTTCAGGCGGGTGTGAAGCGAGTAATCATCCATCAAGAGCCGATGAAGAACCCGAAGTTTATTTTAGACTTATGCAAGCAATATAGTGTTGAAGCGATGCTCTCGATTATGCCGCGTACATCGCGGGAGAATTTTTTGCCTTACTTACGATCGTTTCCAGCGTTTCAGGTTTTGGCAGTTTCGCCGGGATATGCCGGACAAAAATTCGGCGATGAGGCGCTCGAACTTTTGAAATTTTTGAGAGCACGCGTCTTGAATGCTACAATAGAGGTAGATGGGGGAATTAGTTTTGAGAACGCAGGGTTTGTAAAATCCGCGGGCGCGGATCTTCTTACCTCTGCTTCGTATATTTTCAATAGTCCCGATCCAAAAACCGCGTACGAGGACTTAACGCGTGCGTAATAGTAGAAGAATATAGAGAGTAGAATGTAGAAGGTAGTAGGGGTCTTAATTTTTCCGCCCACAACAGATCCTTATCTGTTCGGTAGGCAGGCGTCTCTGGCGGACAAACTTCAATGAGAAATATCTTATCTAAAGGCGACAACGTTCTACACGAAAAAAAGCTCAAATTTCTAGAGGAGAAGGCGAATCAAATTCGCGAGGAGATTATCAAGATGCTTTTGAGCGCCGGCTCTGGACACTCTGCGGGGCCTTTGGGAATGGCGGATATTTTTACCGCTTTTTATTTTCATATTCTTTATCACAATCCGAAAAAGCCATTGTGGCCGGATCGGGATCGGCTTGTACTTTCGAACGGACACATTTGCCCAGTGCAGTATGTAACGCTCGCGCATGCTGGATATTTTCCGATTGAAGAACTCACAACACTTCGCACAATTAACTCACGGCTTCAGGGGCACCCGCATCGCGGTTCGCTTCCGGGAATTGAGACAACATCAGGCCCTCTTGGAGAAGGATTGGGGCAGGCGATTGGTATGGCGCTTGCGGCGCGTATGGATCAAAAGAAGTACCGCATATATTGTCTTATGTCTGACGGGGAACAGGATTCGGGAATTACGTGGGAGGCGGTAATGTTCGCGGGAAAGAATCGTTTGAACAATCTTACAGCAATTATGGATCGCAACAACATCCAAATTGACGGGTATACGGAAAGCATTATGCCGCTTGAACCCTTAAAGGAGAAGTATGAGGCGTTTAATTGGCACGTGCTTGAGATTGACGGGCATAATTTTGAACAAATCGTGGATGCTGTACACGAAGCGAAAGCGATTTACGAAAAGCCGACCTTGATTATCGCGCACACGATTCCGGGACGGGGGGTGAGTTTTATGGAACGTGATTATCGGTGGCATGGCGTGCCGCCAAACAAGGAGCAAGCAGCAGCGGCACTTAAGGAGTTGCGGACGCTTGGAGGAAAGATACAAAGCGAGCACCAGTGAGTTCAGTATGTAGAATGTAGAAGGCAGTAAGGGATTTTAATTCTCAAATATAAAATAATGATTCGCGAAGAAGCACAATTGAATCCGAGGTTGTTCGACAAAGATGTCGAGCAAGTTCCGACGCGCAATGGGTATGGCGAAGGGCTTGTGATTGCCGGAGAGAAAGATCCGAATGTGGTTGTGTTGTGCGCGGATTTAACCGAATCAACGCGGTCGGAGGCATTCGCGAAAAAGTTTCCGGAGCGATTTATCGAAATTGGCGTCGCGGAGCAGAACTTAGCGACAATCGCGGCGGGACTTGGCGTATCAGGAAAAGTTCCTTTTATTTCTTCATACGCGACATTTTCACCAGGGAGGAATTGGGAACAGATTCGGACAACGATGGCGTATAACGATTCGAATGTGAAAATTGCCGGAGCACACACGGGAATTTCTGTCGGACCTGATGGAGCAACACATCAGGCAATTGAGGATATCGCGACAACTCGGGTGATGGCGAATATGAAGGTCTTTGTGCCATGTGATGCGATTGAGGCACGAAAGGCGACTTTAGCGGCCGCGAAGATATGGGGGCCGGTTTACATTCGTTTTACACGGGAAAAGACGCCGGTTATTACAACGGAAGATACGCCCTATATTCCTGGGAAAGCAGAAATATTTTGGGAGCCGAAAGCCGGGACACGATCAAAGAAGGCAGAGGTTGCGATTATCGGGTGCGGACCGCTTTTATATAACGCGTTAGTCGCGGCGCACGAATTAGATAAAGAAAAGATCGGGGTTGTGGTTTTGAATAATCACAGCGTCAAACCGATTGATGAACGGAAGATTATTGAGGTCGCGCGAAAGTGCGGGGCGGTTGTGACGATCGAAGAACATCAGGTGATGGGTGGGATGGGGAGCGCGGTTGCGGAAGTTTTAGCGAAACATTATCCGGTGCCGATGGAATTTTTGGGAATGCAAGATACGTTTGGGGAATCAGGGAAGCCGGAGGAGTTGATTAAGAAGTATAAAATGGACGTCCGAGATATTATTTACGCTGTTCGTAAGGTTATTAAAAGAAAAAAGTAGTTTTGTTGGTTGCCCCTCGGCTTCGTTCGGGGTCCTCAATTTTGTGTCTTCGTCGCTTTCAGCGACTCAGACAAAATTGGGAGATGGATGTTCGTGATATTATTCGGGCGGTCAAGAAAGTGATTAAGAGGAAGCAGTAGGTTTACTAATATCTCTATCAGCACCGGTTGTCGGTCCGTTCCGGCGCGGACCGCAACCTACGTTCTCGGCGTCGCTATCCCGCCTACGGCGGGAGCCAAGCTAGCGCCGCCTGCGAAAGTTGCTGTACGAGACATCAGTAAACCTACTTAGAAAGATTAGACGACTGTTTCTTGAGGGGCGGGGGAGGTGTTACTGAAGGTAACTAACACAGTACTAATGAACGACTGTGTTAGTTTTTGTTTATAAGGGAATCAAAAAACCGTTGGTAAGGCGGTTTTTAAGTTTAAGCTAGTATATCTCCGTTCATTTTGGTTAGTGGTTTTTTAGTTTTAAGCTGGAAGTGTTCCGTTCATACGTTTATTATAATTTAGCTAATTTGCTCTTTCGGATTGTGGACAGTTTTATTTAATCCAGTTCATTGTAGTTTCCATTTTATTTTTTATTTAGCGCTTTTTTGATGGTTTCGTTGAAGTGGATGGGATCGGTCATTGATTTGATGAGATAGTCGTAAGCGCCGAGGTTTAAGACGCGCTTTTTGATTTCCGGGTCGTCGAGGTTTGAAAAGACTATGACGGGGATGCTTTTTGTCGTTTCTTCTCCCTTTACTTTTTCGAGGAAAGAAATGCCCATTTTCTCACTCAAGTCTTCTTTTGTTGTCGCAACGTTTTTATCATAGGGGAGAATTAGGTCAAGCATAACAATGTCTGGCTTTGACTCCTCGAGCTTTTTGAAACCGGAATTTAGATCCATTGCGTCTACAATTTCGTAGTCATAGTCGGTATCGAGCGACAATGCTTCGCTAAAGAGCGACCGCAAGAGGTCCTCATCTTCAATAAACAGGATTTTTATTTTTTCTTTTGCCATTCTTAATTATCGTACCGTACTTATTATTTACGCGCAACTTAGAGTCTATTAGATAACCTTATTCTCTTTTTTCTCGTAATCTTTCATAATTTCTTCGAATGTTGTGTTGATAAGTTCTTCGAGCTTTTCAGCGTTTTCAAGAGCCTTCATCACAAACTCTTTTTGCTTTTTGGGAGGAAATCTCAAATTACTGTCGTTTTTCCAGAAGCTTAAATATCCCTTAACAACTGTAAGTGGGGTTTTTAAATTGTGTTTTAAGACGCGAAGATGATCTTCTTGTCCTTCACCCGGGTTTTCCATCTTATTTTATCTTACCCCCACACCAGAAAACCACAAGTTCTTTCTTAATTAGTAATTTATTGAGTTCGAGATTTTTGGCGTGGGGACTTCGCTCTGTGTAAAATTTTATGCCAAGAAGGATTTTTGCGTGGTACAATGAAAGGAGTTTATGGATCAGCAATTACTCCTTCTTATCGTGCACGTTGTTGTGACAGCGATTACGCTCGCGCTCGGTCTTATTGTTTTCTTTAACAATCGAAAAAGCGCCACGAATATTATCTTTTTTATTCTCTCAACCTTTATCCTAATTTGGATGGTGTTTAATTATTTCGCGATTATCCACGTCGGTTCTTCTGATTTGCCGTGGGCGCGAGGGATACTTTTCAGTGCGGCCTTTCAGGTTTATCTTCTCTATTTTTTCGTAAAATCATTTCCACGCGATCGGCTTGAAATCAAACCATGGGAACTAACTCTTGTTCTTACGCTTTTTGCGGGAACGGCACTTCTTGCAACTACTCCGTATGTTTTTTCCGGTATGACTGGAGTAGCGCCCGGTGAGATTATCGCGAATGTCGAACAAGGAAAGCTTATTCCTTTGTACGGACTTTCGATGGTTGGCATCATTATTGCTTCGCTGATTGTCATGGTTCAGAAATATCGTCACGCGACCGCGCTTGAGCGGAAACAGTGGGCTTTTATTCTTACGGGTTTCGCGATTTTTTTTGTTTCCGCGGTTGTTTTTCTCTTTCTTGTTACTAATCTTCTGGGGACGACAATATTTGTACCCTACGCGCCCATTACTATTATTCCCATGCTTATCGGATCGGTGTTCGCAATTCTGAAATATCGACTTTTGAACGTAAAGGTCATTGCCGCGGAACTTTTAACGGTTGCGATTTGGATTGGACTTCTTGTTGAAATTGTTTTAAGCGCGTCACTTCAGGAAGTTGTTTTAAAGAGCCTTGTATTTATTGTTATTGTACTTTTCGGATTATTCCTTATTCGGAGCGTGCGACGAGAAGTGTATGACAAGGAACAACTACAGGAACTTACGAAACAACTTAATATCGCGAATACCGAGCTTCAAGATTTGAATGATAATTTACAAGCGAAAGTTGATGAACAGACGAAAGAGATTCGCGCGGCATATGAAGTTGAAAAGAAGGCGCGTCAGAAGTTAGAGGAACTTGATAAGGCCAAAGATCAGTTTATTCTTACCACACAACACAATTTGCGGACGCCGCTTACGATTATCAAGGGCTATGTGGAACTTGTGCTTAGCAAGAAATTCGGGAATTTCGACGCGAAAGTCGGCGATTATATCAATCGAGTTGGTCAATCAACCGATCGGATGAGTAAGCTTGTGAACGAGCTTCTTGATGTTTCTCAGCTTAAAGTGGGCAAGAGCATTTTTAATTTTCAACCGGTTAATTTTCGCGACTTAGTTGTTGATGTTTTAAATGACTTAAAGAGCGAGACGTCCCGCAAGGGTCTTTACATCGAACTTAAGGAAGACGGGTCTTGGCCGATGGTGAACGTTGACCCAGCTAAGTTTAAGACAGCGCTTTTTAATATTTTCGACAACGCGATGAAGTATACTGAAGAAGGTGGGATTACTATTACCCTTACGTATCCACGACCGAAGGATGTCCAGCTTTGTGTTTCTGATACGGGTATCGGGATGAGCGAGGAAACGAAGGAAAAGCTTTTTTCTCGTCTTTTCGAGCGTGGTGTCGAGGCGGAACGTATTTCACCTATCGGACGAGGCATTGGGCTCGCTTTGAGTTATAATATTATTAAGGCTCACCAGGGGAACCTCTGGGCAGAGAGCGATGGCGTTAACAAAGGGTCGAGATTTTATATTGAATTACCAATTGCATAACACATATGGAACAGCAACAGAATAAACGAGTTCTTATTGTTGAAGATGAGCGCGATGTCATTGAAATTTACAAGATTGACCTTGAACAGGAAGGTTTTATTGTCGATAGTTCATTCACCGGCAGGGGAGCGCTTGATAAGATTAAAGATTTTATCAAAAGTCCTGAACTTCAGCCGGCGCTTATTATTCTTGATCTTCTTTTGCCGGATATTTCAGGAATCGAAGTTTTGAAGAAGCTTAAGGGCGATCCGAAGACAGCAGACATTCCCGTTCTTATTCTTACGAACTACTCGAGCGATAAGATTCGAGAGCTTGTCGAATCAATGAAGAACACGGAGTATCTTCTTAAAATCAACATTTCACCATTGGAACTTGTTCAAGTTATACGCAAGAAACTTTCGAGTTAAATTTAAATGTTCGATGTTCTCACGATTGGCACTGCGACACGCGATGTCTTTCTCCGGAGTCATCTTTTCCGATCGATTCGCGACCCGCAGCATTTAAAAGCCGAAGGGTTTCCGACGGGAGAGGCGGAGTGTTTTGCGCTTGGCGCGAAACTTGAAGTTGATGAAATTGCTTTTACAACCGGGGGCGGCGCGGCTAATACGTCGGTAACATTTAGCCGTCTTGGCCTGCGGACAGGCGCGTTTCTTACTATTGGTGACGATGGTCTTGGAGATCAGATTGTGCGAGATATCGAACGCGAAGGCGTCAAGGTTTTTAGTTCGCGTATCAAAAAGGGACAAAGCGGTTATTCGACTATTCTTCTTGATCCTCACGGTGAACGGACGGTACTTGTCTATCGGGGCGTTTCCGGCGAGTTTTCTTTGAAGAATTTTCCTTTTGAGAAACTGAAGGGACGGTGGGCCTATATTGTTCCCGGATCTATTCCTTTTGAATTTATCGAAAAAGTTATTGATGAACTTCGGCGACGTAAATTTTTTATCGTCTTCAACCCTTCACAGTCATATCTCAAACTCGGCATTCAGCGGCTTTCTTCGCTTCTTAAGGCAGTCTCGGTTTTTATCGTTAATCGTGAGGAGGCGGCGTATTTTACCGGAGTTTCTTACGACTATGAACGAGAGATTTTTAGAGCTCTTGACGCGCTTGTGCCGGGGATTGCTGTTATGACCGATGGTAGTCGCGGCGCGTTTGTTTCTGACGGCACTACGTTATATCACTCGTTGGTTTTTAAAGAACAAACTCTTCTTGACCGGACTGGAGCAGGAGACGCGTTTGGTTCGGGGTTTGTCGCGGGACTTATGCTTCGTGATGAGAAGTTTTTAAACAATAAGGCTCAAACTGACAACGTGATTTACGCGCTTCAGCTCGCATCAGCGAACGCTACTTCGGTTGTTGAACGGATTGGGGCACAGGCGGGAATTCTTACACGGAAACGGTTTGAGGAAGAGGCACGGTTTCGAAATCTTATCATCAAAGTCCGACCATTATGACCCCGCAACTCACTATTCTTATAACCCATTCGATTCTTATTCTGTCCTCACTTTTTTTGGGGATTGTTACTTACTTTCATGATAAGAAAAGCGCTACGAATGTTATTCTTTTTATCCTTCTTTTCAGTACGGTTGTCTGGGGCGTCGCGAACGCGTTTTCGTTTTTAGGGCCGCCTGAACAAGTTCTTCTTTGGATTAGGGTTGTGATGGTTTCGGCGGTTTGGCTTACGTTTTTCTTTTTCCTTTTCGTTTCTACGTTTCCTTACAAGGAGATTCAGATGGGCTTTACCAGCAAAGTCGCGTTTTGGTCGTTTTTTGCCGCGGCAAATATTCTTGCTCCGTTTGTGTTCAATTATATCGATCCTGCTTTGACGACAGAACTCGGGGCTCCCTTTCCAAAACCGCATCCAGTTTTGATGTTGCCGTGGGGCATTGTGGTCGTTGGCATTATTCTCCTTGCTTTGTTTGTTATCGGGCGGAAGTATTTCCGGGCGGAACACGAGGAACGCAAACAATGGGCGGCAATTTTCATCGGGATG
>MHIZ01000008.1 GCA_001817765.1 Candidatus Colwellbacteria bacterium RIFCSPLOWO2_02_FULL_44_20b | reverse complement strand
TATGATAGGGGCGTTGTTTGCTTGTCTCGAAAACGCCTAAAGATAGAAAAAGCGCTGGCAATAACAGGCAAGAAACTGTAAAAACGCGCGCGGGTGGGCGATATTCGCATTTGAAGAATATCGCGGGCGCAAAAGCGCCCAGGATCGACACCCGCAACCGTTTTTTGATTGAGTCCGCCTAGAGCGGACGAGATATATGCGCGGGTGGCGAAATTGGCTAGACGCACTACCTTGAGGTGGTAGCGGCCGCAAGGCTATGGAGGTTCGAATCCTCTCCCGCGCACAGCGAGTGAAACGAGCGAGCACGGAGCGAGCAAACTGCTTTGCTCGCGTGAGGGATTCGAAGACCGCAGCGATGTGCGAGTTATCCAACGAAAGTCGGATAAGCGAGCACCGCGAGGGGCGGGCTGCGAGAATCGCGCCGTCAGGCGGATTACTCGTAGCCGAATCCTCTCCCGCGCACCATTGATTTATAAGGCCGTAGTAGATATAAAAAGAGCGCTGGAAACGCTCTTTTTATTTTCAAAAAGGAGGGTATATGCAACTAAAACCCCTTCTTGTCTGCTCTGAATGCGGGCGGTTCTACTTCGGTCCAAAACGCGGATGGGAGATCCCATCCACAAAGGACATTCTTGCCATCCCCGATGGCAAGAAAAAGAAGTACGAACTATGCTCTCTGCATAAAGAGACAAACAACAAGAAAGAAAAATCACCATAAGGAAGCGCGTAAATTTCTATCCAGCACCGCGCTTCCTTTTTTCATAGAACGTGCTATACCTAAATTAAGAGGATGGAGAAAAAGAAACTCATTATAGGAGTCATTGTACTCGTTGTGCTCGGGGGTGTGGTGTTTTTTTTCATACAAAAAGGCGAGCAGACAGAATATCCGCCGCTTGAAATTGATTGGTACGATACGACAACACAGGAAACACAGGGAGGCAAAGTTATCGAAAACAAAACAGAAAAATATCGCCTAACGGTTCCTGTAGAATGGTACTTGACTGAGGAAGGAAATTATCTCGAGGGATTGAAAGTTGTTTATCCGAAAGCAGAAGAAAATACCGAATTTAACGAGGGCGTAATGCTTATCGTAAAGACAAGCCCACAAAACGAAAACCAAAGTATTGAAACATTCTTAAAAGATCAAGACAGAAAAACGGAAGGTATCCCTTTTAAGGCGAAAATCGGAGAAGGCTTAAAGATTAATGTAGAACAACAGTACGACCCGGAGGATGAATTTTACAAACAGCAAGAAACGGATCGGGAAGAATACGATTATATATTCACGAAAAATCATAAAATATACTGGTTAATTTGTTTTGCCGAAGGGCCAGAATATAAGAGTCTTAATGAAAAGTGTGAAACAAGCGTGAAAACACTTGAATCTTATGAGTAAGAAAAAGAAGATCAGTCTAAGAATCATTTTCGTTCTGAGTAGTTCAATCACACTCGTTTTTGCCGCAGAAAGGTTCACGATGCCAATTACCGGAAGCGGTTGGTGTATAACTCAGGGTTACGAAACAGACTACACGCATAAGGCAGGAACAAACGACAGATACGCGGTTGACTTAAATTGTAAACCGAAGAAAACACCCATCATTGCCGCCGGGGACGGTACGGTTATAGAAGCACGAAGAGACGTTGTTGATTATGGGACGCACGTGAAGATCCAACACGATAACGGAATTGTTAGTCTCTACGGACACCTTATTGATTTTGGACCTGGTATCAAAAAAGGAGCAAAGGTAAACAAAGGAGATCTTATCGGCTATCTTGGAAGTACGGGAAATAGTACTGGTCCACACCTGCATTTCAGCATGCTTGAAAATGGCGTTCCTCGACGTCTCGACGATCTCGCTGGTTTTAGTAGTTTGGGATACCAACCAAGTAGTGTAGATTTCAATCCGGATAGTGGCGTTCCACCGTTTACAGGCAACGTCGAAAATCCCATAACTCCCGACGATATTATAAACAACTTCAAGTATCAAGGTTCGTCCCTTGTCGATCTGAAAGTAAACGGTCAGAACGGAATGATAAAGCTAAAAAGCCCCGCGTCGTACACAATAAGTTGGAGTATCAATCCGCAGTTGCGGAACGCGAGCTGTGTCTTAAATGATACCGAGTTCCAATATAACCAAGTTATCGAAACACCCACAGGCGCGATCGAAATTACAAATATGACAACAAAAGCGAGCGGCACCGAATATCCATGGCGAACATTCTACTACACAATCTCCTGTCAGTTTCTTGATAAGGTGGGAGAAGCGCATACAGACGCCGTAGGCGTTCTTGTTGAAAAATAAGTGAAGCGAACCCCTCGCGTTGTCCGACTTCACTGACCTACAATGCGGGTAAACGAAAACAAAAACACCCACATACCGTGGGTGTTTTTGTATCTGCGTCACGCCTTAGAGAACTTCGACGATTGTCTTTTGTACTCCGAAGCGAAGCGCTGATTGTTTGTCAGCAAACCAAATATCTATTTTGTCGGAATGTCGTCGGTGCATCCGGTCCTCGACAACGAAAACCTCATCTCCAAAAAGTTCAGGAATCCGAATCTTCGTTCCAAACGGAAGGAAGTTTGCGGCAACAATGCCTTGACGGACATGTTTTCCTGAAGCGGTGATAAACGGAGTATCATCCGTTTCCTCGACGGTGCTAGAGTATCCCGTAAGGGTGATCGACATGCGTTTGACGTAATTTGGCTTATTTGGATTCAAAAGCGCGTCGCCACCAGGGATAATATAAACCTCTTGGGGTAAGGCTCCGATTGTCGGACTTTCTGCTCTACCTACGAATATTCCGGTTTCTAAAGTGCTGAGCACGGCGAAGAACACCGTGGAAAGTATGATTTTTTTCATTACAGGTAATAAAAAACCCCCTCACGGGGTATCTTTTACTACCCCTTAACAATACGCGAACTTTTCCCATTTGTCAAGGTCTTAAAAGCCCAGCAAACAAAGGCCAAATAGGCCTTAAAGGACCTATTTTTTAGCCCTAAATACCCGTATACTAAAAGGTATATGACAGAGCTTTATACCGAAGCAATTGTCCTTGGAAAGGAAAAAAGAGGGGATATCGACAGTACTGTTATCTTATATAGCAAAAGTCTCGGCAAAATCCGGGCGTTTGTAAAAAGTGCCCGAAAAATAACATCAAAGCTCTCACCGCACCTTGAACCCGGAATGCTGGTTCGAGCTCGTTTAATTCAAGGCGAAAAACGAGGCGGGAATTTTCAAGTTGCCGATGTTCTAAGCGAAGAGCGGTATAAAGAAGCCGAAGCAGTCAAAATGCTTAGATTTGCAAATGATATGACCGCCGAGGGCGAAGAGGATATTCGTTTCTGGCAGGCGTTGAAACTTCTCCTAAAAGAAAAAAGATTTGATCCTCCGGCGTACCAGCTCTTGCTCCATATCTTGGGTTTTAGTACGCAAACAGCCTCGTGTAACCGATGCCACAGTAAGAAAGTTGATTACTTCATTACGGACGAGGTACTATTTCTATGTCGGCCCTGTAGCCGCATTTTAAATATCCCTGAGGAGAAAGCGATTTCGATCTAACGTGAAATTTGATACTCAAAAAATGAATATGTACGGGAAACGAGGCATCATCGCTCTTGGAATCATATTATTCGCGATTGGTGCCTATTATTTTTATCTCGGCGTAACATCCGGCGGAGTTAATATTGAAATAAGTACCGTCGCGGAAGCCGAAGTAGGCGTCCCACTTGATATAAATTTAAGCATTCGCAACGAGTCAAACAGTACGTTGAAAGACGTTAAAGTCAGCCTTGATATCCCAAATGGCGCGATTGTTGTGGGTGCGCGGGAAGGACAAATAATTGAAACCCGTTCGGTAAACGACATAAGGCCAAGCAGTTCCTACGAAGAAAGGTTCCAAATGATTTTTACGGAAGGCAGAGAAGAGGGTGAAAAATTAACTGCCCGGGTTTCGTATACTCCCGAATCAATCGGAGCGCGTTTTGAAAAGGAAACAGAAAAGGAAATCCCTGCTGTGAAAGAAGGATTGACCCTCGAGGCGGAAGTCTCGGAAACGATTTTTCCCGGAGAAGAATTTGAGGTGATATTAAAATACAAAAATACAGCCCAGGCAGTTTTTGAATCTGCGGAGCTCGAGCTTGATTATCCGAAAACAGTTACGATAACAAAAACCGACCCGTCTCCGATTGGAAAAGAAAAGCGTTTATGGAATATAGGGGATATTGAAGAGGGTTCAGAAGGAGAAATTGTAATCAATGCGACAACCCTTGGTGAATCCGGAACACTTGTCATAAACGCAAGCCTAAATGCGGTATTTCTTGGCAAGTCCTTCACGGTACAAAACAAAAAAATTGAAATCGCAATTGCTCCTTCTCCGTTATCTCTTAAGGTCACGGCAAATGAGGACCCGAATTATATTGCAAAACCCGGAGATATGATTCGCTACACACTCTCGTACGAAAATAACACCAGGCAGGATTTTGAAGACATTGTGATTCAAGCAAAACTAGGCGGTGAAATGTTCGAGTTTGGGACAATGGCAAATGTCCCCTCATTCAACAATTTTACAAAAACAACATTATGGAATAAAGGTTCGAATCCTGAACTAGAAATGGTTGGAGCCGGAGCAAAAGGAACACTCACGTTCGACATTAAATTAAAGAGCGATTACCCAATCAAACGTTTAAGTGACAAGAATTTTGTACTTGATATTGAAGCGAAAATAGAATCTCCAACAACAACAGAGGGAGTAGCCGCGGGAAAAACTGTCGGAATCGCGAATCTCGAAACAAAAGTTATGGGCCAAATTAATGTAGATGCGCTCGGTTTATTCCGTGATGCCGGAAATGGTGTCATAAACAACGGGCCGTTACCGCCGCAAGTGGGAAAAGCAACAGAATTCACAATCCACTGGGTTTTGAAAAACTACGGGACTGACGTGAATGAAGTTGAAGTGAGTGCCGAACTTGAGAATGGCGTCGTTTTTGGGAAAGAAATAAAAGTAAGTGATGGCAGACTCGAATTCGGAGGAGAGGACGGAAAAATAGTATGGAAAATTCCACGGGTAAACGCGACCCGCGGTGTTATCTCGTCACCACTTGAGGCGGTATTCCAAATACGGGTAACGCCGCGTCCGGAACATCTTGGTACGGCGATGCCAATGCTTAGTATGACAATAGTAAAGGCAACCGATAGTTTCACAAATCTTACGATTACTAACTTCGATCAAGGAATGACAACAATGCTGACCGATGATCCGACGATAAAAGCGGAAGAAGGCACAGTCATACAGTAAGCCTTGCTGAAGTAAGAAAAGAATCCTATTCTAGAAAAATTAAAATGGAGAACTTAATGGAAAAAATCGTAAGTCTCGCGAAACGCCGGGGATTTATTTATCCAGGATCAGAGATTTATGGCGGGCTTGGTGGTACATGGGATTACGGGCCAGCCGGCGTGGAGCTCAAAAACAATATCAAACGCGAATGGTGGCGAACGTTTGTCCAGCTTCGTGACGATGTTGTCGGTATTGATGCGGCAATTTTAATGAATCCAAAAGTCTGGGAAGCCTCGGGGCACCTCGAATCATTTACCGACCCGCTTGTTGAATGCAAAGTTTGTCACGAACGGCTTCGTGCTGACCATGAAGATGAAATAAAGGAACACGAAAAAAGGCATCAGCCTCGGATTGACCGAATCGAGACGGGCCCGAAGGAAAAAGATTTCTGGACCGAACCGCAAAAATTCAATCTGATGGTGGAAGCATCCCTTGGTGTTATCGAGGGAAAAAAACAAACCGTCTACCTTCGCGGTGAAATCACACAAGGCGTCCACGTCAATTTCAAAAATGTTCTCGACAGCACTCGTATTAAAATCCCATTCGGTATCGCCCAAGTCGGGAAAGCGTTTCGTAATGAAATCACGCCGGGCAACTTCACGTTCCGCTCTCGCGAATTCGAGCAATTCGAAATCCAGTACTATATAAAACCAGACGAGAAAGAAGGAAAGAAATGGTTTGAATATTGGAAAAACGAGGTCATCAACTGGTATCTTTCGCTCGGTATTAAAAAAGAAAATCTCCGTTTTCGTGACCACACACCCGATGAGCGCGCGCATTACGCGAAAGATGCGTGTGACTTGGAGTACAATAGTCCCTTCGGCGGCTGGAAAGAATTTCAAGGCATTCATCATCGCGCTGATTGGGATTTAAGCCGGCACAGCAAGTTCTCAAGCGAAAAGCTGACGTATACCGACCCCGAAACAAAAAAGGAATTTACCCCGTGGGATATTGAGTCCTCTGGTGGTGTCGATAGAGCAACGCTCTTCTTTCTCATAGACGCGTACGAAGAAGAGAAGCTCGAAAAAGATGAAACCCGCGTTGTTTTAAGACTTCACCCGAAACTCGCGCCCTACAAAGTAGCGGTTTTCCCACTCCTTGCGAATAAACAGGAACTTATAAACGCGGCAAAGAAAATCTACGACGATTTGAAAATCGAATTTATGACCGCCTGGGATGACCGGGGAAATATTGGTAAACGCTACCGCGCTCAGGATGAAGTGGGGACACCATATTGCGTAACAATTGATTTCGAAAGCTTGGAAGATAACGCCGTAACCGTCCGCGATAGGGACTCGATGAAACAGGAACGAATCGCGATATCCGAACTTAAAAATTATTTAAAGAATGAACTTCAGAAAACAAACACTCGCTAACGGCTTACGCCTTATAACCGTTCCGATTGCGGGCAGTCTTACAACGACTGTCTTGGTTTTAGTTGAAGCGGGGAGCGAGTATGAGACAAAAGAAATAAACGGACTCTCGCACTTCTTAGAGCATATGTGTTTCAAAGGAACAAAGACTCGCCCGAGTTCTCAAAATATTTCAAAAGAACTCGATACTCTGGGCGCGCATTATAATGCGTTCACGAGCGATGAAATGACTGGTTACTATGCGACGATTGCCAAAGAAAACACAGATAAAGCAATCGAGATCATTTCAGACATATACTTAAATTCCTTATTAAAGGAGGAAGATATTGATAAGGAGCGTGGGCCGATCATTGAAGAAATTAATATGCGCGAAGATGATCCGGGTAGTAAAGTGTGGGAACTCTGGCCAGAACTGCTCTACGGAGACCAACCAGCAGGATGGAAAATTACAGGCTCAAAGGAAAGTGTAAAAATGCTCAAACGAGAAGACTTTCTGAGGTATTTCAATAAACGGTATATCGCCGAAAGCACCGTAGTTGTTATTGCCGGGGATATCGACGAAGTAAAAGTCACAGAAACCGTGAATAAATTCTGGGAAAAGGTACAAAGGGGTATGCGGACGCAGAAACCGAAAACCATCGAGAGCCAAAGCGAACCCCGGATACTTTTAAAGTATAAACAACTTGATCAAACCCACCTAAAACTAGGCGTTCGGGCGTACACGATAACAGACCCGCGAAGATTCCCGGCAGGAATCATAATGAATATTTTAGGAGGCAAAATGAGCTCGCGACTCTGGTTGCGTATCCGTGAAGAGATGGGAGTCGCGTACTATGTGCACAGTGATTACGATTTTGACATTGATCATGGATATATAGCGATCGCCGCCGGTGTAAGTAATGAAAAACTGGAAGCAGTTGTGAAAGTTATTCTTGAAGAATTTAAACGCTTAAAAACAGAAAAACTGACCGATAAAGAACTTGAGGAAGCAAAAAGCAATATGATCGGACGGCTGGCGATTAGCATCGAAACCCCGGAAGACTGGGCAGACTTCTATGGAAATCAAGAAATTATGACAGGATCAATCATGAGCCCTGAGGAAAGGATGGCAAAAATTCGGAAAGTGACAGTCGAAGACATCCAAACCGTGGCGAATGACCTCTTTAAAGACGAAAAATTGAACCTAGTATTGATCGGTCCCCACAAAGACCAAGAACCATTGAAAACCCTTTTAAAACTGGGCTAGAATGAGGGAGTGAATAAGATTTCTCTCGACATTTCATGGACGAGCTTGTGGAGGGTATTCGGAATGCTCGTTCTTGTGCTTTTTATCTACCTCGCGCGCGAGGCGCTTTTGATTCTACTGCTTGCGATTGTCATCTCCTCAGCGCTTGATCGATTGGTGCTTCTCCTCGAACGATTTAAGATACCACGCCTCTTAGGAACGTTAATGATTTTTATCGCCGGAATCTCAATCGTCACGGCGCTCCTTTATACGATCTTCCCGATCGCGATCCTTGAATTTACAACACTCCTTGAAAAAATAGGCACAATAACAGATGGAAGAATTGAAACATCCTCGTTAGCACAGATCATTAACACGATTACCCCGAATCTCAACAATCTCGCGAAACTGCTCTTAAGCGGTACGGCATCGTTTACCGAGGTTATCGCTACAATCTTCGGCGGGATTTTCTCGGTCGTTTCGGTTTTAATCCTCTCGTTCTACCTGACGTTGAGCCGTGACGGTGTAGGAAGATTCTTGCGCGCGATTTTCCCACCGATGATTGAAGAGTACACGCTCGATATCTACTACCGCGTGAGGCGAAAAATCGGCCGTTGGCTTGAAGCGCAAATGTTTTTAGGATTTGTTGTTGGTTTAATCACGTTCTTCGGACTCTGGATTTTAGGAGTTCCGTACGCGCTTGTTCTCGCGTTCCTTGCCGCTTTCTTCGAGCTTGTACCAGTCGTAGGTCCAATATTTGCGGGGGCTGTAGGCGTTGTTATCGCGGGTACCGAATCGCTAACACTCGCTCTCTATACCTTCCTCCTCTTCCTCATCATTCAGCAGGTTGAAAATCATATTTTTTTCCCATTCGTAATGCGCAAAGCCGTTGACCTCCATCCCGTAATCGTCTTAATATCGCTCTTAGCCGGAGGCAAAATCGCGGGTCTTGTAGGAATCATTCTCGCAGTTCCGCTCGCAGTAGCCGCCCAAGAAATACTTGAAGATTGGATGAAACGAAAAGATAAACTACGTGAACAGGGAAAGCTCGCCTAAAGAAGTCAGACTTTCTTAAAAACAAAACAGTATGACCGAAAAAGAATCGAACAAACGTGGTTTTTATATCACAACAACCCTTCCATATGTAAACGCCGATCCGCATCTC
>MHIZ01000007.1 GCA_001817765.1 Candidatus Colwellbacteria bacterium RIFCSPLOWO2_02_FULL_44_20b | reverse complement strand
AGGTGAACTAAATGAGGCTAATGAGTTTCTCAATACGTTTGAAAAAGAGCTTAAAAATCAACTCACCACACTTTCAGGAAAATCGAAAAGTATTGAGCTCAAGCCGGGACTCTACGAATACTGGTTAAAGTGCGAAGGAAATGAAAACACAACAACTCAAATCGATCGCATAACTGTCGGTGGCAGATATTGGTCAGCCGTTGTAGTTGGCGTGAATAGCACCCAAACCACAAACGTATTAGTAGACGGAGGTATAGTACATAGCTTCAACCAAAGCGAGGTAAGTGAGGCATACAATAACGATCCGAGACTAAAGGGTATAGCCACAGCAAAAGAACATATGCCTAGTTTCGATCCAGCCATACGCGAAAATATTTCATACGCTGAAATGGACGATCTTATAGAAGATATGAATAATCAGTATGGCGGCGGAGATTAATGATAGCTTGAGAAATAACGAACTGATATTTGATATACTGAAAAGTATAACCAAAAGGTCGAAGGTTAGATGATGTAAGATTTGTGAAGTTTAAAAGATAAAATGAATTATTTATATGGAAGCGGTTCGTACGACTGGGCTCAGGTATTTGTCCAATCATTCCAAGATCTTTGGAGTGGTGTTATTGGCTTCATCCCAGCCTTCTTAGGAGCCGTTATTCTTTTCATTCTCGGTCTTATCGTCGCGGCGGTTTTAGGAACACTTGTTGAAAAATTGATCGCGGCATTGAAGATTGACAGTCTCCTGACAAAAGTTGGGGTCGAACCATACCTCGAACGTGCCGGATTGAAGTTAAATGCCGGAAAGTTCTTGGGAAAGATAATATACTGGTTCGTTGTCCTTGCGTTCTTGCTTGTAGTCGCTGATATTCTCAAATTCTCAGCGTTTGTCCTTTTCTTGCAAAGCGTGTTGAATTACATTCCAAGTATCATTATCGCAGTCTTGATAATGCTCGCGACGTTCGTCGTGGCAAATTTCTTGAAGAGCGTTATAAAAGCATCGATGATGAGCGCGAGACTGCACGCCGGGAAAATGCTCGGAGAACTTACGTGGTGGGTTGTTGTTATTTTTGGTCTTTTCGCGGCACTCATTGAACTTGGTATCGCGGAAGGTCTTATTATGACAGTTATCACCGCATTACTTGCGATGCTTGCGCTCGCCGGCGGTATTGCATTTGGTCTTGGCGGCAAAGATCACGCGGGAAGAATTCTAAACAAATTAGGAGAAAGACTCGAAAAATAAGAGTAAGAAAATACTAAAAACCGTCCCAAGCTTTACGCGAAGGGCGGTTTTTAATTTCCACAGGTTATACGAGAAAGACTCTGTTGACAGCGAAAAGGATATATAGGTATAATCGTTCACGGAATGATAAGAGAGAAAAAACCACAGCGGCACAGATGATCCGTTTTTAAGGTCGTCTCAAAAAGCCGCTACAACAAGCGGTTTTTTCTTACTCCGAAAGACGCGACTGAAATTTGAAAAACGAATAGGATCCCGACGCCAGAGAGAATGGCGAAAGGATTCACTGAAGTACATATATAAGTAACTGGTTTCTTTAAGGGCGTATGGTGGATGCCTTGACACAAAATGACGATGAAGGACGTGGCGTAGCTGCGATAAGCCTCGGTGAGTTGCCTAGCAAACTGTGACCCGGGGATTTCCGAATGGGGCAACCCTTCCATGTAAACCATGGAAACGTACTACTTATAGTAGTGCGAGTAGACCCGCTGAAGTGAAACATCTCAGTAAGCGGAGGAAAAAAGAACGAAGTTATTCCCTAAGTAGCGGCGAGCGAAAAGGGAAGAGCCCAAACCTTATGTGAACCGCGCAAGCGGGGAGTGTAGGGGGTAGTAAGTTAGGGACATTTTGCACCGTACTCTTGTTCGCCTCCGGGCGGAGAAGAGTACGATGTGAAGGAAAGTTACAAAATAGTGTGTTAGTCGAAGCGGCTGGAAAGCCGAGCCAAAGAAGGTGAAAGCCCTGTAGTCGAAAACAGACTATCTTTCTTGTTTCTATACTTGAGTACTTCGAGAAACGATAACCTCGGAGGAATCATCCCGTACTATCGGGAAAGGCTAAATACATTTTGTGATCGATAGTGAACAAGTACCGCGAGGGAAAGGTGAAAAGCAGCCCGGCGAGGGCGGTGAAATAGACCTGAAACCATATGCCTACAAGGACTCGGAGTCCCGACGCAAGTCGCGGATGACGGGGTGCCTATTGAAGAATGAGCCAACGACTTTATGTAGACGGCAAGGTTAAGCCAGTATAACTGGTGGAGCCGTAGGGAAACCGAGTGTGAAAGCGCGTAAGTCGTCTGCGTAAGACCCGAAACCAGATGAGCTTGCCATGGCCAGGATGAACTTGGACGAAAGTCTAAGGGAGGTCCGAACCGGTTGGTTGTTCAAAACCTTCGGATGAGCTGTGGTAAGGAGTGAAAAGCTAATCGAATCTGGTAATAGCTGGTTCTCTCCGAAATAGTTTTCGGACTAGCCTTACAGAAAGCGTACGGAGGTAGAGCGCTGGGTGATCTGTACAGGGCGAAAGCCCGACAGATCAATCAAACTTCGAATGCCGTACGAAAATCCTGTAGGAGTCAGACTGTGGGGGCTAAGCTCCATGGTCAAGAGGGAAAGAGCCCGGATCGTCGTCTAAGGTCCCTAAATCTTCGCTAAGTGTAAAAGGTAGTTCTGCACCACAGACAGATAGGAGGTTGGCTTAGAGGTAGCCATCCTTTAAAGATTGTGTAACAACTCACTATTCAATGGTGCGGGGCGCCGAAAATGTACCGGGGCTAAGCGAAGTACCGAAGACACGAATATTTTTGAGCTTCGGCTCAAAAACATGGTAGGAGAGCATTTTGCATGCAGTGAAGCTGGACCCGCGAGGGCTGGTGGAGCGTGCAGAAGAGAAAATGTTGGCATGAGTAACGTATAGTTTGGTGAGAAACCAGACCCCCGAAAATCCAAGGTTTCCGTGGCAATGTCAATCAACCACGGGTTAGGCGGTCCTAAGGCAATGGTGAAAACCGCAGCTGATGGATAGCTGGTTAATATTCCAGCCCGCCGTAGAGATTCGATGGAGTGACGAAGGAAAAAGGATTAAGCGTCTTAATGGTTTGACGTTTGCGCGAAAAAGAATGCTGCGATAGGCAAATCCGTCGCAGTGCCGCAAAGGCAACATTCGCGTCGCGTGAAAAGTGCTGGTTTTTATCAGTGCAATTTAATCGAAGAGCCTCCCAAGAAAAACTTCTAAGGTTAGTCTCTCCGGCTCCGTACCGGAAACCGACACTGGTGGATAGGGCGAGTAGCCCAAGGGGAACGAGTGATATCTCCTTAAGGAACTCGGCAAAAAAGCGGCCGTAAGTTTGCAATAAGGCCTGCCCTTCAAGGGCTTGGGGTTTACCCTGAGCTTGTCGAAGGGCCGCAGCGAAAGTATCTCTAGCGACTGTTTACCAAAAACACAGCTCCCTGCTAACTCGTAAGAGGATGTATAGGGGGTGAGGCCTGACCGATGCGAGAAGGTCAAGCTTGGGGGTCTTTTGAGTAGCAATATTCGAAAGGCTCACCGAGTTAAGCCCTCGTCAATGTCAGCGGTAACTATAACCGTTCTAAGGTGGAATGCCTGCCTTAGTAAAATTCGGCTATATGCTGGAATAACTGGAGAATCCGAAGCTACTATGGTAAGATACGTCCATAGGTGGATGAAACAAAACAATAGTAAAAAAGCTCTCGGTGCAGTCAATCAGCAGGAAAGACTTAAACTCGAAAATTGGATCTGTGGCTTTGTAGATGGAGAAGGATGCTTCTCGGTTAGTGCGATTAGAAATAAAACTACAAAATCTGGAATTCAAATCTTCCCTGAGTTTGTTGTAACACAAGGCGCAAAAAGTTTATTGGCGCTCGAAGAAATTAAAAACTTTTTCAAGTGTGGCAATATCTTTGTGAATAAACGTTACGACAATCACAACGAACATCTTTACCGATATTGCGTGCGATCTGTGAAGGAATTGAAGGAAAAGATTATTCCCTTCTTCGAAGAAAATAATCTGAAAACATACAAACAGAAAGATTTCCTTCTCTTCAAAAAGATCGTTAACGAAATGGTTAAAAAATACCATCTCACGCAAGAAGGTAGAAAAAAGATTTTAGGAATAGCAGGAAAGATGAATCGAAACAAAAAACGAGTATAAGAATCCTCAGAGACTATATGCCGAATCCTTCGACAAGCTCAGGATTAGTCCCGAGCGAAGCCGAGAGAAAGATATAGTCCGATCTCTCTGGCGACAGAGAGGATCTCTAGAGTGTTACTAGAGTGATAACGAAATGAGCGCAATTCCTTTCCGGGTAAGTTCCGGAGCGCACGAATGGCATAACGACTGGAGAACTGTCTCAAGGAGACGCTCGGTGAAAATGCGATTCCCGTGAAGACGCGGGGTACCTGCAGCGGGACGAAAAGACCCCGGAAGCTTTACTATAACTTGGTATTGGCTTTAGAGTGCGGATGCGTAGCGTAGTGGGGAGGCGTCGATCTCTCGTTTTCGGACGGGAGGGAGCCGACAATGAAACACCCATCTTTCGTGTTTTAAATTCTAACTTCGACGGCAAAAACGGCGGAGGACAGTGCCTGGCGGGTAGTTTATTTGGGGCAAATTCCTCCTAAAGAGTAATGGAGGAGTCTATCAAGGTTGGCTTAGCGCGGATGGAAATCGCGCTGAAAGTGTAAAAGCATAAGCCAGCTTAACTGCGAGACTTACAAGTCGAGCAGATGCGAGAGCAGAGTTTAGTGACCCGACGATTCTTAATAGAAAGGTCGGAGACAACGGATAAAAGCTACTCCGGGGATAACAGGCTAGTGTGGTCCGAGAGTCCCTATCGACGACTACGCTCGGCACCTCGATGTCGGCTCGCCCTAGCGCGGGGCTGGAGAAGGTCCCAAGCGTGTGGCTGTTCGCCACTTAAAAGGGCACGTGAGCTGGGTTCAAACCGTCAACAAAAGAACCCTTAACGATAATCGAACACGGCGGCCTTCCTGAGTAATCAGGATTGAATAAGTTGACTCATATCGGTGAAGTCCTATCATTGAATAACAACCTGTCATATGATCGGATAATACCGAGGGAAGTCATACAGATGTTAAAGTCTTTTTCGTCCACTCAAAAAGCATATATAGCAGGTTTTCTAGACGCGGATGGTAGTATCTATGCGCGCGCGAAGCCAAATCATACCTATCGGTACGGATTTCAAATTGCGCTCTACGTAGTATTCTTCCAGTCCGCGAAAGATAAGGAAAACTTTATGCAAGTGTGCCGATTGATTGGATGTGGCCGCATACGGGAACGTAGCGATGGAATTCTAGAGTACGTCATTAACAAAACTGATAATATAAAAGAATTCTTAAAATGCGTTCAACCATATGTGGTGCTTAAGAAAAAACAAGTCGAATTGATGCTCCGCATCATCGATGTAAAGAAAAGAGGAAAAACAAAAAACGATTTCGAATCACTCTTAAAACTAGTCGATTCGTATCGGGAGTTGAATTACTCTAAGAAAAGAAAACATCGCGTATTGACCCCGTAGAGACTTAATCTTGAAAAAGATTAGATGGATGTTTATATCCATAAAACGTCAACCCCCATTGATTCATTGGGCTTGTCCTGAGCGAGCGCAACGAGTCGAAGGGTGGTGGTATAGTCCAAGCAATGAGTAATCATTGAGTTATTGCGTGAGACAGGTTGGTCTCTATCTGTTGCAGGCGATAAAAGATTGAGGGAAGTCGACCCTAGTAAAATTTTGCTACTTCTCGCAGTAATGCGGGATGACAATGCGGCTAATAACGGTGAAATCTTAGATTTTTCTAGTTCGTTGATAACCATAATTGAGTTAGTCCTCATAATTATGGTACAATTTACTTGAGGACCAGAAAATAATAAGACAATACCGTGGGAAGTCGATCTAAAATTGATCTAGCGTATATAGCAGGATTTCTCGATGGTGATGGCAGTCTTATGCTTCAACTTAAGAAGCGTAAGGATGGAAAGTTGAAATGGCGTTTTATGGGTACTATCTGTTTTTATCAAGATAGTCGCCATGAAAAGCCACTTTCCTGGATTCGTAAAGTTTTGAGTATTGGTTATTTGTCAAAGCGCAATGACGGCATAAGTGAACTGCGTATCAACGGCTTTGCCCAAATTAGTGATATTCTAGAAAATTTACAGCCCTTCATTCGGTTCAAGAAGATTCAAGCCGCGGCTATGATTACCGCGATGAACATCTTATCGGAAAAAGCTGGTAGTAAATTGACTGAAAAAGACTTACGAAAACTTGTCGAATGTATGATGACTGTCCAAAACAGTAATTATATGGCCAAGAGAAAGAAGACGCGTAAAGAATTGTTAAAAATTTTAGATTTGACCCCGTAACGACTTGTTCCGTCGTTGTGACGGACGGACTTAAATAGTATCGGAAGGTACTGAGATTATCGAAGTACAGAACTATTTAGGTAATACGCCGACACCCCATGTGCCTACCTGCGGTAGGCAAGGGTGAAGATATAGTCTACGCTCCTAGTGATAGGGGAATACGTGACGAGAGGACCGGGTTGAACGAACCGCTGGTCTATCGGCTTTGCCACCAGGCGAAATGCCGAGTAGCTATGTTCGGACGGGATAAGCGCTGAAAGCATCTAAGTGCGAAGCCTCTCCCAAGATTAATCTTAGGCTCCTGGAAGATTACCAGGTTGATAGGCTCTAGGTGTAAGATCCGTAAGGATTTCAGCCAAGGAGTACTAATAAGCCGTACGAAACCAGTTACTTATATATGTATTTCAGAAATAAAAAATAAGGGTTTTTGTCTGCCAGTGTTTTATTTCAGTGTGACCCACCTCTTCCCATTCCGAACAGAGAAGTGAAAGCGCTGAGACCCGATGATAGTCTTAAGCGGCGAAAGTAGGATATGCTGGCATACAAAAGCTCTTAGATAAAAAGCTCCCCATAGTACGTGGGGAGTTCGTCTTTTAGATGTACTCTTGCTATACTTTTTTAAAATGAAAGTTTCACATCGGGTGAAAAAACAACTTGCCTATGGCTCCCTCGCAATCGTTATATTCTCAGGGCTTGTGGTTGGTTTCTACTATCGTTTCTTGATTCCTGAGCCAAGTTGTTTTGATAATCTTCAAAATCAGGACGAGACGGGTAATGACTGTGGCGGAATATGTATTGACTGCGAGTTGAAAAACATCAAGCCTATTGTTGTGATAAGAAAAGAAGTAGTTAAGGCGACCGCTTCAAAAACGTCGGTAGTTGTAGAAATAGAAAATCAGAATCAAAATTATGGAACGAGTGATATGTCGATTGTAATTAGGCTTCTCGATAGTGAGGGAAAGGAGATTGTGCGAAAAGAGCAAAGATCGTTTATTCTTCCGAAGGAAAAAAAGTATTTCGCCGAAGTTGGCTTGGATATCGTTTACTCAACAGTTAAAGAAGTACAAGTTGATATAGGTTCGTTTACGTGGGAAAAGAAAGAAAACGTTTCAACGCCGCAACTTACGATAAGAAATGCTGAAGTAAAAATCCAAGGAAAACAGGCGCTCATCGAAGGTATTGTTGAAAGTACGGGCGCCGAAAGCTTTGAGAAGGTAAATATTCTTGGTATAGTCCGCGGTAAGGACGGTACGATTCTCGGATTTTCAAAAACAGAACTGCATGGCATGACAGGTTTCAGTAATGCGCCGTTCAAAATATTTATGCCTGATCTTGGAAATAAAATAGGTGCGATTGTGAAAAATATGACGCAAGTTTTTGTCGAACCTATTAAGTAAGGTATGGAAACGTTAAAGAGGCTTGATTGGCCGTTAATCGGCGCAGTTGCTTTCCTTATAACTGCGGGCAGTGTTGTTTTTGCCTCGAGCGCTGAAGAACTTCTAGGAAGACAATTAACATGGCTCGCGATAGGAAGTGCCTGCGCAATAGGGCTAACACTCCTAAATCTTAAATCCCTTATTGGATATCGATGGGTAATCCTTGGTGTCTACGGAGGGGGCGTTCTGCTTCTTCTTGCAACGCAACTCTTCGGAACCGTAATCAACAACAGTAAAAGTTGGATTCTGATCGGTAATTATCAAATACAACCATCAGAATTTATGAAAGCCGCGCTTATTATATTGTTCGCGAGCTTTTTCGCGCGGCGGCACATCGGTATCGCGCGGATGAGTCATCTGCTTATTTCGTTTATTTACTTTGCGATCCCGGCGGCTCTCGTGTTTCTC
>MHIZ01000006.1 GCA_001817765.1 Candidatus Colwellbacteria bacterium RIFCSPLOWO2_02_FULL_44_20b | reverse complement strand
CGCTCGCGACGCTTATCGTTAACAAACTTCGCGGCGTTTTTAATGTTGTGGCGGTTAAGGCGCCGGGATTTGGCGATCGCCGGAAAGAACAGCTTGGCGATATCGCAACAGTAACCGGAGCAGAATTTATTTCAGAAGAGCTTGGAAAGAAACTCGACAAAGCCGATCTTCCTTCACTTGGTCAAGCGCATCGGGTTGTCGTAAACAAAGACCATACGACGATTGTCGGCGGTAAAGGATCAAAGGAGGCAATTGCTCAGCGTGTTCAACAAATCAAAGCTCAGCTTCAAAATATCGAATCAGAATTCGATAAAGAAAAATTACAGGAACGCCTTGGCAAACTTTCGGGCGGTGTTGCTGTTATTAAGGTTGGCGCCACGACTGAAGTTGAACAAAAGGAGAAACAGCATCGGATTGAAGACGCAGTCGCGGCAACAAAGGCGGCAATTGAGGAAGGTATTGTTCCTGGGGGCGGTGTCGCACTTGTCCGTGTTGCCCAAGTAGTACAGCAGGAACTTAATAAGCCGGATATTATTAATAATCTCGGAGAGGTTGTCGGTATTAAGATTATTCTTGAGGGGTTGTACGCGCCGATTAAACAAATTGCCCAGAACGCGGGTTTTGACGGCGCGGTTGTACTTCATAAGGTACTTGAAGGTACGGGGGATCTCGGATTTAACGCGGCGACCGGAAAGTATGAGGGACTCATTAAAGCCGGTATTGTTGATCCCACTAAGGTGACACGCTCAGCCTTCCAAAACGCCCTTTCTGTTGCTTCACTTCTTCTTATTACTGAGACGGTTGTGGCTGATTTACCTGAGAAGAAAGACAAAGAAGCACCTCATCTTCACGATGAGGACTACTAATTCGAGAAGATAGTTATGTAGTAAGTAGAATGTAGTAGAGTACATCAATCAATGCAAGAACGGTTTAAACCATATGAGTGGAGCGAGGAAGATCGTTTCTACTTAGAGCCGTTTACATCAAACCTTGACGGCACGATCAGTGTGCTTCGTAATCTGCCCCCGGAACTTACGGGGGCTTTGTGTTCGCGTGCGAGTCGTGCCTCAAAATCGTTACTTCGGGTTCTGCTCGATGAATATATTTATCCTATTGTTCATGGGGAAGATAAAGTTTTAGCCGATGAACTTACCGGCGTTGTTCGATTTTTTCACGATCATGGATTTAAAAATATTTTAAACAACCAGCGGGCGCAGCAGTTTTATACAAAGTGGCTCGCGCAGTACGGCGATGATTCAATTGCCCAGATGACGGGGACGCATCTTATCTTTTGGGGGATTTCGCAGGTCGCGATGAAGTTTATCGAGGATCAGCGAATCGGCTTAGAGCCAATTGAAAAATCAACGCGCTATGTAAGTTTTGCGAAAAAGATTCCCGATGTTGAAGAGAACGAACGTTACCTTTACCACATTCCTGAGGAGGAACTTGATGAACTTGGACTTCGGGCAGAGTATGAAGAAGTTTTAAACAATCTTTTTGATACGTATGCGCGGCTTCTCCCGAAACTCATCGAATATTTAAAGACACAATACACAGAAAGCGATTCTGTATTGGAGAAGAAGGCTTTTGATACATTACGGGGACTTTTGCCTATGGCGACGTTGGGACAGGTCGCGCTTCGCGGCAACGCGCAGGCGTTTGAATATTTGATTAATAGGACAGGGAAACACGAACTGAGTGAACTCGCACGGATTTCGCGGATAGTTAAAACAGAACTTGATAAAGAAATTCCCTCGCTTCTTCTGCGAAGCGAGAGCGAACCTTCGCAACAGTATCAAGAATATTTAGCGTTGAAACGAAAACGGGTCAAGCCATTCGCGGAGTGTGTTACTGAAGGCAAGGGGATGAAAGCTGTTTCGGAATCTTCAAAATCAGAAGTGCGGCTCATTGAGTTTGATCCGCAAGCACCGGAGCGGATTTTAGCGGGTATTCTTTTTGGACAAAGCCATCTTTCGTGGGACGCGTGCCTTACAGCGGCGCTTGCGATGAGTGAACAAGAAAAGGAAGAGATGTTTGATCGTTATTTGGGACATCGGAAGGAACGGTGGCATAAGGTCGGACGAGCACTTGAGAATTCTTATCTGCGTTTTGAAATTACAACTGATATCGGGGCGTATCGTGATTTGCACCGGCATCGAATGATGACGCAGGAGCGACAATACTTTTCCTGCCATCACGGATATGCTATTCCTTCTGAAGTACAGAACGCAGGACTCGAACTTGATTATCGGGCGGCAATGGATAGGGCGGCGGAACTTTTTATGAAGATTGAAGGTGAGAATCCGGCGGTCGCGCAGTATGTTGTACCGCTTGGTTATAAGATCCGTTTTTACGAGTGGCAGAATTTCCGGCAATTTTTTTGGGAAGTCGAGCTTCGTTCGACTTCCCAAGGGCATCCGGAGTATCGTCACGTGGAACACGCGAAATATTGGCTCGTCAAAGAACAGTTTCCACTTCTTACGAAGCATATGAAGGTTGATTTACAAGAATACGGCTTTGCGCGCCGGGGGACGGAGCAAAAAATTCAAGAAAAAGAGGCGTGGCTTTTAGAAAAGCTAAAAAAGTAATAATCTTATTCTATGGATGCACCACGAGTTGTAAAATTTATCAATTTGGGAGTTGTTGTTAATAAAAACAACGAAGTACTTATGATCCGTCGTAAAGTTGAGGAGACTGGAAAGGACGGAACTATTTTACGATGGGCATTTCCGGGCGGCAGGCTTCAGCTTCCGGAGACGCGCAGTGATTGCGTGAAGCGTGAAGTTTTGGCTGAGACAGGATATCTCGTAAAACCACTTCATCAGATCTCAGTTCGCAAGCATCCTCATTTTTCGATTGATATCGCATATCATCTATGTGATCTTCAACAGGAAGAACCGGCGGCCGAACCAGTTGAAACGTACGAAGTCGCGGAAGTCCGCTGGGTTAAACCAGAAGAGATCGAAGCACTTATCACGACTGATCTTGATCCGGTTGTGAAACAGGAGATAGCATCCCTCATCAGAACGAGAAGTTTCCAGAGGAAGTAGAGAGCGAACGCGCTCTTTTTTGTTTTATTGACAGGATCGGCTACGCCGCCTATTCTGTAGTTTCGTCGTTCTTTATTATTTTTAGCTCCCTGGTAATTTTTATTTTCAGGGGCAATAGGGAGATTTATATGGAGAAAGTTGCCGATATTATCTCACTGCGGGAAGGCAGAATCCTACTTGTTCATAAACAAGGTTTCTGGATCTTACCGGGCGGCAAAATTAGGCCCGGAGAGTCCTTTGAAAAAACTATCCGCCGCGAACTTCGCGAAGAGATTGGAGGCACTCGTGTTCATGTAGGGAATCTTTATAAGATTCTCCAGGGAGTAACGCCCCATAGTAAAGAACCAATTGAGGTTTTTGCTTGTCTTGGTTACGTTCACGAGCCAAGAGTTTATCCACGCAACGAAATCGATGGGGCGATGTGGGCTCGTATTGATGAAGAGTTGCTTAAAGAGTTTCGGCTTTCAGAAATAACTCAGCAGATTATCGATTCGCTTCGGAGAGATAGGTTTCTGTATGGCGGCAGTGATAATTCACCTCGTGGTCTTTCGGGCGGCGAGACAAGCTGCTAATGCGGTTGATGGGAATAATATCTGGTACTTGGAAGGGGGGGAGCTAAACGCCCCCTCTTTTTTATTGATAAAACGTAAAGAGCGCGTTAGTATTATGAAGTCGATATATTAAAAGTTTTTACTTATTATCAATGACACTTCCTATTATTATCGTTATTGTTCTCGCGGTTCTTGTCGCGTGGTTTGTCGGAACATACAACATGCTTGTGCGAATGCGGAACCGCGCGAAAGAGGCGATTTCTGATATTGATGTTCAGCTCAAACGCCGGTTTGATTTGATCCCGAATTTAGTCGAAACAGTGAAGGGCTATATGCAACACGAGGCGGGGACGCTTGAAAAAGTGACGGCAGCACGGGCGGCGGTTTCACAGGCGCACGGCGATCCGATTGAGCGCGAGGGAGCGGAGAATATGTTGACGAACACTCTTAAAACATTATTCGCGGTTTCTGAGAATTATCCAGACTTGAAGGCGAATACGAATTTCTTAGAGCTTCAACGGGAGCTCGCTGATACTGAAAATAAGATTCAAGCATCGCGGCGGTTCTATAACTCGACGGTGATGGAACTTAACACCTCGATTGAAACGTTCCCGACAAAGATTGTTGCCGGAATGTTTAAGTTTATGAAAGAAAAGTTTTTTGAGGTAGCGAATGAGGCGGAACGAGAAGTAGTTAAAGTTAAATTCTAATTATAACCCTATGAGGCGTTTTCTTCCTTTTTATATCGTCCTTACTTTTCTCTTTGGCGCTTCTTTTGCGTCGGCTGAATTCAACTCTGAGCATTGGAAATACAATAAGAACATTGTTCCGCGGGATTCTATGACGACAGAAGTTTTTGTGAGTATTGACTTTGATACTGAACTTTACAACGAAGCGCGAGTTGATTTTGGTGATTTAAGGATTATTAACTCGGAAGGCGGAGAAACTCCTTATGGCCTTATCTCTGACGCACTAGAGCAGCCCAGAAAGTACGAAGTGAAAATCACGGAGCGGGAAGATGGTCCTACGGGCACAGAAACTGTAATGGTTTTTGATCTTCAAGGTGATGGGATTCCGACCGACACTCTTCTTCTTATGACAACAGAGTTAGATATTAGTCGGGATATTATTCTTGAGGGAAGTGATAATCAGAAGAATTGGAATGTTCTTCTTGGTCGTCAAAACCAGACTGTTTCAGGCGGCGATCCATCCGTGGGGAGCACTCTTTCTCTTCATTACCCGGATTCTTCATACCGCTATTTTCGCGTGACGGTTTTTCATGGTATTGAGAAACCAATTCTCTTTCATGGCGCTTCAGCGCTTGGCCCTTTGCGCCGACTCGCGTTTGAGTACGACCCAGCTTTTACGTATATCCTTCATTACGGGAATCCCGCGGCTCGTTTGCCTGATTATGTAGGCAGAACTTCGTTTGAAGGCGTAGGTTTAACTTCACTTATTCCAGCCCGGCTCAGCCAGGATGTTTTTAACGAAGCCTATGTTCCTATTCCTCAAACCTCGGAAGAAGACGGATCGTCTTCGTCACGTTCAATCGCCGGCGTTATTTTTCCCATTATCGTAGGAATTTTTGTAGCGGGTCATATTCTTTTCTGGCGGAGGAAGCAAACGCCCGCAGCTTAATTTTTTAATGGCGTCACTTTATACACACAAGGATTCGAATATCCGCAAAACGTGGGCGCTTTTTACTGTTTTTCTTATTGTTGTTATCGGGATTGGGTACATTTTTAGTTATGTTTATGACGACGTTTCAATTCTTTATATCGCGGTAATTTTTAGCGTTTTTATGAGTTTTACGAGCTACTGGTTTTCGGACAGGATTGTGCTTTCGATGACGCGCGCGATTCCAGTTGAGATGTCGAATCATCCGGAGTTGTATCGACTTGTTGAAAATCTTTCGATTACGGCGGGATTGCCGATGCCTCGTATCTATCTTGTGCCGGAGGCGCAGGCGAACGCTTTTGCTACGGGGCGCGATCCGGAGCACGCGGTCATTGCCGTAACACAAGGGCTTTTGGAAAAACTTGATAAATCTGAACTTGAGGGAGTTTTAGCGCATGAACTTTCGCATATCGGGAATCGGGATATGCTTGTAGGAACGATGGCAGTTGTACTTGTCGGATTTATTTCGATTCTTTCTGATATATTTTTACGTTCGATGTTCTGGCGCGGAGGGCGGCGGAGTAGTAGCCGAGAGGGGAATGCCGGAGCGATACTTTTTATTATTGGATTGGTGCTTGCGATTCTGGCGCCGATTTCGGCAAAACTTATTCAGCTCGCGATTTCCCGAAAGCGGGAATTTCTAGCGGATGCCTCAGGCGCTTTGCTTACACGCTATCCTGATGGGCTAGTGCGAGCGCTCGAGAAGATTCGCGATGATCGAACACCAATGAAAGTTGCCACGAACACGACAGCGCACTTGTGGCTTGATGATCCGTTTAACGAGGAGCGGGGGACGTCGTGGCTTCATAAATTATTTATGACACATCCCCCGATTGATGACAGGATTAAGGCGTTGAGGGGGATAAATGTAGGGTAATCTTACTTAATGAAATTATGAATTTACCACCTTTTTTTAAGAAAAACGTTTCGCTGTTGTGGGTTTCTATTCCCATTGGAATTCTGGGAATTATTATGTTTCTCGGTAAGCAGTGGTTTCGCGGGGCTATGCTTTTAGCGTTCGCTATTTATTTTTATACTTACGAACGGCGAAAAGAAACTCGTTCAAAGTAATTTCTATTCTTTCTTTTTAGGACTCTTTTTTGATTTGAGGGGAAGCACCTGTTGCTTTCCGTGTAACGTTTGGGCGATTTTTTTGCCTTTGGGGTTTAACTTCACTTCTCGAATAAACCATTTGTGCGGGGTGTGGACGCCGTAGCCGGTCATTAGTTCTCGATCAATAAGATTTTCAATGCTTTGAGTGATAATTTTTACACCCGCTCGCTCTGTTACTTTTGAGGGGTTTCTTTTGTAAAACTCAAGGAAACGCTTGCGATTGTAAGGCTTATTTCCACTCTCGTAGACGGTCCAGAGGATATACTTTTGGAGCGGTGAAAGGCGCATAACACCTTAACTATACGACTCGTGAGTTCTTTAATCCATTTGACCTATTTTATTTCTCGTGTTATTTCTTTTTTGAAAGGTTTTTAATGTAATTTTAAGAATTTCATATTTTTATGTCTCGAGAAATTTCTTCGATTTCTGTTCTTGATTATATTTGTAAGTGCGTGCGATGGTTTCACATTGCTCACGGTCGTAGAGCCCCGTGTCTTGAGGCTCTTGCTCTGAAAAGAATATTGCGACTTGCATCCGAGAGCGAAGATCGTGAGATTTGTCTTGCCGAACTTCGTTTTCCCGGATTTATTAAGAAAGTTACCTCGTATTTATGGGAAGTTTTACAGGTTGGAGATGTTGAAGAATCCTTGAGAGTCGAGATGAACGGTCTTATACAAAGACTGAGAATGTTACGGCGTAAGGCGCCATCGTATTACGCCCCTCCAAGCGGTTCCTAAAAAGAACCGCTTTTTTATTGCTCAGTTGATTTAGGAGTGTTAGATTAGTTCTTGAGGAGGGGTCGCATACCACCGCCTACGGCGGGGCCCCGCTTAAACGAAAGTTTAAGCGGTGGGTGGCCGAGTCTGGTTTTTGTAACTATGTATACCGTATATATTATTCAGAGTGAGAAGAATGCTCGATACTATATCGGTTACACTCATGAGCTTGAGAATCGTCTAAAATATCATAATTCTGGGGCGACTAGATCAACTAGACCCTATCGTCCATGGAAAATTGTCTACACAGAGATGTTTAGAACAAAGAAAGAAGCTTGGTTACGAGAACATAAGATAAAGTCGTATAAAGGAGGGGAAGCTTTTAAAAAATTACTACTTGGAGGGGTCGCATAGTGGCCGAGTGCACCGTCTTGGAAAGGCGGCATGCCGAAAGGCATCGCGAGTTCGAATCTCGCCCCCTCCGCCTTCGCCCCGCAATACTGCGGGACTTCGGCGGACACAGTCCGCTGTGGCTTAAGAGGAAATCATATGAAAATAGAACGAGGGCAAATCATTAAGGCTCTTGATGACGGATTGAAAAATAATTCGTCTATTTTTGCGTTTTGACTTGAGGGATCGGACGCAATTGGTACGACTGACCAGTATTCTGATCTTGATGTCTGGCTTGATGTTGAGGATGGGAGGGAAGACGAAACCATAGGAAATGTTCGATCAATTTTATCAGAAATCGCGCCGCTTGATTTTGAACACGAAGTTAATCATCCGCATCCTCACATACGGCAGGTATTTTTTCATCTTTCGGGGACCTCGGAATTCTTAATTATTGATGTCTGTGTTCAGAGTAATAATCGTGGAGCGCAGCTTACGACAGAACATAAAGATGAGGTTGTAAAAGTATTATTCGATAAGAAAAACGTCGTACAGTACAGCGGTCTCGATCAAGAGAAGTTTCGGAAATCAGTTCAAGAACGCGTCGTGGAACTTAAGAAAACGCTTCTTTTTTTCCAGGCATGGGTTAAGAAAGGAACTGAGCGCAAGAATTTCTTAGAGGCACTTGGTTACTATCATTCATTTGTACTTCGGCCACTTGTTGAAATTTTGAGGATTAAGTATGAACCGACAAAACGAGTATTCTATTTGAAACATATTAAACGCGATTTACCTGAGGAGGCAATCCTTCAACTTGAAGATTTCTATAAGGTAAATTCAGTTGAAGAAATTACTAAAAAAACTCGGAGAGCAAACGTGGTGTTTTTTGATGTAATAAAAGATATTGAAGAGAAGAGTCTTTAAACAGGAGGAGAGGATATTTACACTTTACGAATAGGGGCGAAATGAGAGAAAATAAATATATGAAAAATATATTTATTGTCGCTTTTGTAGCTTTGGTTCTTGGGGTTGGTCTTGGTTACTATGTCGGGTATGACCACGGTTTTGAACAGGCGGCGGAAACCTTGCCCCAACTTCCTTAATTTCTTCTAAACTATGAATAATAGAGTTATACATTTTGAAATTCACGCGGCGGATACCGCGAAGGTGGCGGAATTTTATAAAAATGTTTTCGGCTGGGAAATCCGCAAATGGGACCCTCCTTCGCCAAAGGCTTCGGGCGGGCAGGCAATCCCTGTTGTTGATTATTGGATCGTGATGACAGCGCCAGAGGGAAGCGCTGAGCCGGGTATCAACGGAGGAATTGTGGGACGACAGGGACCAACGCCGAAGGGCGGGGAGCCGGTCACCTCGTTTGTTTGTACTATCGGTGTGCCGAGTGTTGATGAGTATATTAAAAAAGTTGAGGCGGCAGGAGGAACGCTTGCTCTTCCCAAGATGGCGATTCCGGGACTCGCGTGGTTTGCGTATTGTAAAGATATTGAGGGAAACATCTTTGGTATTTACGAGGATAATAAAGAGGCGAGGTGAGTCTCGGAATATTTTGAGGTTTTGTTTTCTGTAAAACTTATGGATCACGTTGCGATTATGCGGAAATCGTGGGGGTTTACCGAGAAAATTCTTCGCGGGGAAAAAACAATTGAATCGCGGTGGTATATGAGCAAACGAACGCCCTGGGATCGTGTCGAAAAAGGGGACACGGTTTATTTTAAAAACTCAGGAGAATTGGTTTCTTTTCGAGCGACGGTATCACGCGTGTTTCAGTTTGAGAATCTCACGCCGCAGCGAGTGAAGGAAATCTTAGAGAGATATGGAAAAGAAGACGGGGTTTCGCGGGAACAAATGCCTTTCTTTTTTAAACTTTTCAAAGACAAACGTTACTGCATTTTAGTTTTTCTTGTGAGACCTCAAAGGGTGAGACAATTTTTTATTAACAAAAAAGGTTTTGGGGCGATGGCAAGCTGGATTAGTATCTCGAGCGTTAACTCTATTAAATATTGATAATCTAAGCCATTTGTTATACTTTAAGGAGCTATGAAATTATTCGAAAATATTAAGAACAGCGTTTACGGTCCGTTGTATTATAGGGAGGTTCTTAGCAAGCCTATTTCGTATTCATTTACCTATTACAGTTTGTTTGCGCTTGTCGTCGCTTTTCTTGTAACAATTGTTCTTTCGTTTGTTGTTGTGCCGAAAATTACTCTTTTTACTGACGCGCTTGAAGAAAAAGCGGCAGAATATTTCCCCGCGAATCTCGAGATAGTTATTAAGGACGGCAAGGCCCTATCGAATGTTGCTGAACCTTACTTTGTAAAACTTCCTACAGAACTTAAAGAATGGGGATTTTTAGAGAAAGAGGAAACGCCAATTGAGAATCTTCTTGTCGTTAACACACAAGGCGTTTTTGAAATGGATCAATTTAAATCCCACAAGACGCTTGCTCTTCTTACCGGGAGTACCTTTGCTGTCTATGATGAGAATGGCAACGTGAGCGTTATTGATTTAGCCAAAGCTCCTGATTTTACTTTTAACAAGGGAAAATTTACCGAGTTTACGACCGAGATCAAACCTCTTCTCAAGGTTTTTCCTGTTCTTGCCGTTATCGGCATATTCGTCTTTGGCCTTTTCGCTTTTGCTCTATACCTTACGTATCTTCTTGTCGCGGCGTTTCTTATCTGGCTTTTACTTGTTTTGCGAAAAATCCCTATCGGTTACGGAAAGTCATATCAAATTGGAATCCACGCGCTTACGCTTCCTATTATTCTTGATCTTTTTGTATTCTTTGTTATCCCTGAAGTTAAAATTCGTTTTCTTTTTACGGTGATTTTGCTTCTTATTGTTTTCTTCAACGTTTGGCCTGATAAAAAGGAAGCGCACTAATCTTTTCTTATTTACTCTTCGGATAACTCGAATTACACTTAGGAGTAATGGCTGAAGAACAAAAGCTTAAAGTCGCGGTTTTAATGGGAGGACCTTCGTTTGAGCACGAGGTTTCTTTGAGTACGGGACGAATGATTCTTGAGGCGCTTGATTCTGAAAAATATAACGCGACTCCCGTGCTTATCAACAGGGAAGGCGAGTGGTCAATTCCACTTGAGGAATTACAGCAACACGGAACTCAAGTTGCTTTTATCGCGCTTCATGGAGAATACGGGGAGGATGGGACTGTGCAGAGCATCCTTAAATCCGCGAAATTGCCTTACACGGGATCGGACGTGCTCTCGAGCGCTCTCGGGATGAATAAATATTTTTCTTTACGTATATTGCAAGACGCCGGAGTGACTGTCCCTGTATTTCTTGCTTTTAATAAGAACCAATGGGAGGAGAATCGTGATGCTCTTTATGACGAGGTTATGCGTCTTATCGGACTTCCTTTTGTTGTGAAACCTACGGATCGCGGTTCGAGCGTCGGTACTGTGATAGCTCGGACAGACGCTGATATCCTTCCGGCGTTTGACGAGGCGTTTCGTTATAGCAGACACGTTATTGTCCAGAAATTTATTAAAGGACGTGAGATAACATGCAGTGTTCTACATAATGACGCCGATGGCATTCAGGCTTTGCCTCTTATTGAAATCGTTCCGCGGATGGGAGAATTTTATGATTACAAGTCGAAGTACGCGGACGGGGGATCGGATCATCTCATTCCAGCTCCATTCTCAGATGAAGAGACTTCAGCGGCTCAAGAAATCGCGAAAACTGTCCACATACTTCACGGTTGTTATGGGATGTCCCGAACTGATATGATAGTAGGAGAAGACGGTGCGATTTATGTTTTAGAAATTAACACAATTCCAGGAATGACGCCGACGAGTCTTTTACCGCAAGCGGCGCAGGCAGCCGGCATCAGTTTCCCCGAGGTTTTAGATAAACTTATTCACGCGGCGCTTATGCGACAATGAATTCTCACGAACATTCGCACACACATCATCATGGAGCTCAACACGCGGGGACGCATCATCGCACCCATCATTCCGCGTTTTTGCAGCACGTCAGTCCTTATTGGATGATCGTTGCTGTTGTTGGTTTTATCCTTTCAACCGGAATTCTTTTTTGGTATAGCTGGGCACTTGAGACGGTTCAGGCTGTTAATGTGCAGAGTTACATCCAGCGAAAAGCACGCC
>MHIZ01000005.1 GCA_001817765.1 Candidatus Colwellbacteria bacterium RIFCSPLOWO2_02_FULL_44_20b | reverse complement strand
GAACCGACAAACCACATCAACTTTCGTCACATTCCTGTTATCGCGAAAGCTCTCGATCGCTACGAGGGAGCAATGATTCTTGTAAGCCACGTTCCAAGTTTCGTCAGTCAGATAAAAATAGACTACATCCTCGACCTCGAATCATTCTAAGTATTCGTGAAAGAGATAGTTTTGCGGTATACTTAATAATGCAATGGACAGCAATCTTTGGAACCTTGAGAAAGATAAACAGCATCTATTCTATTTCGGCGCGGAACACAGTCGAAATCCTGAAGATAAGCAATTTACCGAGATAGAAAATTACTGGAACGATTTCCTTAAAAGAACTGACGGCAAAAACAAAATCGTTTTTATTGAAAGCGGGGTAAAAGAGATTTACAAGGACAAGGCTGAAGCTGTAAAAAAACAAGGAGAAGTGGGATTTACAGCATTCCTAGCTTAGAAAAACAACATCGAGCATATCTGTTCCGAACCAAATCTTTTTACAGAACGTGAAAAACTTCTTAAAAAATTCTCCAAAGAAGAAAGTCAGTATTATTATTTCGCCCGCGCCGTTGATTCATGGAATCGATTCGCTTTTTCAGTTCCTTTTCTTGAATACATCACGCCGTACCTTGAGCGGGATAGAACCGTAACGGAGTGGGATGACTTCGACTTTTCAATTGATCATATGAGACAGATTCATAAAGAAATCTTTCATGACGAATTCAACGAAAGAAATAAAGATTTCTTCGCCAAACTCGTAAATCCCTTCAGCGAAGAAACAATAATTAATAAAATAGCGAGAGAATCAGGATATATTCGAGATAGTCATATTGTCAGAAAAATCATTGAGGCCTGGGAACAAGGAAAAAATATTTTTGTAGTATACGGCCTCGGACACCTCAACAATCACAAAACAATGCTTGAAAAAAAACTGTTAGAAAATACCTAGAATTAGTTATCAAAACCAGGCAGATCTCGTTCTCGTAGCGAATAAAGTGAAACCCGCCGTGTGGTTTGAGATCGAAAAGAAAAAACCGCTTTCAAAAAAAGAAATAGAAAAAATAAAGCATATCCTAAGGAAATTAAACCTTCCTTATCAGGTAAAGACAACAGGAAACAAAAAGGCACTAACCTGCTCCGTTGGTAAGGATAGAAAGCATCTTCAAGCGCTTTTGAAGGCCGATGCAAAAAAGAATCCAAAAGAGAAGACGAGAGCTCGCGGACTAGCCCTCGGTTATCCGAAAACAGCAATCGCCGCTTTTATAAACAAAGAAGTAATCGAAGTCAAAAATCTTCCGAAACAGATACGAGAAAGTAAAGAAATCAAGTTCCTCAACTTCCGCCTCTCAAAAAAGCACTGGCAAAAGGAGTTCAAAGTCGTCCAAAAAAGAGCTGACACTATAAAAAAGCTCTCGCCAAAGCTCTATAAAGAAATCACAAAATGAAAATCTTCGTCACCGCAAAACGAAAAAATCTGACTATAAAAATGCTTAAAACTTATGCACAAAACAAGTATTTACAGTATTGACAGTAGTCGCTAGTCGAGTATAATGAGCTTACTAAACGTGAAGGGCATCCTATATGGGTGCTCTTTATTTTTTAGTCCATTCTTAAACGATTTTTAAGGTACTCGAAATCTCTAAAGTCATTTCCTGCGAATTGTTTTATTTCCTTAGCAGTTCTTTTACCCCTCCCTAAAATAGTCACATCCTTACCAATCTCTCGTAGATACTTCATAACTGGTAAAAAGTCACCATCTCCAGATAGTATAATGACTCGATTAAAATTGTCTTTATATCTCATAAGACAAAAAGTCATATCAACATCACAGTTCGCTTTCCGTTTAGTCGTTCCATCCTCTTGGTCATACAACTTGACTGGTTTCAAAATTAACTCATAGCCAAACTTCTCGAGTCGGAGATAAAACCGCGTTCTCTGGAGATGCCGTCCTATAAGAAGTAATTCGGCTTCATTGAGCTCTTGATTTTGATTCTTAAGCAGGGAAAGAAGATGTTGTTCTACTGCTCTAAGTGGAACAGTTTCCTGAGTTTGATAATCGTATACAAATTGATGTATTTCAATACCGCCAAAGTAAAATACCTTACTCACATTATACTTCTCACGAAGATAAAGAAGTAATTTTTGATAATCTATTTTCCACCCCAAACTTTTTTCGCCTCCATAGAAAAGATTAGAAGCATCAATAAAAGCGAACGTTGTCATATTCCAATTCTACACTAAAAAAGTGTACGATTTAATATCGTCTCATTTTAGAGTCAAAATCCGCTACTAAATGAAAATCTTCATCACCGCAAAACCAAAGACGAGAAAATTATAACCCCAACCCCTCCAAAAAACTCCTAAGTTCTTTTTCCTCAATCTTCCGGTACTCTCCTGGTTTAAGGCTGGTAAGACGGATATTTAAAACTCGCACTCGTTCCAAGTCAGCGACATCATTATGAAGTGCCACAACCATCCGGCGAATTTGATGCTTTTTACCTTCCTGAAGAATAATTGAAAAAGCAAAATCGTTCATCACTCGAACGACGCACTTTTTAGTAACATATCCTTCGATATCAACTCCCGCCTCCATATTCTTTTTAAAACTCTCCCGCAGTTTCCGAGTTGTCCGTACAATATATTCCTTGTCGTGTTCATAATCAGGATTAAGTAAACGATCAGTAACTCGTCCATCGTTAGTCAAAATAATGAGTCCATGAGAATCTTTATCGAGCCGCCCAACGGGAAAAACGTCTCTTAAATCAGAAAAACGCTCAGTTCTTTTCTTGATGTCAACCTCGTCTTCTTGGGGAGAATGCGTAACAATCCCGACTGGTTTGTTGTAAGCGAAGTAAAGATATTTCTTCGGCGTACCTTGAGTGCGAACCTCAACAACATCTTCTTTATTAACTTTGTCACCAAGCACCGCGACGCGATTGTTAATGAAAACTTGTTTCTTTTCTATAAGTTCATCAACGCCTCGCCGCGTCGAATAGCCCCGCAAAGCAAGATAACGGTTGATTCGCATCGGATACTCAGCTTTTTCCGGAGACCCTTCTTTACGTTTATCCATCTAAAGCACTACTATACTATAGAAAATGAAACTCTTCATTACCGCGAAACCAAACGCCAAAGAAACAAAAGTTGAGAAACTAAGCGAAGGATATTTCACGGTTTCAGTAAAAGAACCGCCCGTTGAAGGCAAAGCCAACGCCGCGATTGTGAAAGCCCTTGCTGATTACTTCAAGACAAGTCAATCAAACATAAGAATCGTCTCTGGCTTTACTTCCCGCCAAAAAATAATCGAAATCGTCGAAAAGTGATACTATAAACACTATGGACAACGATATTCAAAAACGATTTGAAGAAAACGAAAAGAAACTTGATCTTATTTACAAATCAGTTGAAAAAACAAGAAAGTACTTTCTCTGGACATTGATTATTACGCTTATTGTCGTCGTTCTGCCAGCAATCGCGCTCGGTTTTGTAATCCCTGCTTTTCTAAATTCTTATCTTGGTAACTTTAGTAATTTAGGGTTATAAATCAGCCAACCAGTATGAAACTCCTCATCCTCACGGGTCCCGCCGGAGCGGGTAAAAATACCATAGCCGAGTTAGCCGCGAAAAAGCGTGAAAAGTGCGCTGTCATTGACGTCGATACAATCCGTTGGTTTCTTCGCAACCCCCATAAAGCGCCCTGGGAAGGCGAAGAAGGAAAAACCCAACAATTTCTTGGCGTCAAAAACGCCTGCACGCTCGCCGAGAATTTTCTCAAAGAAAACTGCGACGTAATTATTTTGGATGTTATAAACGACGAAACCGCGAAACTCTATCGAGAACTTCTAAAAAATCACAATCCGAAAATCTTACTTCTCCTTCCCTCCTTTGAAGAAATCCAAAAACGAAACACAATGCGCCCTCCGCGGTTAAGACGAGAAGAAATAGAAATGATCTACAAATGGCAAGAATCTCTGACCGAATTTGACGAAAGAATAGATAACTCAAACCTCTCCGCCGAAGAAGCAGCAGAGAGCTTTCTTAAGAATTTCTAGAACAAAAATCGTTCGTAATGGATATTTTGAAGCGGCATCACTAATTCCTGAAATATCACAATGACTTCTTCCATCATTGGAGAATTTTCTAAATCGGTTTAGAAATTGCGAACATTAAGGCGTCCTGAGCTTATGGATTAAAACCCTGACTCTGCTCAGTCTCTGTGACTTCTGTAATGGTAAGGCTTCCTTTCATTCCATTCGCCCGGTGACTACCAACCGAACAATAATATTCAAATGTTCCGGCTTTACTAGCGACAAATTCAATTGTTTCTTCTTCCCCTACCGAAAGAATCTTGGTAGCGGCCGCGAATTCATCAACCTTCCAGTCGTGCTTCATAGTGCTCATCTTGTCCGCGTTCTTGAAAGTTACGCGCACTGTATCTCCGACATTCACAGACATCTCAGGAACTGAAAATCTGAAATTATCACCACTCACGGTAAAAGCTGTAACTACTTGGACACGATCTCCAGGGCCCTCAATAACAGGTTCATTCGACAAATCCTCTTCTAGAGGGGCTTCCGCCTGCCGCGGAGATAGTCCTCCCGAGTACCAAACAGCGCCTATAATAACAATGAAAACAACAAGTAAACCAACAATAAGATTCTTATTCATAATTTTGTAAAAACTTAATGATAATACTGAACTATATCATATATCCTAAGTTTAGAAAAACAATTCACAAGAAACGTGGCTGTTCTCTGAATACTCAACTATAATTAAAGCAAAGTGCCAAACACGAACTTCTATTTTACGCTAGCGGTGGTTATCTTAGGCATCATCGGAAGCGTATACTTTTTCGTCGAATGGCTCTACTTCAGAAAAACCGCTCGTTTTTTTATTATGGTGGTTAATCGGTCTTTTCTTATTATACTGGTATAAGATCCCAACAGTTCTTAGCTAAGCAGGTATTCCCTTTACAATAGACGCGTACGTTCATCTTTTCTTCTCAATAACATTCTCGCTTACCTTCATAGGGATGGTCTGTTTGTATCTTGGCATAACACGAATCTCACCTATGAAGCATCAGCAAACACTGAACCGTTTTATTCTAATCGGAATTGTTTTCGCCGTCGTCTTTCTTGCGAATTACTTCGCGTATTTTGACGATATCGTCAGGTATATTCCGATTTGGACAGTCATCTTTGTCTTCTACCTTCCCATCCAAATTACTCTTTCATACTCGATTTTTCACTGGTTTAAAACAAAAACCCGCGTTGAAACAACACGGGCAAGAATAGGAATCTTCGTAATGTTAGTAGCCGCTGTGCTTCAGACGATAGTCTCAGTCGTTTACTTTACCGAACTCATCGATTATCCAAACGAGCTCTGGTTCGTTGCCGTCCTCTCATCTCGGATAATTCCGTTACTCCAATCGATTAATATTATCGCTCTTATCTCCGGAATTTTTCTTGTCTATAAAGACTGTATCGACAACCGCAAGGAATACAAACAAACCTTGAAAGAAAGCAAAGCGACTTTTCTCTAAAGCGAAATCGCCTCTCCAACTCCGACATTCTTCAAAAACTCCGTATCGTGCGAGATAACAACAAGCGCGCCTTTATAATTCAAAAGAATGCTTTCAATCTGTTCAATACTGTTCAAGTCGAGATTATTGGTCGGCTCATCAAGCACGAGTAACTGCGGCGGAGTCTTCCCGGATAAAACACACGCCAAAGCCGCCCGCATCTTTTCTCCACCACTTAAATCTTTTACTTTTTTCATAACCTCATCCTGGCGAAAAAGAAAAAGTCCAAGCCATTTTCGGACGATTGTCTCATCAACATCGGAAAATCGTTTGATATTCGAAAGAAGCGTCGCCTCACGATCTAAAAGAAAAACGCTCTGATCAAGGTAAGCACAGTGCTCAACACCAAGCGTAACTTCGCCCGATATTGGTTGAAGTTCACCGAGCATAAGTTTTACAAGCGTTGTTTTGCCCGATCCGTTCGCGCCTTGCACAGAAAGTCGTATTGGTCCGTAAAAATTAAAAGAAAGATTCTTAAGAACCTCCGTATCGCCCCCTGAATATCCAAACGAAACTTTTTCAAATTTAAAAACAAGTTTTCCATTTGGCACCTCGGTCGGTTTCAAATTTACGACAATCTGATTTTCAGGAAGTATCCGCGCCTGCGCTTCTTCAAGATTCCCTAACGCTTTCGAAACTCGTTCCCTATGAACTTGTCTAAGGTGCGATGTTGTCTTCTGGCTCGTGTCTTTCATCTTACCAACCTCAATACGCGCCAAACCAAGGTTCGGAATTCGCTTTTTCCCGTACTCATTTCGCCTCTCTTGCCGTTTCTGAACAGTTTCCGCTTGTTGTTCTATTTTTTTAAAAGTCTCTTCAGCTGAAACAAGTTTCCGTTTCGCCGCCGCCCGTTCAAAGTTTTTTTGTGTCACGTACGTCTCATAATTCCCGCCATACAGTATAAGGCCCTTTTCAGTAAGCTCCACAATCCGCTCCATGATATTTAAAAGCGCTCGATCGTGGCTCACAATAAGCATCCCGCCCCTAAAACTACGAATGAAATCATAAACCGCTTCTCGTGAAATCGAATCAAGATTATTAGTCGGTTCATCAAGAATCAAAAAATTAGCATCAGTAAGAAGTAATTTCGCGAAAATTACTTTAGTCCGTTCTCCTCCTGAGAGCGAACCAACATTCCGTGATAAGTCAGCAAGAGAAAAATGAAGCTGTTTGAAAACTTTTCGTACTCGCTCCTCAACACCCCAATCCGTGCCAATAATTATAAGAGGCGCATCGTCTTTCTCTTTCTTTTTGAGGTTATGAAGTGCCGCGAGCTTTTCAGCAACGCCAAGCGCCTCCGCGACTGTCTGTTGCATTATGAAATGAAAATCTTGCGGCAAATACGCGACAAGCGCGTCACGCTCAACTTTACCGCTGGTTGGTTGTAATTCACCAAGAAGAATCCTAAGTAAGGTTGTCTTTCCAATACCATTGCGTCCGACAAGCCCCGTCTTTTCATTTCCGAAATGAATGGAAATGCCGCTCAGAATTCTTACCTCCGAATCAGTCGTAAACGAAACATTCTTCGCCTTAAGCGCCGGTATATGCAATTGTTTCTTCTTTATAGTCATAAAAGAATCCTACACAGAGTATACTAAACTTCTCTTTTTGATAATATCCGATAAAAAAACAGGGTATAAAGCATCTTCCCTCTTAAAAATCTGAACATTATAATATAATAAAATATGCTCTATGTTTTGGGTGGCGCAATGCGCTCGGGAAAATCATTAATCGCCCGCAAGTTCGTTTCAGAAAAACAAATTCCCTATCTCCCCGCTGACGTGCTCGTAACAGGAGCCCAGGAAAGCGTTCCTATATTAGGCGTTCAACAAGGCGACGAATTTATAAACAAGGCGGAAAAGCTCTGGCCGATCCTAAAACCGGTTCTGCTTCATATAGCGCGTGTCGAGCCGCGGTATTTAGTTGAGGGCGATCCGATTCTTCCGAAGCATATCGCTGAAATACAAAAAGAAAACCAAGATGTCCGTGCGTGTTTTATCGGTTATAATAAAATATCTGCGGAAGAAGAATTAAAACGTCTTCGGCAATTTTCAAACGTAGACAACCTCGACTGGACAAAAAGAATCAGTGACGAAAAAATGCTTGAATATATAACAATGGCAATCGAGTTTAGCAAATACCTTGAAGAAGAATGCAAAAAGTATAACATCGCGTATTTCGATAATTCTCTCGATTTTATGAAAACAACGGATGATGCGTTTAAGTACCTCACAAATCAATGACGCGCTATCAAAAAACTCTATTCGTTATCTTTCTTGGTGTTTGGCTCTGGGCGGCAATTAACCCCGTCTATCCCGATGACTGGCTTCTTGAAAACCTGCTCGTTTTTATTTTCGTCCCGATAATTTTCTTTACCGGAAAATATTTCAAGCTTTCAAACGTCTCGTACACGTTGATTACGATCTTTATGGTCTTGCACCTTATCGGCTCGCACTATACCTACGCCGAGGTGCCATTCGGCTATACACTACAAGATTTATTTAACGCTGAACGCAATATGTACGACCGCATCGTCCACTTCTCATTCGGCTTCCTACTCGCTTACCCAGTACGCGAAATATTCCTGAGAATTGGAAAAGTAAAAGGGTTTTGGGGATACTATCTACCACTCGACCTCACGCTCTCCTTTTCGGCACTCTATGAAATTATCGAGTGGCTAACGGTACTTACAAGCGATCCGTCAGCTGGCGTCGCATTCTTAGGCGCCCAGGGGGATATCTGGGACGCGCAAAAAGATATGCTCGCCGCCGGCGTCGGTGCTTTGATCGCGATGATCGTTATCGCGCTTATTAATTTGAAATACAACAAACGATTCTGGAAAGAATTCAAAACAAGTTTCAAGATCGAGAAAAACGACGAACCGCTCGGCGAAGTAAAGCTCCGTGAACTTATCGAAGAAAAAATAGCCGTACAAAAAGAACGACTGAAAAGGGTTTCAAAGAAGAGCTCAGGTCCATCAACGCGTACTACACCTCAAAAGAAATAGACTCTCCACCACTTTTCGAGGTCTCCCTTCGATAGAACTAACTAATAAATAT
>MHIZ01000004.1 GCA_001817765.1 Candidatus Colwellbacteria bacterium RIFCSPLOWO2_02_FULL_44_20b | reverse complement strand
AGAGCGCATGTAGCTCAGCGGTTAGAGCAGCCGTCTTACCTGCCTTCTTCGTCATATTGGGCCAGTAGCTCAGCGGTTAGAGCAGCCGTCTTATAAGCGGCAGGTCGATGGTTCGAATCCATCCTGGCCTACAAACTTCGGCAAGACGAGGTAAGCGGCAGGTCCCTGGCTTGTCCCGCCAAAACATCGTGAAGGCGGATTCGAACCCAGGCATGCGCACAGTGGTCGCAGGCCAAAGGTCCCGAGTCTATCGAGAGATCGTAGATCCCGAGCTCACCGAGGGGCCAAAAGTCCCGAGCTTGTCGAGGGATTCGATCCCCGTCTCGCCTCGGGCGGACCTGCCTAGCCCACTCGTATAAAATCTACGATAGATATGAAAACTAAAGTCTACCTCGCAGGGCAAGCAAACGAGTACGAGAATAATTGGAAGGAATCGTTTAAGAAGTTAAGAGAATTTGATTTCCATGACTGGGAATTTGATTCAGATCAAACCTCTCCCGACACATTTTTCCCTGACGATTTAAACGGGATTAAAAACGCTGACTATATGGTAGCAAACCCCGGTCTCGCACCCTCCGAAGCAACATGGATAGAAATAGGATATTTTTATTCACTCAACACAAAAACTCCCGAAGACTTTTGCGATAAATTAATTATCATCTGGCGCGAAGACCGCAATCCAAAATGGTCAATAGAATTTGTTAGAAAAACAGGTTTCATTGTAAGTTTCGCCGAGGAAGCAAAGAAAAAACTCCAAGAACTGACTGCTACAAAATAAAAAAGAACCCGTTTTAAAACGGGTTCTGATTTTGATTCTCAAACTTCGATCGGTTTCTCTGATTCGTCTTCGCGTGGACACCACGAGTAATCACTCACAGAACAGGGATCAATATAGCATGGTTTTACTATTCCCTTTTTTGTCGTTGCACAGGCATAATACCACCCGTTTCCACATTCCCAATCAATGTCGTTGATATCGTCGCCATTCAGATCGAGAAAATCAGTTGATCCGAGCGAACCATCGCAAAGACGAGGGTCTGAGTCGGCTTTCAATCGCCGAAGATTTGCAGCTTTGATTTCTGAAAGAGACATACCTTCTTGAAACCAACAGCCGTATTCCTCGCGACAATTCTGAATCGGTAATTCGGTAGAAGCAGTATCAACTGCTGCCTCCGCGTTACCGCGACCATCGAAATAAAAGAATCCGCCAAGCGCAAGCGCGCTTATGACGAAAACGACGAGCACAAGTTTTCGTGTCATATATTCTTTTGTTAAACGAAGTTTCGTAAGAAACTTCCTAAATAAAGTTAACTAATTAACCTTTAGTTATTGATACCATAAAAAATACGAAAAGTCAATATAGAACCCCAAGAAACAGCCATATATATTGACTCTTTTCATTGTTCATGCTTTTCTCTTCACGTCCCTTAATAACAAAATAACCTCTCTTTGTATGTCAAAACATCCTTTGATTACATTACTTTTGGTTGTAATGGTCACGGGAGGGTTATTCTTCCCGCGTACTATCTATCCCTCGAATCTTCCCATCGTTGCATTACTACGTCCGGAACTTGATTACATAACTTCTGCCTCATTTTCAGAAGCAAATCCATTTTCTAAAGAATGGGGCTTCTTAGAAAAAAAAGACGATATTTATGGTGCTCTAAATGTTACACACACGGCAGATAGCGATCCGGCCGCGAAAAGTTGGGTAAATCCCGGCGAATCCGCGATGGCTTCGGTTGGTATGATGCAAGGCGCAATACATCTCACAACGCTTGAAGAAGATATAAATCAGTACGATGTGGTACTCAAATCATTTTTCGAAAATTGGATTTTGAGCCGCCACGCGCAAAACATCGACTCAACGTCTCCAGATCACGGAGCGTTCCCCGAACAAGTTTTTTATAACTCAGACGGAATGGATACAGCCGAAAATCTGAAATGGCAAACTGACGACACCGCACAAATCATAATCGCGATGTATAAGTACTACGAATATCTTGTGCGGACTGGAAAAGCTACCGAAGCAAACAAGTGGTTAGAAACAGCCGAGCCAATAGCAAAAGATGCCGTAAATTACTTGATTCGAATGTACCAAGAAACCCCGGCAAAAGAAATTAACCTCTTACCAAGTAACGCATCGGATTTAACTGTGCGCATTCATAGCTCGGCAAATGCTGTACCAGCACTTGAGGCTATGGAACACTGGGCAAACCATCTCGGACAACCAAAAAGCAGATACAGAAACACAGTTGAAGCGCTGAAAAACGGACTTCTTGCGATGCGCGATAACGAACGATCTGGATTTTTCACAGAGCGCCGCTACAACGGAACAAGCTACGAACTACCCTCATGTGCCGAGAATATCAATCAATCAGTTTTTTCTCCGTACGAAACCGGAGCAATACCAATTGACGCATTTGTCGCAGATCTTTCCGATTGGTGGCTCGCTAATATGACATATACGAGCACCACAGAAGACGACTGGCGATACTTCGGAACGCATTGGCATAAATGGTTCGACAACAGGGAAGAAAATAACTATCTTTATCCCGGTCCCGGATTCCAATTAGCCAAAATCGAATGGATGTATGCCGAGAAATTCAAAAACAAAGAATACGCCGAACGATCGAAAAAGCGCCTCAACTGGGCTACGAGTCATTCGAATCTTTGGTGGTCAAAAAACCACCCTCCATTTTCGAAAGTCACAAACGGCTTTCAAGATTGGGTAGATAGCAAAAACGAAAACCATAAAGCAGAAGAATGGGCACGCTTCATCGACACATCAGCGTACTATATTCAGGTTCTTCTGATGCACGAAGCAGATATTGGCACGGATTACAATCCGACCCTGCCATAAAACCCAAACCGACTCTCAAAAAGAGTCGGTTTTAGTTTTCCTTATAAACGGAATTCAAACGCCCGCCCTAAAATTTTTTGGAGAATCGCTTCCTGAAAAATCATCAATAAGATTTACTACTAGCCAGTCTAAGTTTTCTAAGTAAAAATCTCGTCATCAAACCAACTACAAAACCAGCGATTGAAAGAGCTAAAAGAAAAAGTAATTGTTTAAATCCGCCACCAAGAAAAAATAGTAAAATAAGAACTATTGTACCAACGAACCAAGTAAGAAATAGTTTTTTACTTTCTATAATTAATAAGGTAGCAAATAAAGAAACTAAAAAAACGTAACTATAAATAAAGCCCTCCAGAGACGACCCGAAATTCGGAAATAATAGAGAAGCACCCAATCTCTCCACTTTAAAAAGGTAATTATAAAAGCTCCCTACTACAGAAGCCGTGAAAAAACTTATTAGAATACTAAAAAGATAGACAGATACCACCCTTAAGCCGACTGAGCGTTCTCTTTTATCTCGAACTTGTTGATTTTCCATATTTCTACAATTTACCAATTAAATATCCAACATCCCCATTCAACAAATTATATCCTTCCTTGGTAATGAAACCAAGATTATAAAAAGTACTCACCAAAGACGTAATAGTTTGAAGCTGAATCCTGCGAGCAAGATTATTCTTAGCCTTCTTAACGTTCCCAGCTTGTGTAAGCAAGGTATTGTAGATGGTTTTATTCTTTATCCAGCCCAGGCCGTAAGCTCTTTTGATGTCCTTGGTAAAAGAATCGTATGTAACACCGACTTCAAAACTCATAGTCAAAGTCGTTTCATTACTAAGATAATCTTTTGCTGTAATCGTCAAAGTGTGCGTACCGATATCCTCAAAAAACAAATCAACTACCTCACCGTTTAGAACGCCTCTTGGTTCAGAACCTAGTGTAGCTTCTACATCCTGTACGCCAGTATCATCAGTAACTAAATAATTAATAGTTAAAAAGTCTTGGCGTGTATACACTTTATCTTCTTGAGGACTACTAATAACTATACTTGGGGGCGTCTGATCCTCTGGTTTAACCTCGATCACTTCCCGCAAAGAAGAATCTAAAACAACATTAAGAGTCTCTTCAAGATCCTCTACAATATATCCTCCTTCGATACCAGTTACTATAGAGTTATCATCAATCAAATTTACCTCCAATTCATACTCACCCTCGTCTGTCCCCCGTAGAAAAATCTTATAATCTCCATCAAGTGGATTAGGAATAGTTACAAATTCAATATCGGTATCGAAACCCGTGTAATAACCAAATGGGATTTCATTGAAGGTATTATCAGTAAGAAAATCTTTACCAAGTCGCTTTCCGTCAGGCGCAAGAATGTAAAAGTCAGCTGGCGACTTAATGTTAATAAACAGTAATTTTCTAACAAAAGAAAGATCAATAAATTCAGTTGGCCTAATACCGATTAGCTCTTCTATAACGTCTTGTTGCGCGTTGGTTGGCAACTCGCTGTGTCCCGAACTAATAACAAAGGAGTTCGCCCCAGGCAAATCTTGGCTAGACCTTGGCACCGTGCCATCCCCCGGTCCATTTTCTAATCCTTGACTCAAGTTATTCTCGAAATTCTCCGGTATTCCATGAATCCATTTATCATCTTCCGAATCTGGGTCTGGCTCTACTCTAATAAAGTTAAGAGTACTTTGATCTCCAGCGTCTCCTTCTATATTGATTATCTCAACTCTATTTTTTAAAAGATTAAGAGCAACATCGTTATTAAGAATCTCAAGAAAACTGTTTATTGGATAATCAGTAGGATACGATCTGAGTTCTCCTGTTGAACTTTCTTTAAGGTAATCGTAAATCGGAAGAAGTTGCTCTAATGAAAGAATTCCATCTCGGATGTAATTTAATGTATTTAAATAACCGTGTTTTAAAGCCTCCAATTTGAAAACTGCTTTAGCTAATACTTTTTCAAGATCGCTATCGAATCCCTCTAACGCTTCCCATTGTAAATAACTTTTAGGCGACCCCAAATGCGGAGTCCCGAGAAAAACAAGCTGATCAACATCATCCTGATAGTCCGGCCCCTGAATATAAGAACGAGCAACTAATCCACCCATTGAATGAGCAACTAAATCAACCCGCCCGCACTGACAGATATCCTTGACCTCAGCGATCATCTCTTCCAACTTTTGAGCCGTGATCACATTACTCTGTCGCCATTCATACGGAAAAGCAAATAAGGTTTCTCCAGCAATATATCCCGCTCTTTGAAGCGCCACAAATAAATTATCGTAAACGCCCAAAATCGGATCTACTCTCAAATCAGACAACTTTAAATGCAAAGATCCTGGTACGCCAGCTGAAGTAAGAAAAGGTTGCAAACTTACAGGATCGATCTGCCAAGATAGTTCCGGCACCGGCCACGAGCCTAAAATCCCTGGAATAACTATCACGGGATCAATGCCTTGTTGTGGTTGAAAATAATACTTCGTCTCATTATTGAATGTATATTGATAGGGTTCGCTCGATGTGAAAGAAATGGTTATGTAGTCATCAGGCAAAAACTCGCGTCCCATAAAAGCTTCAACCTGATATTGTTGTAAGGGACATGGATAATGGATGCTACACGAAGTAAAATCGCGGGCAGGCGTCCAACGGTGAAGTTGCCTCACAGACAGTTCATAGTGTTCTCCACGATTAAATTGTGATCCGCCGCTTGGCCAATAATTAAGCCAATTCGGTTGATTAAGATTATTATTACCTCCGCCCTCAAAAATAAATGAATCATTTTTAGAAAGATCAGGCTCGAACGATGATCCGTTAGAATAGTTAATCGAGCCATTCATCCCAACAAGCAACAATCCGTTCCGATCCGGATGAACCCAATCAAAACTTACGGTAAGTTCACTATTTTCATTAAACCCAAACTGAAGATTCTCAAAAGGCAATGCGGGAAAAGGATTAGTTGATGGTTGGTAGAAGTATTGTTCCGGATCGTGAGCAAAGATCTTGATAAGACCCGTGTTGTACTGCAACCCAAGAAGTTGAATGGTAATAAAATCCTCGGCAGAAAACGACAATTGTTGCGGCAACCATGCCGGATTAAAGTATGTCTTGAGATGTCGCGGTAAGTATTCGCTAAGTACCGGTTCTTGAGGACCAAAAAAAGAACTGCAGTTGGACGTCGGCCTTCCAGAAGCAAAACCACTATTACCAAAACCGCTGTAACTACTCCCAGCGTTTCCACTCATAAAATCTCCGACTAGACTTACGGAATTAGAGTCCGGCATAATGGTCATGCCTTCTATCACTCCGTTAGGATTAAATCTATCAAGCCAAATAGCTACAAGATTACGCTGACAACCATAATAACCGTCGTCTATTTGTCCCGGCGCATCGACCCAGTCAAATTCAATATAATCTCCTAGTTCATCCTGAGAAAAAATCACATTTTGAATATAAGGATTCGCCGCAACAGCTCTATCACTAAAAATAAAAAAGAAGCCAGTAAAGAAAAGAAAAAAGAGAAAAAGTTTGTAACGTAATGCCATTTCTCAATTTCTACCATAGAAAACATAAGAAAGAAAACCCTTTCTAAAAAATAACTTTTCGAATATAGTAATTCAGTATCGCGCGCTTAGCTCAGTGGTAGAGCGACTCGTTTACACCGAGTAGGCCGGGGGTTCGATCCCCTCAGCGCGCACAATAAAAATAATATAAATTAGGAAACCGGAAACACTTCCGGTCTTTTAATATTTTCTATGGTACTGTCGCAAAATGATGTAAAACATTTTTGTAAAACATTAGAGAAATCTCAACAACCGAATCGTGCGATAAAACCTAGAAAACAACAAAAAGCGATGTTTCAATTGTTTCACGTGAAACAATTGAAACAGAAACATCTAAAGAAAAAATAAAAACTCTGCGCAAATCAACAACCGAACCTTATGATAGATACGTTGTTTCAATGAAAAACGTGTACAAAATGTTTCACGTGAAACAATTCAAAAAATCTAACAAAATAATGATCCATATATAATATGTAGCTTCCGGTATTTTAGTACTTGTTTCACGTGAAACAATTAAAACAAATAAAAAGTGTAAAACAATTCGTAAAACGTGGTGTAAAAAGTGTTTTAAATGTTTCACGTAAAACATCGAAAACATAGCCTGCTCAAAGAGAAGAAAAATAGAGCCGAACTGACAACCGAACTATGCGATAAAACCTAGAAATAGGGTAAAATTGATGTAAACAATGTTTCACGTGAAACATCTGTAAAAATCTAACAATGACAACAAAGAGATCAGAAACAGGAAAGCTCGGAGAAGACAAAGCATGTGAATACTTAAAAAAGAACGGATATAAAATTATTGAGCGGAATCATAGAAATAAAATAGGCGAAATAGATGCGATAGCAATCGATAAAGATAAGACGTTAGTATTCATCGAAGTAAAAACGATACGTAATTCAGGAAATCAGGAAATGATGCCTGAGGATAACTTGAATTCCAGAAAAATCGGCATTCTATCTAAGGTTTGCGACCAGTACGCAAACTCGTCCCCACACCTTATCCACAGCGAAAAAGGTTGGAGAATAGATCTTCTTGCTTTGACAATAGAAGAAGAAAATGTTGTTATAGAACATTATAAAAATATAGCCCCTTAGCAGGCATTACGACGGGCTACGGAAGCAATAACCTTTTTCCGTCTCTAAAAAACATCTCAGATTATCTTATAAGGCCTTGATTAAATTCCTAATTCCCTTTATTCTTCGATTCAGAATATGCCAAAGATTAAATCAGCCGAAAAAGCCTTACGGCAAAATAAGCTTCATCGAGCAAGAAACCTCAAACAAAAAGATGAGGTTAAAAAAACAATCAAAGAGTATAAAAAACTCGTAAGCCAGAAAGATATGGAGGGGGCAAATAAAAAACTCTCCGAGGTTTATGCGAAACTCGACAAAGCCGCGAAACGAAACATAGTAAGAAAGAATACCGCGAGCCGCCTAAAGTCGCGTTTAACTCAACTTAAGGCGAGATCAAGTAAAACCTCTTCGTAATCAAGCTTCCCGGACTTAACCGCAACGTCATAATCAGCAAGCAATTCTCCCTCTTCGGGAGAATTTGCTTTATAGGCAATACTATTAAAAACCCGCGCCGGATCTTCTTTATGATCGCTCAAGATTCGCTCAAGTGCCGCAAGCCGCCCTCCCGCCGAAGTATGTGACGACTTAAGCTTCGCGAGAAGAGCAAAATAACTCTGGCTCAAAGCAAGGGGAGTCTCAAACTCCGGTTTTCGCATAAGCGCGAGTTTATCAAGTTCTGTCACAAGTCCCCAGCTGTCGCCAGTGTAAGCCGCCTCCAAAAGCCGCCGCACATCTTCTTGAAGAGTATAGCCGCGTCGTTTGGTTTCTTGTTCGATAAAAAATTTAAGTCGTTGTCCTTCAAGCTCAGCAAACTCCTGGCTCTGAATAGGCTTTTGAAGAAGAAAATCAAAGGCCGCCGATGGTGTATCTGCTTCAGAAATAAGAAGAACAAAGTCTTTGCTTGGGATCGCGCCGCGCAAAAAGGGAATAAGCAACTCGTCAGGCTTATCAACCTCAGAAAGATTAGTCACAAAAGCCATCTTAATTGGCTCGAACATAGAAAAGGTCGCGCTAAAATCCTTAAGTTTCAAAAATTGGTCACTCTCCGCAAGATCAAACTGTTGAAGTCCAGAATGTTTCGCGCGATACGCCGCGATAAGTTCCTGAGCTTTTTGCTCACGACGATAAGAATCAGAACCGTAAAGAAAAATAATCATAAGGGGGCGCGCTGGCACGTTTCGCAAAAGTGTGCCGATCGCCCTCCCATTGTAATCCTTCGAATAACAGTTCCGCAACGCGGACATTTTTCGCCCTCACGCCCATAAACAGCTCTCCGCGACGCGTAGCCGCCCTCTTTTCCAGACGGCGTCCGATAATCACCGACAGATGTTCCACCGAGCCGAACCGCTTCTTTAAGAATCCTCCGCATCGCTTTATAAATCTTCTTAAGCTCAGAGAGGGTAAGCGACCCAGCGGGTCGCGCCGGATAAATCTTCGCCGCCCACAGAATTTCATCAGCGTAAATATTACCAATTCCGGCAATAACATAAGGATCCATAAGCACTTGTTTTACCTTTCGTTTCTGTCCTTCAAGTGTTTTATAGAACTGAGCGAACGTAAAACTTTTGTGTAACGGTTCTGGTCCAAGATCAGCAAGCTCCGGAAGGGCAAGAATTTCATGACGGCTTCCTAAAATAACTTTCGCGAATTTTCGTAAATCAGATAACCCAAGCATTGTGCCGTCATCAAGGTAAAAAATAAGATGGATATAACCATTAACCCGATCAAAAAGTACCTTCGGGGAAAGAGGGGTAACACGTCTTCCACGCACCCGCCACTTCCCAATTAAAAAATGTCCCGTCATTTTTTGGTGAACAAGAAGAAGGCGATCGCGATCAAGGAAGATTAAGATATTCTTCGCGCGGCGCGTAACATCAAGAACGCGCGCCCCACGAATCTGCCGCGAAAAAACCGAAAAAGAAGAACGTCGTACAAGTTTTGGTGCGTCACACCAAACTTTAAGTATCCGCCGACCACGAAGATGCTGCCGTATCGAAACAACAGTTGTCTCTACCTCAGGTAATTCGGGCATACTCTAATAATCGCCGTATCCTATTTCTTTTGGGGGAATAAGCCGCGGATCAGTCGGAAGCGTGAAATAAAACGTGCTTCCACGATTAAGTGTTGATTGAGCCCAAATCTCACCCCCGTGACGAGCAATAATATTTTTCGCGATATAAAGTCCGAGACCAGATCCCTCAGGCCGAAACTTTATTACATTCTCCGCCCGAAAAAATTTCTGAAAAAGTTTTTGCGCCGCTTCCTCGGAAACACCAACGCCAGTATCGCTGACGCTTACTTGAACATAAGGACGGTCCATAAACCGCGTAACACCAACAACCACTTCACCGTTCTGCACGTTGTACTTCATCGCGTTATCAAGCAAATTCGAAACTACAATACCAAGCCGTTTCGGATCAATATGAAGTAGCGGCAATACACCTTCGGGTTTTTTGAAATAAAGATGCGTTTGGTATTCCTGTGCGATCGGCTGAGCCTCATGAAGAACGCCTTCAAGAAATTCAATAATATTAGTTTGCTGAAATGTGTAACCGAACCGCCCCTCTTCAATCATCGCAACGTCAAGAAGATCATTCACGATCTTAAGGACCTTAACCGAAGCGTCAAAACTGCCCGAGACAAGCTCGCGATCTTCCGAAGTAAGAGTACGGCTGTCTTTAAGAGTCTGAAGCGCCCAGTTAACGGACGTAAGCGGGGAACGAAGCTGGTGTGCCGCAACAGTAATAAATTCCGATTTCGAACGACGGAACTCGCTCTCTCGCGTCCTATCAGTAATAAGCTTCACAAAACCCAAAACTCTACCCTTCTGATCAACAATGCGATCAGTCGAAATTCGAAGCTCGAGTCCCGATTCGGCAAAAGAAATGTCGAGCACCTGAGGATACGCGCCCGGCTCAGATCGCCGGATAGCAACCGGTGCAAGTGAAGGAAAAATTGATTGTGTCATAAGCCGAAGCCGCGGATCTTGGGCTTGTTCAGGACTGAAATAAACTCCCAAAACTTCAGATTGAGAAACCTTAAAAATCTTCTCCGCCGCTTGGTTGAAAACAAGAATCTTAAAATTCTCGTCATACGCGACAATACCGTCCTTAAGATTCAAAATAATACTCTTAAGCCTGCTCCGCTCAACCCAAACTTCAAAATTAGAAACCGCGAGACGAAAATTGCTAAGAAGTACCGCGATCGCTAAAACAACAAAAACCCCGAAACGAATAAGTCCTCCGGGCGCCTTGAAATAAAGAAGATCAACAACAAGAAGAATAAGGATAGCAAGAAGAAGCACCCATAAGAGGCGAAACTCCCGTATGCGAAGCGTTTCTCGGAGCCGCTTCAAAAAGTCTTTAAAAAAATCCCCTGACATAAAAAGGCTACGCCTTTTTCTTGTATGGAGTAAGTGTTGCCCAGTTCTTTCCCATCTTCACGTCAACTTTCACAGGCACCGCGAGTGTATACGCGGACTCCATAAGTGTTGTAAGTAAAGGCACCGCTTCTTGTATCGTATCATTTTGAATTTCGAACAACAATTCATCGTGCACGGGTAAAAGCAGTCGCACCTTTGTCTGCCACTCTTTGCGCCGCGAAAATACATCGTGAATCTGAATCATTGCCCTCTTCAATATATCTGCCTCAAGGCCTTGAATCGGAGTATTAATTGCCGCCCTAAAATTTATCGGTTCTGTAAAATACCGCTTTCGGCCAGCAAGATTTGTAACATAACCTTTCGAAGAAACTTCTTGAGTGAGATCTTCCTGCCACTGTTTAACTTTCGAGAATTCTAAAAAATAACTATCAATAAAATTCTGCGCCTCAATGAAGCTGAGGCCGCTCTCGCGACTCAAAGCCCGTGGCCCCATTCCGTAAACAATTCCAAAATTAAGTGTTTTCGCCACCCGTCGCATCTGCGGTGTAACCTTTTCAAGTGACACGTTAAAAATCCGAGACGCAGTAAGTTTATGAATATCTTCACCATTCTGAAAAGCTTCGATGAGACGGGAATCACGCGCGACTGTCGCGAGAATTCGAAGTTGAACCTGAGAATAATCAAAAGAAACAAGTGTATAGCCGGGAGAAGCAATAAAGGCTCTGCGCACATCGTCCGCCCATTGAGATTCTTTGGGAAGATTTTGAAGATTAGGATTTCGCGAGCTAAGCCGCCCCGTTGCCGTCCCTGTTTGAATAAACGTCGTATGAATCCTTGATCCCTTATCAGTTAATGTAAGAAGTGGTTCAACGTACGTTGATCTGACTTTCGCAAGCTCCCTATACTGAAGGACAAGACCGACAAGGGGGTGTTTGTCTTTAAATTGAGCGATTTTATCAACGTTTGTGGAGCGAAGATGAAGTTTAAGTTTCCGTGAAAAAATATCAAGAAGCTGTTTCGGAGAATTAATATTAAATTCTTCGCCCGCTTCTTTATAAATTTTCTTAACAAGCACCGTAAGCTGGCGCTCAAGCCCGCGAGAAAGCGTTTGGAGCGCCTTTGTATCGATAGAGACGCCAACTGCCTCAACATCCTTAAGAACTTGAACGAGAGGAAGTTCAACTTCTTCGTAAACTTTCATAAGATCCTCTTTAAGAAGCTTCTTCTTGAGTACTTCCGCGTCCTCAATTGGACTTGAAGCGCCATCCGGATCCAAGAGCCAGTTCGCAAGTTGTGTGTTAAAAGAAGATTTCATTTATGATATGCGATTAATTAAACTTTTAAATCCGAATTGTTCGAAAAAAGGGATGAGTTTCTCCAGAGAAAGTCCGCGAAACGAAAGATCGTGAAGCGAAACGGAGTTAAGGGGCGCATCAAGACGAAGCCGCGCAAGTTCTCGGGAAAGAAATGCCGTATCTCGAGCATTAAGAAGCTTTTCATAAAGTTTCTTGTCGCGCCCGGACGCTGTTTCAAAAAAAGATCCTTGAAGTGCTTCGTACAAACGATCAAGATCTTCAAATTGTTTAAGTAGGCGGGTCGCTGTGGTCGGTCCGATACCCTTCACGCCCGGAATATTATCAGACGTATCACCAACAAGACCTTTGTAATCTGGTATGTGTTTTGAAGAAACGCCAAAACGTTGAACCACGGCTTTCTCATCATAGAGCGTTGTCTGGCTAACGCCCTTGTGGGGAGTTTCAACAAAAACCTTCTCATCATCAACAAGTTGAAGAAGATCAAGATCGCCAGTAAGAACAATGATCCGAAGTTCTGGAGTTGTCCGAAACTGGTTAACAAGAGAACCAAGAAAGTCATCCGCCTCAAATCCCGGCTCTTCAAAGGTCGTGATAGTAAGCGTTTCAAGAAGGTTGTGACAAGGACCTATCTGGCGGCGAAGATCATGCGGCGTCTCCGGTCGTGTCGCTTTATAATCTTTAAACTGCTGTTCCCGAAACGTAGGTTCGGGCCTATCAAAAGCCGCCGCGATAT
>MHIZ01000003.1 GCA_001817765.1 Candidatus Colwellbacteria bacterium RIFCSPLOWO2_02_FULL_44_20b | reverse complement strand
CAATGCTTCAAGGTTCATCGCTCCCTTTCTTAGCTATACATCTCATCTCGGCGCTCGTGATGCTCTTTTATGCTGTTCTGGTTTTCCTTCACAATCGAAAAGAGTTAGCAAATAAGATATTTATCGTAATGATGATTGGGACAATCGGTTGGTCCCTCGCAAACATAGGCACATTCAATGTTGCGCCAGAAAACTTCGGAACAACTTTAAACATTGCTTTGATATTCGCAAGTCTACAGACCTTGAGCTTGCCAATCTTTGTTTATCTTTTTCCTCAACCCAGTTTCGCGGTGAAAAAATCCTTGAAAATCATATTTGTAATATTCGCTATTATATATAGCCGTAGCGCCATTCGGTATGGATATAGATCCTGAAATCAAATATGTAAACACGAATATACCAGTTGCGAGACCAAATATATTGAACGCGGTATGGGGAGCTATTATGCTTGCATTTGTTATTTTTTCGATAGTCGTAGCCGTATCAAAGCATAAGAAGGCAAAACCTGAAGAAAAACAACTTCTCCGAGCGATTCTTCTCGGAACAGCCGGTACGTTCGCGCTTCTTTTCGGGTCTCAGTATTTTACCGTGAACGTCTTGAAAACTCCGGCACTAAATTCGTACGGACCATTATTTACAATGCCGCTTGTTATAGGCACTGGGTACGCTATAACAAAATTCCGCCTCTTCAATATTAAAGCCATCACAACAGAGCTCGTCACGTTTGGTTTATGGCTCTTCTTACTTCTTAGATTACTTTTCAGCAATTCCACGCAGGATTATGTAGTGAACGCGACAGTACTTCTCGGCGTCGTCGTCATAGGAGTATTTTTGATTAAAAGCGTGCTGATCGAGGTAAAGCAAAAAGAAGAACTCGCGAAAGTAAACACGAAACTTGAGGACTTAAATGAACACTTGGAGCAAAAAGTTACCGAACAAACCGTAGAGATTCGCAGGGCATACGAAGTTGAAAAAGAAGCTCGTATTGAACTTCAAGAACTCGATAAAAAGAAAAACCAATTCATCCTCACAACCCAGCACAACCTCAGAACCCCGCTCACGATTATTATCGGTTACCTTGAATCGCTCCGTAAAAGCATTACTTCAAAAAATATCACAGAAGACACGGTTCAATCAGTCAACAAAGCAAACGAAGCCGCTGATCGTCTTGGTCATCTCACAAACGAACTTCTGAACATAACCGAAATGCAGATAGGAGAAAAAGTTCTAAAGAAAGAATAATCACACTCCTTTTGCTACATCCTCGAGAGGAATAATAGTCACTCGAATGGGCTTCGAGTTTGAGCGGGCACGGTGCCCATACTGATACTTTTTTAATAAAAAATAGAAGGGGAAAGCGAAAACTCGACGCCAATGAGAATTCACGCCGGGAATTCGAATGCTAACGAGAGTGACTATTATTCCGAGCCCTACTTTTCCGTCTCAACAATCTCCGGATTCTCGATTTCAATTATGCCTTGCGCGCCTTCTTTAAAATCTCGCGCTTCAAGAGTAATGCCGCAGGTTGGGCATTCAAAGTGATCTCCCTCTTGCAAGCCCTCTTGTTCAAAATTGATATTATTTTTACACTCCGGGCAAACTGTGTGATATTTTCTCATCGGTAATAGAAATTGATTATCTGAAAACGATTTGATTATGACAAAGGTACATTATTACGTCAACTCATCAAATGCGATATACTTATAAAGTATATAAATGACTCCTTTTGAAGAATACCCAACATTAGCCGAAAAACTTGGCATAAAACGGCTTTTTATAAAACGCGAGGACTTAAATCCCTCTGGTTCTCATAAAGACAGGACGATCTGGCCACTTCTTGCGTACTATGCGAGAAAGGGAAAAGAAAGCTTTGTGATACCGTCATCTGGCAATGCCGCCATAAGCGCCGCCTATTATCTGAAACATAATGACGAAAAATTAAGGCTCGATATATTTGTTTCACCAGAAATAAACAAAGAAAAAAGGGAGCGACTAAGCGCCGCTGTCGAGAATCAAGAAAAAATCAACATCCACCTTTCGCCGCGCGCTAAAAGCGATGCCCTGCGTTTTGCCCGTGAAAAAAACTCCGAGCTTATTCGTACTTCAACAGATGCTATAGCACTTGAAGGATACAAGGTACTCGCGCGGGAACTTCTGCAAAACATCGGGGAAAATCTCGATATTGAAAAGGACAAAGTCAGTCTCTTTATCCCAACCTCTTCTGGAACAACAGTCGAAGGTCTTTTTGAAGGTTTTAAAAAACTAAAAATTATGCCCGCTCTAAATATCGTCCAAACTGAATACGTTGCCCCAATCGCGCGTGAACTTGATTCAAAATTCGAACGAAAACAATCTTCAAAGGCAAGTGCTGTAGTAGATACCATCGCGCATCGTAAACCAAACGTCTTGAAAGCCGTAAGAGAATCAAAAGGAAGCGGGTATGTCGTAAGCGACGAAGCACTCGAAAAGGCAAAAAATCTTCTTGAAGAAACAACGCCAATACGAAATATAAGCTGGGATTCGCTCCTCGCTCTCGCGGGAACAATAAAGGCAAAAGAAGCTGGAAGAATCGAGAAAAACGTGATACTACTATTTACGGGTAGGTAATGAAAACGTTTGTAAAGACAATCACTATTCTAGTAGTGCTCGCCGCCGCGAGCTATTGGGTGTACGACCAACTCGAAAGAAATTATCTTATAGGCGGAAGCAGGGAAGAGCGCGCGGCGCGAGAACTTGAAAAAAGAAAAAATTCTCTTGAGCGAATTTATTCAGAAAAGTTTGAGCCAGTAATCGATTCTAAGGAAGATGCGGGAGAACATAAAAGCATTTACGCTCGCATCGAAGCGATGGTTCGATTCCCAGTTTTATATCCAGAAGTTATTTCCGAGGGATATAAACTTGAAGAAGTATACGCGATTGCCCCAAGCCCGAACGCAAATCCAAACAGTCTTGATAAAGGCGGTTTTTGGATAGCGTATAGAAACGGAAACAAGGTATTTAAATTAACCGAAGGTGGGGAAGGCACAAAATCGCTTGGCACGGGAAATCGCATTAAATTTGAAAAAGGCACCTTGATGATGTCATGGATCCTAGACGGCAAAAATGGGAGAACAAACATTTTAAGATTCGGCGGAACACTACAATATGAATACACGCTAAGTTCCCTTGAACTTGAAGAAAAAGAGCTGATCGATATAGCAGCCGAAATTCTTGGAATAAAAGGGGAGTCATGGGAATATCAGGAACTTTGGTTCAAACCATCAACGATCATAAAGCCGGAAGAAGGTAACGAAACTCAGAGCGAATGATCTGGTACGTAACGAAAGATATCGAACGTGCTCTCGGGATAGATTTTGAAAAGTATTCTGATGTGCGTGTTGTAAGTAATCATTCTCCACTCGCGGATCTTTTTAAAAAATTCTACCCCGCCCGGATTCTTTTGAAAGAAGAAGGGGGGAGTACGCTTGAGCTACTCGAAAAAATCGCGTTAGAGATACAAAAAAAGGATAAAAATCCGGAAATTATTGTCTTCAAAAATTCCTCTCAAATTGAGCGTTGTATTAAAAAAAACAAATGGACACTTCTAAATCCCAAAGCAAAACTCATCGAGAAATTCGAACATAAAATCAACCAGTACAACTTATTGAAAAATGTAAAAGGCATTCGACTTCCTGAAACAAAAATTGCTGTTCTAGAAAAGCTTGATTTCGAAAAGATAAAAAAAGAGCTTGGAGCGCCGTTTATTCTTCAATACAACTTAGGCCATACTGGCTCCGGCACAAAAATAATAGATGAGGCGAAAACACTTGAAGAGGAAAAGACAAAGTACCCAAAGCGTGAAGCAAAAATAACGAAGTTCATATATGGTGATTGCGTAACCTTAAATGCTTGCGTTCTTGAAACCGAAATCGCGGTTGGCGCTATAAGTCTTCAACTTACCGGCATCAACGGCCTTACTGATAATAAGCTCGCAACAGTTGGAAATGATTGGGCGTATGTTGAAAATAACCTCGACAAAAAACAACTTGAAGGTATTAAAAAAATAGCCGTAAGGGTAGGAGAAGTAATGAGAGAAGCGAAGTGGAAGGGCCTTTTCGGTCTGGATATTATTGTCGAGAAAGAAACTAAAGATCTCTATGTTATTGAGATAAATGCGCGCCAACCAGCTTCCGCAAGTTTCGAAACTCGCTTACGAAATCTTCAAAAAGAAAATGGACCAATGGATTGGCATTATACCGCGTTAAAAGATAAAAACATTTCAATCGAAGCTGAAAAGGCAATACGCGCGTCCCAAATGTTTCTAAGAAAACAAAACGGAGCGCTTGCCGAACGGTTTCAAAAAATAGACAAAGTAGGGGAGTATGATAGTGCCCTAAATTTAATTGAGGAAAAAGCTTTGTTTGAATTAGAAGATAAAAGCGATCTCTTCGTGATTCCTCAAAACAAAAAAGAATATAAGCCAAACGAAGAAATAGTGCGTATTCAAATGCTCGGTTCTTTTATGGAACGAATGTTTCCCACGGCACGCTAATAAAATATAATCAAAAAGCCGTGGCTCCGACCTCCTAAAAGAGAGCGTCGGAGCGGCCATAGAATATAAACTAATGACTAAAAAACTCCCGCAACAAGCCCTCGACGTAATAGAAAGATATAAAAACCTAAATCTAGGCGGGAAAAAAGTTGTTTGCCCTTATTTTATAAACACAGCGGGCGTCCGTGCTGGCCTTAAAGTAATGCTTGGCAAAGGATCACCCTCGGAAATCGAAGAAGAAGCAATCCTTATCGCGAAACACGACAATGTAGCGCTCGAAGATCTTGAGCCCGCCCACATACGAGAATTTCTAAAAAAGAGCGGCCTTGGTATTGATTGCTCGGGCTTTATCACTAATATTCTCCTTGTAATGCTTGGTGAAAAAAAGGTAAAAAACCTCGCGGTAACCGCCTACACAAGTATCATACGGCGTTTTCTTGCGAAATTTCGGCCAGTTGAAAATCTTTCAGTTCAAGCCCTCACAAATTCAAAAAATAGTTCCAAAATTGATCGTTGGCAGGATAGTATGCCTGGTGATATGATAAAAACAAGAAGCGGTAAACACGTCCTTCTTATAGAAGAAACCGAGCGTAACAGCTCGGGAGAACTTCTCGCCATAACATATATCCATTCAACAAACGCGTATGGCAACGAAAGTGGTGTTCGTAACGGAAAAGTTATTGTAGTAAGGCCCGCTGGAACACTTGAAGAACAAAACTGGCAAGAAAGTGACGAAGCATCAAGACGAAACATCACATACGAAGGCTTGCTTGACGGCGAAACAAACGGCATCTATCGTCTTTTGTAAGAAAATCTAAATTATCCTCAGGTGGTTTTCCCTATATTCTAAATTCTACATTCTATCTATATTCTTTCCCAAAATGGCTATTATTTCTCAAAGTATACTTTTTCTCCTTATAAGCGCGCTTTTAGGCTTCTTGTGCGCTCCCGTCTTAAGACAAGTGCTCATAAAGTACCGAGTTGTACGAGAGGCAAAAATCGAGGACAAACTCGGACACGAAACAAGAATCAATAAAGCAGGAACCCCGGTAATGGGCGGCCTTCTCGTAATTCTTGTAACCGCGTTTATCACGGTTCTTTTTAACTGGGATAGAAGCTTTAGCTGGGTTCCGATCGGCGTAATGCTTTTTTCGGCCGCGCTCGGTGGTGTTGATGATCTTTTAAATATTTTCGGTAGAAAACGACGCATCCGTTCGGTGACGCTTGTTAAGACATTATCAAAAGTGCATAAAGGCCTCTGGGGTCGTCTCTGGTACAAAATAGTCCTTCCGTTCGCGCGTATCCGCGGATATCTAAAATTACTCGGATCAAATCCCGGCAAAGGCATACAAGTTCACGAAAAGCTATTTCTCCAGTTCTTAGCGGGACTCGCGACCGCCTGGTGGCTTTTTTTCAAACTTGGTCCTCAATGGAAACTCGTTTGGCTTCCATTTAGTCAGAACGGCGGCCTTGATATCGGCTGGCTTTTGATCCCGATTATTATTCTTATCGTTATGGCAACTGCGAACGCCGTAAACCTCGCTGACGGCCTCGATGGCCTCGCGGGCGGAACTTTAATCAGTGGTTTTGGAGGACTTTTGATTATAAGTTGGTTTCAAGGCAATACCGTTTTCGCGGTCTTAAACGCTACAGTGATTGGCGCTCTGCTCGCGTATACCTATTTCAACATCAAACCCGCGCGTTTCCAAATGGGGGACGTGGGATCACTTGGATTAGGAACCCTCCTTGCTGTAATGACAATTGCCCAAAACAGAATAATCATTTTGCCGCTCTTAGGATTTATTTTCTTTGTCGAGCTTTTTTCGGTAATCATTCAAGTTATCGCTCGTCATGGTTTTGGAAAACGGCTCTTCCTTATGGCGCCGCTTCACCATCACTTTGAATTAAAAGGCTGGCCTGAAGAAAAAATTGTTGCCCGCTTTTGGATCTTAAACGGTCTTGCAGTCGCCCTCGGCGTCTGGCTTTCCTTGCACTAAAAAATAGATAGTGCTATTTTCTTCTTAGAACTTTAACTGATTCTGATCTCCCATTCTCAAGAAAAGATTTTTCTTGAGAATGGGGGACCCGACCTACCCCCAAAGCGAGAAGCTGCCAAGCTTCAATTGGGTTAGAGGAGCCTACCAAGGCTCCTCTCCGTTTTTTAGTAACCCATTGTTGCTAATAATATTATGCGACAGTACTCCTAATAAATCTACATATCCGCAGTTTTCTTGTTTTCCTCATAAAACACAAATACAACCAAAGAAAGATTATTAATCTAAAAAGATATACAAAAAATAAGTTATCAAAGCTATAGATTAAAAAATCTAAAAAGTTTTCTAAATTAAAAAAGTTTTTCCTGTAAAACAAGAATACGTTTCACGGTCAAAGAAAATGTTTCACAAGATCCCTAGAGAGTATTAAAAACACCCATAGGGCTAGCGTGCGGATTAAAAATAGAAGCATCATTAAAACGAATGATGTAAACCCTTACTCCAAAGGGCAGGAAGGCTTACGGGTCAATTTTGAGGCAAAAATAAGTAAGTAAAATCAACCAAAAGGCCTAGATTTTGCGAAGGTCGCTAAAAGCGTACCCGTTGCAAAATCTAGGCAATCTTTTGCGCACATATCTATGGATATGTCGCAAAAGATATATTAGGCGACACACCAAAGATATCTAAAACACACTTCTCTCTAAGATTTTTACGCTCATCAAAAATTTCTACCTATAGTAAGAAATTTTTATAACTACACTCCCTCCCTAAGAACTCTTACTCTATCCTATTAACACTCAATCGATCCTCCCTCTTCTTGCTTTCGTAAAATAAAAATATTTGAAAATCAAAATTCACTCATTCCCCCAACCTGTCGCGAAATCAATATAACGACACACAACCAAAACTATGTCAACGAAAGAAATTAAACTTTGGTAAGCGCTGTTCGTATAAGAGCGGCAATCACTTCAAAGAGCCAGGCAATAAAAGCACCAACTTGTCTCAAAAAGGGTCCCGCCGCGTCAAGGTTGACCCGCAAAAAATCAAAAATTCCATCAAGAATTCCCCGAACTTCTTCCTCACTCTGTGGAAACTGAATTTCAGAAATAGTTTCCCCTACCTCCGGCAACTCCTGCGCGGAAACAACGCCATAAACAAGAAGAAATCCCAAAACTACAAGTCCAAAAATAAGAAGCGAAGGGCGTCTCATATATTTAAAGAGTAACATAGTCAGCCGGATTAAGGTAACCACCGTACGGCAAAGTTCCGCAGACACGACTTGCTCCCATATAGAACGTTGAGCTCGCGTAAATCGTAAAATGCAAATGCGGCCCTGTCGCATAGCCGGTATTACCGACATAACCAATAAGTCCACCGCGTGTTACCTTTTCACCCTCACTAACAACTATTCTCGAAAGATGTCCGTAAAGCGTTGTCAAATTATTTTCATGTTTAATAACGATAAATTTTCCATAGGCTCCACGACGACAATATTGATCGCTATCTCCGGTTGCGACAATAGTGCCATCTTCCGCGGCCATAACAGGCGTTCCAACCGGTGCGCCCCAATCTATCCCATTATGAAATCCCCCTCGATATCCGTACTTCGCGAAACTTGTTTGTCCATACTCCTGAGTTAAAGTTCCCTTGACTGGTTTCAAAAAAACCCCGGCTGCTTTTATAGGAAGAAGGCTTGGATCAATCTTCTGTCGAAGTTCAAACTCAATCTTTTCAACTTCAGCGGCAATTTCAGCCTGTTTCTTTTCAAGTTCGTCAATCTGTTCAGCATAAATCTTTTCCTGATTCTTTGTCGTAGAAAGAAGTGTATTTTTTTCTTTTTTCTGATCATCGACAATCGTTTTTCGATTTTTAAGATTCTTATTTTCAAATTCAACTTGTTGTTTACGATCAACCGTTGCCTCCTGGGTCGCGGAAAGATTGCTATGAAGCTGTTCAAGCTGGGCGGTTTCATCAGAAAGTGTGACGTTTAAACCATAAAGGCTCTGAAGTTCTTCTACTCCATTCGCGAGACTTCCCGCCCGAAGAAAGAATGTAAGAAAATCTTCATTATCGCGATACTGTAATTCGCGAAGTACTTGCGCCACGGCTTGCTGTTTCAAATCAACCTCTTGTTCAATATACGTCATTTGATCCGCAAGCGATTCGAGTTCAAGACCAAGTTTTTCAATAGTAATTTCGCTCGATTTTATGCCAAGCTGAAGTTGGTTAATGTTATAATCAATGATTTTAATCTCTCGGGTAAGTGTTTGCTTTTGTCCCTCAGTTTCTTCTAATTTCTGTTGCGTCTCCTGAATTTGCCGATTGACCTCCTGAAGCGCCTTAGCTTTTTCATCAATTGAACGACGAAGATCTATTTCGGGCGTCGCCGCGAAAGAAAAACTGACCGTGTTCAAAAAAAGTACGGAGAGAACTAAAAAAGAAATAAAACGCGTGGAATGATTCTGAAATGTCATACGCTAAGTTTCTGAAGGGCTAATTCTATCCGTCGAAGCGATTCTATCTTCCCAAGAGCCGCTGTAATTTCAAAAGGACTCGGAGACGCCTGTTTGCCGGATAGAGCCGCCCGAAGCGGCCAAAGTATCGCTCCCCTGTTCTCAGGATTTGTAAGCGCCATAAGACGTTCTGTGACAAGCGAAAGATTATGCGATTCCTCCTCGGTAAATTCCTTAATCACCGCTTCTGTTTTTTGAAGGTTAAAAATTGTCTCGGAAGAAGAAGTTTCACGCCACCGAAGAAGCGTGCTGGCGTAATCAGG
>MHIZ01000002.1 GCA_001817765.1 Candidatus Colwellbacteria bacterium RIFCSPLOWO2_02_FULL_44_20b | reverse complement strand
GGCGCACTTTTAGCACCGATGCTTGCCGCAGTTGGCGCTGTTGCCGCGCTTGTTGCAAAGTGTACGATTATTGTTGAAAAGAAGGATTAGTTTCCAACTTTCGAATTACTCTGAACTATACTAAATTTACTGCTATCGCAATTTTTTTGTATTGTTTGATCTTTCAGATTTCTTACGGGTTAGTTTTCCTAATTTTCCCATTCAAGCATCCGTGGTATGCTAGATTCTGTTATATTTAATTTCATTTATGTCCCAATATTACAATCCATTTAAGAGTTCTCGCGGGCTTTTTAACCCGGACGCGAACGAGCCATTTCAACTGAGTCGTTCAAAAATAGATCTTTTTGTCGAGTGCCCGCGATGTTTTTACTTTGATCGGCGGATCGGCATCGGACGACCGCCCGGTTTCCCCTTTTCTTTAAACGCGGCGGTAGACATGCTTCTTAAAAAAGAATTTGATTATCATCGCGCGAACAAGACTCCTCATCCTTTTATGAAACATTACAGCATTGACGCGGTGCCTTTCGCGCATCCCGATATTGACGCGTGGCGCGATTCACTTCGCCGCGGCATTATTTATATTGATCCCGTGACAAATCTTAAAATTAGCGGGGGCGTTGACGACGTATGGATCGGAAGCGATAAAAAACTTATTATTGCCGACTACAAAGCAACGGCGAAAGCATCCGAGGTTAATCTTGACGCGGAATGGCAAGATGGCTATAAACGACAGATGGAAGTATATCAGTGGCTTTTCAGAAAAAATGGCTTTGATGTTTCAGACACAGGATATTTTGTTTATGTAAACGGCAAGCTTGATGCTGAGGTATTTGATAGCAAGCTTGAATTTGATGTGAAGCTTATTCCTTACAAAGGCGATACATCTTGGATTGAACCGAAACTTAAGGAAATCAAGAAATGCCTTATGGAAAACACGCCGCCAAAGGATTCTTCGAACTGTGATTATTGCGCGTATTTCTACGCCCGTGAACAAAATGAACCAAAAGAAGTTTCAACTCCGAAAAAGGTAGGTAAGAAAATCAAAACGAGTAAGACGGGGCTCGGAATTTAACTTCATCTGACAAAACTAAAACACCCCTTGCGGGGTGTTTTAGTTTATTGGCAGTTCGTAAGCCGGATTCTGTCTGACCCACCTTCGCGTAAAGCTACGGCGGGCGAGATAGTAATTTCTCTGGTTCCTTGATTACTCTCGGAATCGTGCGGCACCCTCCTTCGCTAAAGCTCCGGCGAGGTAAACTCCCCTTTACTTTAACTTAAGAGTACGGCCTTGCTCTCAGTAAGGATTTAGCGCGTTTCACCCTTCGATTTTTCCGCCGATTGGCAGATTATACGAAGTTCATCCCACTTCGCTCCTTACGGAGCTTCGCGGGACGCATCACGTCTTTCGACGCTCAGCGTCACTGTTCGCACCTCGCGCATTGTTGCGGACGGCTGTTAGCCGCTACTTTTTTATCTTCATATACAGCGAGCTCGCAAAAGCCTCGTATAGAAAGAGAGAGTCCGGACTTTCCTCATCCCGCGTTTCATTCAAAGTACAAGGATTCTACAAAGATACGCGGAACGTAACTATCTGAACTGCCGAAATGTATTATACCAACTTTCTTTTTTTTGTCTAGTGATAATAATGTTACCCTTCGAGCTTACTCGGGGTTGTTTGTTTCCTTAGAAAAATAAGGAAGGAAACAAACAAAATAAAAAGCCCCAGAGCAGTTTTACAAATTTTATTTTTGTTTTTACTGTGTGGGGGGCTTTTGTTTTTGTTTGCGCTCGCTTTATTGGTTAAAGCGGGGTTGATTGGGATTTGAGGTTTGCGGTCGTGTCTCACGATTTGGCATTACGATTGGGTTTGATTTGAAACCTTTTTTCCTTTTCGGAAAATTCCGTTTCAATTCACTTTCTTTCGTAATGCTTGCGCCGAGATAGATGCCGATAACAAGGAACACGCTTCCGATCACCACATTCGTCATTGTAACGAATGAGATAAGTTCGGGGAACGTCTTCACAACGGCAATCATCACAACGAACATTATGAGAACTGACGCGACCTTGGCAAAACCTGATGATATAACGAGTCTTTTAAGTAACATAAGACTCTCCTTTATGCCGCTCCGACGTGTTAATGAAAATCATTGATTTTCGTCGAAACGAGCTTAATTTTTATTTTTCGGCTTTTTTCCAATTTTCATACCCTATACTTCTATTGGAAAAGAACTTGTATAGGTTTAATAGTTTTCTATCGTTGTCGGCGAGTTATTCTCAACCGACACGGATAGAACTCCATTAACCTTAAAAAGACTATACTACATTTATAGTGATTTGTCAATACCTCAATAAACGTCTTGTTTTATTCCTAGAACAGGCCGTTTTTTACCTCTTTCTTGCCGTCGAGAGCTTTGTTTACAAGCTCGTCCGCTTCCCTATTTTTTTCCCTTGGAATGTGCACAAATTCTACTGTTTTAAAGTCTTGTTTCAGATTCCAGACGTCTATAAAGAGCGGTTTCAGATCTTCCTCCTTTACACGGTACTCACCTTTTAGCTGTTTTGCTATAAGCTCGCTGTCGGTTCTTACTTCAATATTAGCCTCTTTTGCTTTTTCTTTTCCTAGTAACTGACGAGCTTTTTTGAGTCCGAAAATGAGCGCCTGATACTCGGCGACGTTATTTGTCGTTTCGCCGATTGTTTCTGCGTATTTCTTGGTGCCTATGGGTTCGACAAACTCACCATGGACAACAACACCGATCGCGGCGGGACCGGGGTTGCCGCGCGCACCACCGTCCGTGTAAATAATTATTTTATTGTTCATCGAGTTTTAAAAAAAGTTGGTATGTTGTTTTCGCGTCCGCAAGGGCATCGTGGGCATTTGGTTGCCCAATCTTGAAATATCGAGCGAGCTCATTTAATGAGAATCGCTCGACTTCTTGTACGTTTTTTAATTCTTGCCAGGCGAGCGAAACCGTATCAAGTCCGTGATAAAAGAATGTCGCATCACGATCGTACTTATTAAGTTCCTTCTTTAAGAAGAACAGATCAAATGGCAGGTTATGCCCAACTGGTACCGCATCTTTTGTTTTCTCATTAAACATATCAAGTGCTTGTTCTATATCAACAGCATTACGCCACTCTTCTTCGTTATAGCCATTTACTTTAAGCGCTTCGGGATCAGCGTTTTCGATATGACGGGGCTTTATCTTTACGCTCCACTCGTCGAGAATAGAAAAATCATCGCTTTTTACCCTTATAACCGCGATTTGCAGAAGTTCGTTTTGAAGATTTAAGCCCGTTGTTTCGGTGTCGATAAACACAAGGTCTCTATTTTTCATTACGCCTTTTATTTTATTCATTTTGGAGCCCGAGCGTTTCAAGCGCAGGAAGTTTTTCACCAGCAAGAAATGCAAGCATCGCGCCGCCGCCTGATGAGAGTAAATCAACCTCGTTTTCAAGGCCAAGTTGCAGTATAAGTTCTGTTGTTTCGCCGCCGCCTACGACCGTGAATGCTTTGCCGAGCGCGACCTCGCGGGCGATCGCTTCTGAACCAGCACGAAACTTTGGATCTTCGAAGGCGCCCAGAGGACCGCCCCAGATTATTGTTTTTGCCTTTTTTACAATTTCAGAATACCGCTCGATTGTTTTTGGGCCGATATCAACGATGCTTCCCTGATATTCGAGCCAATCGAGTGGAGCAATTATTTTATCTGATTTTAGAAGTTTTTTTACCTCCTTTATCATTTTGGGCTCGTGAATTGATTTCTTTACATTCATTCCTTTTGCGCGGAGGGCTGTATTACCCGGGCCGCCGGCAAGAAGAACATAATCAACTTTTTTTAAGAGGTGCTTGATGACTTTAAGTTTATCGCTTGCTTTCGCACCTCCCACGATAAGTACAAGCGGGCGTGCCGGCTTTTTCATTACGTTTCTCAGAATATCAACTTCTTTTTTGAGTATTGGACCAACGCGATGCGGCAAGAGCTTTGGGAGAGCGACATTTGAGGCGTTCGCGTGATGCGATGTCGCGAAATCGTCGTTAATATACCAACCGCCAAGGCTCGCAAGTTTTTTCGCGAGCGACAAACTATTCTTTGTTTCGCCGGGAAGGAAACGGAGGTTTTCTAGAAGAAAGATGCTTCCCGCAGGCGCCTGCTCGATGGTTTTTTTGATTTTTGGAAAATCGAATTGGGTGAAAAATGTGATGCGGCGACGAAGGTGTTTTTCTAGTACTTCTTTAAGCGGTTCGAGGCTTAGTTTTGGATCATACCCCTTCGGTCTGCCACGATGGCTTAAGAGCACAATCTTATTGGTGCTTTTTGAGAGTGATTTTACCGTTTTGAGCGCGTCCTTTAAACGCAGCGCATTTTCGGAGACTTCGCCTTCAATGTCGAGGTTTACTCGTACAAGAATTGTCTGCATTAAACCGGGTATTTAATATCTAGTATTTCAGTATTTAGTATATACGGATAATGGGAATGAGAAAATAGTGATCCTTTGATTCGCTAATTGGCTACCCCTGGTTGGTTCGTCTATAAAAACGAACCAACTAAAATCCCCCTTGCGGGGGGTTTTAGTAACACATAGCTTATGTTGAGGGCATTCCTCCGTCGATATCATCGCCGAGGAACGTCTTCACACTCACTTACGAAAAGAAGTATAGCGTACTTCCAGATTAAAGTCAATCCTTCGGCTTCGCTCAGGACAAGTCCTTTGATTCGTCTTACCCCCTTAGGACAAACTAATCTTCTACTTCGTAGGTGATATTTACGTTAACTGTAATTTCCTGCGAACCAGGTTCAATTGAAGGCGCTGTATATGACGTTTGAACATCGCCGCCCTTACCCATTGCTTCTCCGTAATAGATCGGCCCAGGATAGCCGCCCCTGTATTCGCTGAAGTTCACGACATCACCAAGCTCAACACCTGTTGCCTTAGCCATAGCTTGCGCTTTCGCGTGGGCTTTCGCGAATGCTTCGTTTCGCGCATTATCGAGGTACTTGTCCGGATCTTCAACGCTAAATTCAACCTGACCGATTTGATTGATACCTACTCCCGGCAAACCCCCAAGAATTGTCGCTACTTTCTTTAAATCGCGGATCTTTACTTGTACTGACTGTGTTAATGTATAACCGCTTATGTACGTTTTTCGAGTCGTTTCGTTGTATTCATAGCGGGGGCTTAATTGATACTGGGTTGTCTTAATGTCTTTTGCTTCAATCCCTTCTTTTTTCACTTTATCGATCGCTTTCGTCATTTTTTCATTGTTGTCTGTTTCAAGTTTTTCGGGATTGCTTCCCTCAGAAACAACTGAGAACGAAATTGTCGCAATATCAGGTTCGACTGTCGCCTTACCTTCAGCAGAAACATTTACCGTACGAATTGAGATCATCGAATCTGCCCAGCTTTTAATCGCGGGAACTGAAACCGCAACAGCGATAATCGCTACCGCCACAAGGATATCAAGAAGTATCCATATTGTATTTTTCGCGCGATTGTATATATCTTGCATTTTGTTTTGTGTGTGTTTACAGACCTTTTCTTATTTATTTGCCTTTTTGACCATTTTATTGAAATCTTCAGCATTTAAACTTGCTCCGCCAACAAGAGCTCCGTCGATTTCCTTTTTTTCCAGGAAGTTCGCGCTATTTTCAGATGTTACTGAACCACCGTAGAGGACTTTAACTGGCACTTTCTTTTTTATGAATTCTGCCATTTGTACCGTATTCTCCGGCGTATCAGCGGCACCTGTGCCAATCGCCCAAATTGGTTCGTACGCGATGATAAGATTCGCGGTTTCTGTTACACCCTTTAATCCTTCATCGAGTTGGTGCTCTACATAATTTCTCGCGAAGGCATCTTTTTCGGCATCATTTTGTTCTTTGAGGCGGTATGGTTCGCCGACACAAAGAATAGTTTTCAGTCCTGCTTTTAAGGCTGCCTTCACTTTCAAATTAATCAAACCATCAGTTTCACCGAGATACTTTCGCCGTTCAGAGTGGCCGACGATTACATATCTTACATTGAGATGTTGAAGATGGTGCCATGATATTTCACCCGTGTAGGCGCCGATATCTCCCCAGAACATATCTTGCGCGCCAAGTTCCGCTTTTTTAATGACTTTACTAATCGAAGAGAGAAACGGGTACGGGGGCGCAAGCACAACCCCAAGAGCATCGGTCGCCGTAGCGAGCTTTACAGCTTCATCTTCACTTAACGGGTTGCTTTTCCAATTCGCAACAATGAGTTTCATTTTACTTATCTTACAGTATATCACACAGTATCGGACGACGCCTTGCTCTCTTTCGCTTCTTTGTATCGTTTCCATATCCACCAGGCTACAACAATGATGATTAAAGCGGCAATCGCGTATTCAAACTGTTCAAAATATTTTCCGAATACATCCCATTTTTCGCCCAACATTCTTCCGATCGCTGTTAAGAAAAGTGACCATACAAATGAGCCGATGAATGTTAATATTGAAAATTTCAGAAGATTCACGCGAAACATTCCCGCCGGAAACGATATGAAGGTTCTGATAACCGGAATGAATCTGCCAATAAAAGCAGAGTGGGTTCCGAAGCGTTTGAACCACCGTTCGGCGCTTTCGAAATCCTTTCGGCTTATAATAACTGTTTTTGTAAGGATCTTTATTGCTTCTTCCCGCCATTTGTAGGCAATACCGTACGAGATGAGACTCCCCGCGAGATTTCCCAATGTCCCCCACATTACGACGCTCCAGAATGAAAAAACTTTCTCACTCACAAGAAATCCGGAGAATGTCATAATAACTTCTGAGGGTATGGGAATATTCGCGCTTTCAAGCGCCATAAGAGCAAATATACCGCCATATCCCCAATCTTTAATGACGCTTAAAACAAACTCGGACAAGATTTCGAGTAGATTTAACATAGCGATAGACTGTCGGAATAGCCTTTATTCTACTGCAATTGTACCATTTCGGCCACGCCTCTGTCGCTTCTCCTTATCGTATATTTATACGTTTTCCTCGTTGCTCCTTGGCTCACTCGAAATGATTCAATTTCGTAACGAAACGGACTTTTCAGACAGTCTTTAGTTTAACATCCTATGCGTGTAGTACCACCAGAGTACTCTATTCGCGATTGGGACGGCGTTCAGGCTTCCCTCTTTCGCGTCCTCAACAAGGATGAGTAGTACGATTTCTGGATTTTCTGCCGGAGTATACGCCGTAATAAAGGCATTTGTTTTTGTATTATTCGAAATCTGCGCGCTTCCGGTTTTCGCGCCAACTGAAAACGGCAGTGTTGCTAAGAGATGAGCGGTGCCGTAGGATTTTTCCACAGCGTCTTCCATTCCTTCTTTAATATCTTCAAGAATCTTTTCTTCGTCGTTTGATTCCGGAAGCAGTTCTTTTACGCTTTCCTCCGTATTCATAAGGATTTTCGGCTTAACAAGGTTTCCTCCGTTTACAAGCGAGGCAACCGCGCGTACGAGTTGGAGTGGGGAGAGGAGTAAGTCTCCCTGACCGATTGCAACGTTGTAGGTGTCACCGATCCGCCAAATGCTTCCCGTGCGCTCTTCTTTTTCCTCAGGACTTGGTAAAAATCCTTTTGCTTCTCCTGGGAAATCTATACCCGTTTTTTCGCCGAAACCGAATACTTGCCAATAACGTCTTAGACGTTCGATACCAAGCCCTTTTTGACTCTCAAAACCGGCGCCGACTTCGTAGAAATAAACGTTTGAAGAACGGGCGAGCGCTGAATGCACGTCTACCCACCCATGTGCTCTCCAATCAACAAACCGACTTGGAAGATCTGGATTGTAAGGGTTTGGAATTTCAATGTACCCTGCTGAAAATATTTCCTTCTCCGGCGTGATTACTTTCTCATTCAAGGCGCCGAACGCAACGAAGGGTTTGATTGTTGAGCCCGGGTTGTATGCTCCTCCTAGGGCGCGATTGAAGAGTGGTTTCCTCTCGTCTGTTAAAAGTTCAAGCCTTTTTTCTCCTGTTCCTGTGGACGTAAAAACATTCGCGTCAAAACTCGGAAGGCTTACCATAGCGAGCACTTCTCCGTTTTTCGGATCAAGGGCGAGGCCAACACCGGCGACACGGCCAAGATCCGCAAGGCTTTCACTTAATTCTCTATATAAGTACTCCTGAAACTCTCCGTCGATTGTCGTTTTTATATCTTCGCCAATTGCCGCCTCCTCAACTTTTCTTTCTTCGAGCATTGTGCCGTGCGCGTCGCGGTACATTATTGTCACTCCGTTTTGACCACGCAGTATATCGTCATAAAAATCTTCAAGTCCGGTTTTGCCGACAATGTCTTTGAATTGGAGGTTTTGATTCAGCTTTAAGTCTTCTTTATCCGCTAGGCCAACGTATCCTGTTATATGCGAGAAGGCAGGACTTGCGTATTTTCGTTTGTAATCGTCTTTTACTTTTAGAGATTCGAGGCTCATCCCACGAAGCGCAATTGCTTCTTCGAGCGTAATGTCCTGCGCGACGAGCAGTTCATTTATAATTTCAAGATTACTCTCACGAAGCAAGGCATAGAACGCACCCGGTTCAATATCAAGAACTTCGTACAACGTGTTTGCCACTTTTTCTTCTTCCTTTTCGCGAAAGAGTTCCGAAGTTTTTATAAATACGCTGAAAATAGGAATATTTTCAACAAGCGGCTTTCCATAACGATCAAGCACAATACCGCGTGGCGCGATATCATAGATTTCTTTATTGACGTTTGCGAGGGCACGATCTTTGTAAAAATCGCCTTTACTAAACCCAATCGTGGCAAGGCGTACGAAAAACACGACCGCAAACAGGCACGCGGCAACGACCGTCAGCCTGAATACGCGCCGCGGAAGGGGCGATTCGATTGTTGTAAATTCTTCTTCAGAAAAACTATCAGCAATCGCCTCTTCAAATTCAAGATTTTGATGACTTACCTTTTTCATATAACAACTTGCTCAGAGGAACAATAACGAATCCGAGCGCAGTTGTATACACTAGTTCGATCAGGACAACGGTTCTTTCGGCGATTATAAATGAAAAGCCGTTTGTAAGGTTTAGAGCGAGCATTGTTATAAGAACCGCTCCTCCGATTGCCGCTTCCCGTTCGAAGCGGAAATAATCGCTGAGCAGAATACTTGTTAACACGCCGAGTACAAAAATAATCGTTGTGATTTCGAACGTAGGGCCGGCTTTGAGAATTATAGCAGCTAAAAGGACTACGGTTATTTTTTTCCAAAGTTCCTGTTCAAAAACAACAAGACTTACCGCAACTACAAGAATAAGGTTTGGTTTTATACCGCCAACTTCAAACCACGGGCTTATTTGAACAAGCGACGCGGCTATCACAATAATTACTCTAAGAAGAAACATACTATTCAGTCTCGAAATCCGTTATCACCATTACTTCTCTTAAGTCGCCTATGGTGTACGAGGGTTTTACGAGACCTGACCTAAAAGGACCTCCGCTTCCTTCAATGATTTCCACCTCTCCAAGTTTCAGGGCGTAGGGAAAATCACTTGAAGCGGCGGCCACGATTTCTCCAGAGTTTACGAGCGCGTCGCGGGCAATAAGCTCTACCTTCGGCTCAACGCCTCCTTTAAAAAGCGCGTCGATTTCTTTCACTCCTATTCGAGCTGAAATTTCAAACTTTGGATCAAAGATAGTCGTTACAACGCTTGTGTCCGGAAACACTTGTTTTATCTTGCCTATCAAGATGTTGCTCTCGAGCACAACCGGCATATCTACTTTCAACCCTTTGTCTTCACCTCCCGCGATTGTTATTTCGGATTTTGTGTTTAAGGGATAGGACGAATATACTTTTGCCTCCAGAAGACGGCGTTTACTTTGACTTGCGTTTGGATTTACTGTTATTTCGAAAATCCGAGCTTGTAGATTTTCTTTTTCGATTTTGAGTTTCACGATTTCTTCCTTGAGCTCGGAGCCGCTTCCCACGTAACTCACAACATTCGATAATCCCGCGGCAAACAAGTTTCTTATATCAAGAACAAAGTTATTGTTTGTGACAAGTACAATAAGGAGTGTGATAACAATAAGATAGGGAGCTTTGTTCATTCGTTTACGCGTTTATTTGGCGGGGTTTTTCTTGGTTCGCGAGGATGTGCGCATACTTTGGGAAATCTTCGACAATTTTTCCAAGACCGCGAACAACGCAGGTTAACGGATCATCAACGAGAAATGTCTCGGAGCCAATTTCTTTTTCTATATATTTATCGAGGCCGCGAAGCAAACTTCCACCACCACAGAGATACACACCGCGACGAGAGATATCGCCAACGAGTTCAGCTGGAGCCTCTTCCACAAGATCCCGAATTGCTTGCGTTATTATGTGGAGTGATTTCGCGGTCGCGAGGCGAATTTGATTATTTTTTACAACCACTTCTTTTGGCAGACCGGATACAAGGTCTTTGCCACGGATTGCCATTTCAAGTTTTTCATCATTCGGAAGAGCACTTCCGATTGAGATTTTCAAATTTTCAGCGGTTGACTCACCGATCGCGAGCTTGAACTCTTCACGCACGAATTTAACGATATCTTCATTCAGTTTGTCGCCGGCTATCTTTAAGCTTTTTGATATAACAATGCCACCGATTGAAATAATAGCGATTTCAGTCGTGCCGCCGCCGATATCGATAATCATATTGGCGGCCGCTTCATCAATCGGAAGACCGGCGCCAAGCGCCGCGGCGATTGGCTCTTCGATGAGGTACGCCTTGGCGGCACCGGCTTCGAGCACCGCATCTTCCACGGACTTTCGTTCAACTTCAGTCAGGTCGCTCGGGACGCTAATCGCGGCGAGTTTGTATCGCGAAAAAATCCCATTGTCGTTCACTTTTCTGAAGTAGTGCTTCAAGATCTCTTCGGCTGTTTCGAAATCTGAAATAACGCCGTAGGTCAGAGGACGGACAACGTTTATGTGCGATGGCGTCCGATCCATCATTTTCTTTGCCTCGGAACCAATGGCAAGAATCTGGCCGGTGCGGTTATTAATCGCCACAAAGGTCGGTTCGTTTACGACAATACCTTTACCCTTAAGATAGAAAAGGGAATTTGCCGTGCCGAGATCTATCCCAATTGATTTTGAGAATCCAGTTAGAAAATTCATCGATATTTATCAGTATGCTTGCGCAAAGAGCCATTGGTATGAAGCGGTTTTACCGCAGTACACGCATTTTCCCTTTTCTTTTTTCGCATCGAGTGGGAGACACCGAGTTGTCGCCTTTGTTTCTTCTTTTATCTTGGCTTCACAGGCTTTGTCTTCACACCAGAAGGCTCGGATAAAGCCCTTTTCTTTCTCCATTATGGTCTTAAACTCCTCGTATGAAGCGGCGTTTTGCGTGTTTTTTTTGAGCGCTGCTTCCGCTTCAGTAAGCATCTTTTTCTGAATTTGGTCAAGAAGTTTCACGATACTCTTTGCCCCCTCTTTTGCTTTCACTTTTTGCTTTTCTCCCGTGTCTCTTCGGACAAACGTCAACTCTTTCTTTTTGATTTCCTCGCCTCCGATTTCAACGCGAATCGGTACGCCTTTTAATTCCCATTTATTAATTCTGAAACCGAGTGATTCGCCTTCGCGATCGTCACACTTCACGCGTACGCCTTCTTCTATAAGTTCTTTCTCGAATCTTTTTGCTTCTTTTATAAGAGCGGGCTCGACTTTCACCGGAATAATAACGACTTGAATCGGCGCCAAGCGTGGGGGCAGACGCAATCCACCGTCATCTCCATGAAGCATTACAAGGCCTCCAATTGAACGAGTCGAGAGTCCCCAACTTGTCTGAAAAACGTATTGCGACTTGCCTTCTTTGTCGAGAAATTTTATACCAAACGCCCTTGCGAAATTTTGCCCCAGGTCGTGCGAGGTACAACTTTGGAGAGCTTTTCCCTCCGGCATCAATGCTTCATAGGTTAATGTCGTATCGGCACCCGCGAATTTTTCCGATTCTGATTTCCTACCTATATATCCGGGCATCGCAAAATAGTCACGGTAGATCTTCGCGTACATCTGAATTGCCCATTCAACCATTTCCCATGCTTCTTCGTGGGTCGCGTGCGCCGTATGTCCTTCTTGCCACAAAAATTCACTTGTCCGTAAAAACAGGTAGGTGCGCTTTTCCCAACGAACAACATTGTTCCATTGATTAATAAGGAGAGGCAAATCGCGCCAGGATTGTACCCAGCGAGCGTAGGCTTCGTACATAATCGTTTCGCTTGTCGGGCGAACAATGAGTTTTTCTTTAAGCTCTTCACCGCCGCCGATTGTTACAACCGCAAGTTCCGGAGAAAACCCTTCAACGTGTTCTTTTTCTTTTTTTAAGAGCGACTCCGGAATAAAGAGCGGAAAGTAGGCATTTTGAACGCCACGGGCTTTGATTTCTTTATCCATCGCCTTTTGAATTTCTTCCCAGATACCATAGCCGTAGGGACGGAAAATCATTGTACCTTTGGCTGGGCCGTAATCAGCGAGTTCTGAGAATAAGACGACGCGATTGTACCATTCTGAGAAATCCTCAGAACGCTTGGGAAGATGTTTTTTCTCTTGAATCATAGTGCGTTAAAAGAGGTTCGTTATATCTTTAATAGTAATCACGAGCATAAAGAGTATCAACACGGCAAACCCGATCGCGTTCGCCATATTTTCAACGACGTGTTTAACCGGACTGCCTTTTATTTTTTCAATAATAATAAATAGTAAACGCCCGCCGTCGAGCGCCGGGAGAGGAAGAATGTTAAAAACGGCGAGATTTAAAGAGATTACCGCGAGGAATTGGAGTAAGTACAACCCTCCTAGGCTTCCTGCCGTACCCAAAAGACCAATAATGCCGACGGGACCGGAAACTTCGAAGAGCGGTTTTACATTTCCCATGAAAAGACCCTTCGCAATATCCCCCAAGATGTTGACGATCTCAAACGACATTCCGATGGCTGTTTTTCCTCCTTCGGCAAGACCTTTGAAAATTGATCCTTCTTTTTCAACGCCGATTGGTATTGGGATAAGCCCAAGCCTTCCTTCGCCTTCCGGAGGATTCACGCGCGGAATTGCTTTCACCTCAAACGTGTCGCCATGACGGTTTATTGTGAGCGTCAGTTCTTTTCCTTCGTTTGCCTTGATATATTCAATAAACGCTTCGGCATTTTTATACTCGCCAACGATTAAATCACCTTTTTTAATACCCGCTTCGGCGGCCGGACTTTGGGGACTCACATCACCCACAAACATTGCTTGCGGGAGACCAACCATAAAAATAGTACTCAATAGTAGCCATCCAACTATAAAGTTCATCACAACACCAGCCGCCAAAATAATCGCTCGTTTCCAGGCTTTTTGGTGGCGGAAGCTTCGTTCGGGTTCTGTGATTTCTTCTTTCTCAAGACCTCCTTCGCCGTACAAACGGACAAATCCTCCTAGAGGAATCGCGTTGATACTATATATCGTCTCCTTTCCTTTCTTTTTAAAAAGCCTCGGTGGAAAACCAATGCCGAATTCTTCAACTTTGAGTTTAAAAAAACGAGCGGCGCCAAAATGCCCAAGCTCGTGGACGATGATCAGAATCGAAATAGCGGCGATGAAAATTATAACTGAAAGCAGAGTCATTTATTCGTTGATTTCTTTTGTTTTCTCTTCGAGGATTCTTTCGATTTCGTTATTCGCGGCGTCGGTTCCTTTTTGAATCTGTTCTTTTGCCTTGAACTCCATATCCTCATCTTCGAGTTCTTTTACTTTCTTATTAACCGAATCTCGGGCGGCGCGTATTTTGATACGCGTTTCTTCAGCCATTGATTTCACCAACTTTATCAATTCCTTTTTGCGCTCTTCAGTCAGATCAGGAAGGCTTACCCTGATTGTGTGGTCAGTTACGGCAGTACTTACGCCAAGATTAGCGGATTCGATTGCTTTGCTTATGGCGTTTACAGCGGTCTTGTCCCAGCTTGTTACAAGGAGTGTTTTTGGCGGTTCGATTGTAATTGAGGCGAGTTGCTTTACTAACAATTCCTGACCGAGGTAATTAACCTTGATATTCTCAAGGAGTTTCGGCGAGGGACGGTTTGTTCTGATTCCTGTAAACTCGTTTTTCAACCACTCAACAAGCGGTTTTACTTTATTTTCTATTTCTTTGAAGTAGTCCATAGGGCGGTTTCTAATTGTAACCTTTTATTTGTGTTGTATTGGTATACCACGCGGAAGCGCTCGAGTAATGATTTTATCTTATCCGCATTCTTGATTGTATCTTTTCTGAGCTCGCTTAGTAAGGATTCAGCGAGCAGTCCGAGATTTTTTTGACCATCAAACAAGGCTTTCGGCACTTCCGGTTTTTGAGTTTTGAGGATGATTGCCGCGGTTTTTTCGTATTTTATCGTTGCCTTATCCTTTATGAGACGAACGGCGCGTCCGGGTCGTCCGAAACTTTTTGAGGCGATTTCCTTTGCTTTTTCTTTCGTCATTTTCATTTGATCTATAAGAAATGTTTCGATTGCTTCATCTGTCAGGCGGCTGAAATAAATTTTTTGGAAACGGGATACTACCGTAGGAAGCAAGGCCTCAGGATTTGCGAGAATAAGAATGATAAGCGCGTACGCGGGTGGCTCTTCAGCAATTTTCAGAATTGCGTTTTGCGCTTGACTGGTTAAAAGATTAGCTTCGTCGATGATGACTGTTCGGTAATTTGATTTAATGGGTTTCTGCCAGAGAAAATTTCGAATATCCCGTATGGCATCAATACCGATACTTTCTTCTTCCCGCGCCTCGATTATCCGTGTTTCTTCGAGATATTCCCCGTCTCCTTCGTTGTGACCCGATTCAAAGTGATGCGCAAGAGCTTCGGCGACTTGGCGCTTTCCTACTGATGGCTCACCAAAAAATATATACGCGTTCCCGAGTTTTTTCTTTTCCCCCAGCTTTTTCAGATCTTCAAATACTTTTTCATTACCAATGACGTTCATTATTCGCGTTTGTTTAACAATGTTCGTTTATATACATCGAGGTGATCAAGAATGATGCCTGAGCCTTTTGCCACGCATAGGATTGGATCCTCGGCAACATAGGTCGCAACTCCCAGGATACGTTTTAGAAACTCGTCAATATTTCTTAGATTTGCTCCGCCGCCGCTTAAGATAATTCCTTTTTCCATAATGTCGGCGACCAATTCGGGGGGCGTTTCATTGAAAACAGTCTGAACTGAGGAAACCATTTCCATAAGATGCGGATTGAGCGCTTCGGCGATTTCATTCGAGTTTATAATAATGTCCTTTGGCAAGCCGCTTACATAGTCCCGGCCGCGAATTTGGAATTCTATCTTTTCCTTGAGCGGAAGCGCGGAGCCGGCACTGATTTTCGCGGCCTCAGCTGTTTGTTCACCGATTGAAAGAGAATATTTTTTCTTTATGTACTCTATGATCGCCTGATCGAACTTATTGCCGGCGACGCGGAGACTTGACCAGCAGACAATACCGCCCAAGGAGATTACAGCAACCTCAACCGTACCGCCGCCGATATTTACAACCATATTGCCGGAATAGGCATTGATTGGAATTCCGGCTCCTAAAGCGGCAAGGATTGGCTCACGGACAACGTAGGCGTTTTTCGCGCCGGCTTCTTTTGCCGCGTTTAAGACGGCGCGACGTTCGGTGGGAGTAATGCCTGCCGGAACCGAAATTACGACGTCGGGACGGACTATATTCATTGAGCCGACCGCTTTTTGGATAAAATAGCGGAGCATCGCCTTTGTAATATAGTAATCGGCGATAACACCGTCTTTTAACGGACGGTAGGCGGCAATGTCGCCGGGGGTTCGGCCTATCATTTCTTTCGCGTCTTTTCCTACAGCCAGTACGTTATTATCAGGCAGGCTCAGCGCTACGATTGTAGGCTCGTTAATAATAAAGCCTTTCCCAGGGAGAAAGACGACTGTATTCGTTGTTCCAAGATCGATTCCAATGCGTCGTATAAACATTCGTACGTGTTATTGTAGGGGGCTTTGGGGGACGATGTCAAAAAGGAAGAATATCATAATTTTAAATTTTCAAGCATCAATTTTCAGTTAATTTTCAATGATTCAGTTATTTAATTTCTGGGGATAAGTTGGTGCTTGATGTTATATCATATATGATATACTTCATTAACCGTTCCTCTTCCTTTATTATCATTAACCAACCCCCTCTATGAACGAACAACTAAAGATAGGAAAACTTATTACGCATCTTCGAGAACAACGGCATATGACGCAAGGCGAACTTGCTCATACTCTTCAGACAAGCCAGAGCGCCGTCGCTCGGATGGAACGCGGTGAACAGAATTTTT
>MHIZ01000001.1:2787-4982 GCA_001817765.1 Candidatus Colwellbacteria bacterium RIFCSPLOWO2_02_FULL_44_20b | reverse complement strand
AGCTCCTTCGCCTTCTTTCGCGCTTCGTGCGACTCCCGCACCAGCTTCGCGATTTTCTGTTGCATCTTTTCCGGCAGAATTGGAATTAGGATGTGCTCGACATCCGCATCAGTAATTGTTGGATATGATGTTCCTGTTGTAGGTCTTTCCATTTGGAGTTTCCCTATGAGAGATCGCAAAACAATTTGCAAATATTCGCCCATCGGATACGACACATCAAAAACTGAAAACGCCCCGCTGGCTATGAAATCCTTCTTCCAGTCCATTGGGATTATTGTGACTGCACCGCGAGTAGGGCGTACTTTTGATATAAGTAATTCGCCACCCTCAATCTTTATTTTGGCATTTGTAGGCAATTCTTTGCCCAAAACAGAGTTACTTGTGACTTCCCCGCTCCCTGCGTTCACATCGCTAATCTCGATATAGCTGTATTCCTTCTGCGGAATAATTTCAGCTCGGCGTTTTGCTTGTTTTACAAGCCCGATAAGCGGTTTAGATTGCTTCAAAATCTCCAATAACTTTTCATACTTCGGTTGGAAGTATTCGGCGTCCATCCGACTCGCCAATTTAATCTCCGAGAAGTTAACAATGCTGTACAAGTCCTCGTCCGCCTTGAAATCTTTCAGTCCCAACTGCTCTAAAAGCAGATTCTCTGCTTGGGCATATAGCGACTGCGAGTGTTCAAGCGTCTTGAGAAAATCACGATACTTGTTTTCAATCGCCGAGGCCGACGCTTTATCAAAAAGTGGAACTCTGAATTTCTTGATCGGCCCGAGGAAAATGTTCGCCTGAACACTGCTCACTATCTCTCGTTGTGTTTGCAGTTGGCCATACTTTGAGTTAAGGAACGCGACTAGATAGTATGGAGAAATGTCGTCTATCGGCGTAATCTTTGCTATCGCCTGATTGGCGTTCATGGAGCGCGGCAGGTTATGCGCGACGGCAGCATTGCCAATTGTGCCCGCCATAGTAAGTAGCACTTGCCCATTATTCACCCGTGATTTTCTTAAAATCTCGTCAACTTTCTCACTGATGTGTTTGATATTGCTCGTGTCAATGTATCCCTCGTGTATATCACCGACATTCACATAGGGCACGCCAGAGTCTTGCCACTCAAGGTAACTAGTCAGCGAATATGCTCCGAAGCTCACTACGGATTTTGAAAGCTCGTCAATTGTTTTCGTCTCGATCGAATCGAGTTTCTTTTCCAAATCCAGATATTCCGGCTGGTAATATTCCGCATCGAGCCGCTTTGCGCCTTCGAGTTGTGATTTTTGGATTATTGAGAAAACGGCCATAATTCTAGTCATTTTTCGCTATCCCCATATTCATTGACTTTTCATTCTTGTGCATATACACTGTATAAGTATTCGGAAAAGGCGTCGGCTCTATTGGCCGATGGCCTTTTTCATTTTGGCTATTAAATCATCCGGTCGGTGATGCCGGATATTGAAAGCGAAATTCCTAAACTCGGTTGTTAGGTCGGAAACTCCGAGATTTGTCTTGAATTTTTGCACGAAGTCCTGTTTTGCGACGGCCGGTTGAGGAATAAGTCCTTCCTTAAGAAGTAGTTCGTAATTGATAGAACCTGTTAGTAGATCCGTAAGTTGAAGCAGATCGTTGGTTCGCGAGTCCAAGCGACACACTCCAGCGATTGCTAATCTGGAAAACTTATTGTTTATACCGCTTTTAATGTTTAATTCAAATTTGCTTCTTTTTGGCGTAACTACGTTATCCGCCAGTACGATCATAACCTCGTTCTTTTTGAGGTTCCCCTCCAGAAGATGTTGCGCTATTTGTTCATAAGCGAAAAATGGGTCGCTACGAAATTCGCGCTGGAAATATTGTGTTCGTTTGTCAACGGAGTAGGAAGAAAAGAGGATGCTACGCGTATTGAACAGTGCATCCAACAACTGTAATGCAACCGGCAATTTTGCTTTGTTGAGATCGTGAAATTTCAATTCCCACCATGAATTATTGCTTTCTCTAATATAGCGAATTTTTTGTTGGAGATAGTACGGTTCGGCACATTTTATCATACCGACGGTGAAATACGGTTGCGTCGCAATGTCTAACGCCCCAGACTCATCAAGAAAGCAAAACGGGGTCCAGATTTCGTGATAATCACCCAGTTTTAAGTCCCTATTATTTTTCTGTTCGCCATTCTGTTCCATACATTTAGAAATTAGATTTCT
>MHIZ01000001.1:0-2760 GCA_001817765.1 Candidatus Colwellbacteria bacterium RIFCSPLOWO2_02_FULL_44_20b | reverse complement strand
CGTGGACATATTCGCCGTTCGGACCTTTTTTATAGATATAATCGCCGGAATTATCCTTGCCACCTTTTTTGGATACAGCCATAAATATCTGGTAATCCTTTTGCGGTTCATTGCCATCGCCCCACTTCTGCAAGAAGAGTACGCTCGTCTTGGTGCCTGTATGCGGCTTAAAAGTGTTGCCGTGGAGACCGACGACGGCGAGAATTTTTGCTTTTTCAAAAAGATACTCGCGCACATTCTCCATATTGGTGTTGTTCAGTACTCCTTGGGGAAGCACAATGGCCATCCGCCCGCCGGGTCGGAGCATATCGAGCGTACGCTCTATAAAAAGAATGTGTCGCTCCACATTATTTTTCATCTTGCCCTTTTCCTTTTTCGCCAATTCGTATTGACGCAACAAGTCCGACTCCGGATTTTCTCCGGCAAAAGGCGGATTTGAGAGCAAGAGGTCGAAATTGAGTTTGCGATAGGTAAGTTGATTTTCGCGCGCATTTGCTGGATTATCCAATTTTGCCAAAAGTGGTTTCAGGGCGACACGTGCATCTTCGCTCTCCGTGCCCTGCCAATCGCGGGCATCCAGCGAGTCGCGCTTAAATATGTGGTGTTTGCCATCGCCCGCAATGAGCATCAAGGCCTGCGATATGCGTCGCATGTTGTCGTCAAAATCAATACCGAAAAGATATTTTGAAGCATAAGTTTTCTGTGCCGCTTCGTTTTTCAAATAGGTGTCCCATACGTGGTACATCGTATGCAGTAAGAATCCGCCCGAACCACAGGCCGGGTCAATAATGTATTCGTTTGCTTTCGGGTCGAGCATCTTCACACACATTTTGATAACGTGACGAGGCGTAAAATACTGTCCTTTCTTTCCCTTTGAAACTTCCGTGATGAGATATTCAAATGCACTATCAACAATCTCGTATTCGCCCTGTCCTATCTCAAACAGGCGTATGTTTTCCAAAAAAGCCGCGCAAGTGCCCAATCTGCCAGGGGATAATCTAATCCTGTCAGATAATTCAAACGTATCAGGCCACTCCCGTACGGCCTCTTGAAAAAGACCGTTAATAACTTCGTATGTTTTGTCCGCGTCCTTGTATTTTCTAAAAGTCACTTCTTGATCATCGCGTCTCTCTCGCGCCAACTTCTCGTCGTATAGCTTGGCGTAAAGAAGTTTGAAAATCTCCTCAAACACGTTCGCGCCGGAACCAGCAAGCGCCAACTCCTCAATTCTCTTGACTATCCACACGAAATCAAACTTTGGATTCAGGTCTGACCATTTTTTCTTTATCTCGAACAAGTCGTCGATCGTCTGATCGGAGCGCGGGATCTCGCTCAACGTGTCCTTCTCAATCTCTTTTGGATATGAGCGGTAAAGAATGACGCGCTCTCTCCCGTTTGACCACACCCCTATTTCTGCGCCTTCGGAATTGAGATAGCTTTTCAGTTGTCCGATACTTTGTTTTTCAGTGGGACTTTTTACCTCAACCACTATGTATGGAGTGATTTTGTCTTTTTTATAAACCACAATATCGGCACGCGCGTATTCTTTACGTCCAAAATGCACACTGACTTCTGTTTCAATCCTTTCTAACGGATACTTGTAGTGGGTGTTGAGCTTATGAATCCAAAGCTGGCGCACAATTTCTTCCGGCTTGCCTGTGCCTTTCTTCTCGTCAAACACGAAACGTGATTTGCCGGATTTTTTATCTTTGAGGTAGTAACGGCCTTTTTCTTCCTCCGTAATTTCAAGGATTTTGTATATGTCGATACCTTCGAATTCCCTCAGACCAAACGCCATTTCGGTATCACGGAAAATCTTTCCAATAATTTTTTCCGCACGATTTGGTTTCTTTGTGACCATAATTATTTCACTGACTGCCAACTTTTGTCTTTTAACACGGATATGATTTTGCCCTTGAGCCGGACATCATCGGTAAAAAGAATGTTCTTGTAGTTTGGATTCTCCGGCTTGAGATAGACATAGGGCGGCTTGTCGTCCGACATAAACCGCTTGACCGTACCCTCATCGCCGATTTCTGCAAAAACAATGTCGCCCGATACAAACTCCTTCATTGTCTGCACAAGCACGGCATCACCGTCGTCAATACCCGCATTAATCATTGAGTCGCCGGAGATTTTGAGCATAAATATATCCTCTGCAAATTTTGCGACATCCGAAGATACGGGGTGCCAGTCCCCTGCAATTTCTATTGATTCGGCGGGAAGGCCAGCAGTTGTGGTGCCAAGCACTGGCGCAAGCGCTGGGCGGCCTATTACTTCGTATCCCAGGTGAAGAATCGCGAGACTGCGAGCCCCGCTATCTTTCTTGATGAATCCGTCTCTGCGAAGCTTCTCAAGAAGGTCCACAATAGACTGATTGGAGGAAACGCCCAGATTCTGGCGCATTTCTTCAAACGTTGGCGGATAACCACTGCTTGCGCAAAAATCATAAATAACCTCAAGAAGCTGTTTCTGTCGCTCTGTGATGGCCCTTTGCATTGACATCAATATACCCGACTATTTAGTCTTGTCAAAGCAAAGCTGTGGATAAGTCAACTAATGAGAACCAGAATGACGCCGGTAATAGCGCAGATGACAGAAACTATCCAATAACGCATAACCACTTTCTCTCTGGGCCAACCTAACGCCTGGAAATGATGGTGAAGCGGAGTAACCTTAAAAATTCTCCGTTTAAAAAATTTATAGAAGACGTAAACCTGAATAATGACAGAGGCAGACGTGGCCACCAATGGCAAAGCA